>NZ_SNZY01000001.1:0-433134 GCF_004364275.1 Idiomarina sp. H2
GGGCTGTTTTGTCAACGCTACGGCTTCACGTTTAAACTCTGGGCTGTACTTTTTTCGTTTGGTCATGAACACTCCTTATGGGCATATTATGCCTCGTTTTGGATGTGTCCGTAAAATCTGGGTAGAACCCTTCTGGTCTCTTTGTCATCTTGTCACCTAATTGTCTCTTGGTGCATGATAGCACCTCTAATTAGGTGGCCAAATTTAGTTTGCCACTACAATCGCCTGCTAACTTTGAAAAGAAGGCATACTTTGAGGAGCTACAGACTGTCTCGTGAAAGCTGGGAAGTCCACTTATTAAAGATAATTTGAATGAGGTACCGCGTTCAAAGTCAGAAGTAACAACAAAAACCACTAAAACTTTACAAAGTTTTAACTTGCTGTTAAATTCTTTAACACTTCGCGTAAGAAGTAAAATAATAAAAACGTTCCAGGGAGTTTTTACTCATGAAAAATATGACATTCCGTAAAAGTTTAACGGCTGCAGCAGTGGCTGCGTCTTTAGGCTTTCCTGTGCTAGCAATAGCACAGGAAAATGTAGATAGAGAAACAATGGATGTTGCGGAAGAGCAGAGCGCTCAAGAGCAACAACCTGAGCGCATTCAAGTTACCGGTTCACGTATTAGAACTGATGCTTTTGCTAATGAAACACCAATTGATATTATTTCAGTTGAAGATGCAGAAAAACAAGGACTTAATACGCTAGGTGAGTTATTGAGAACGAGTACAGTGGCAGCTGGTTCAAGTCAGATAACTCAGGCATTTGCGACTGGTTATGTTACAAATGGTGGCGCTGGTGCTGAGACTATCTCAATGAGGGGGCTAGGTGCAAACCGTACTCTGGTTCTTCTAAACGGGCGTCGAGCGGGACCAGCAGGGACTCGCGGAGCTGTTTCATCTTTTGATATGAATGCGTTGCCAATTTCGGCTATTGAGCGCGTTGAAGTATTAAAAGACGGCGCATCTTCACTATATGGTTCAGATGCAGTAGCTGGTGTTATTAATATTATTACGAAGACTGACGACTCAAAGACTTTCTCTGTCGACTTGAGTCAACCTTTTGAGTCAGGTGGTGAATCACAACGAATAAATGGATCTTGGGGTGAAACTTTTGACAAAGGATCTATACGTTTTGTAGCTGACTATAATGTAAAGAAAAAAATGGAGCGTGGGGATAGGGACTTTTACGCATGTACTCAGCGTTACTTATTTAACGAAGATGGCACACGTGGAGATCCTATAGATCCTCGCACGGGTGATTATCATTGTAACGATACGGGTTATGGAATGTGGGCTTATGGGCTTCAACCCGGAGCAAAGGTCTTTTATGACTATGATGGTTGGTTAGAGTCTAACGGTTACGAGAGCATTAATGATCAACCAGGAGGCCTTAGTGGTCCTGAAGGCTGGTTTGTCGGTGCTTATGACAAAGAAACTGATGGTCTTTGGAATTTAAACCATCCATTCCGTAATAAAGAGACAATGTTACC
Source organism: Idiomarina sp. H2 (assembly GCF_004364275.1). Classification (NCBI taxonomy): domain Bacteria; kingdom Pseudomonadati; phylum Pseudomonadota; class Gammaproteobacteria; order Alteromonadales; family Idiomarinaceae; genus Idiomarina; species Idiomarina sp. H2. Next base: position 1,491 of record NZ_SNZY01000001.1, read on the forward strand.
TGAAAACAAGACTCTGTCATTGTATTTACAGGGTGATTATCAATTAACGGACACTATATCTGTTTACTCAGAACTTTTACATAGTGCTCGTAGTACTGAAACCCAAGGGTATCGCCAGTTCTGGACTGGAGATGTTGGAGCTATACCTGCTGAAAATTTAGGTTTTGAAGGTGATGCTTTGCTTATGCCTGTCGCGTTGACAGACCACTATGGCTCAGATGTCGATGTTGATTATACTCGTTTTGTTGGTGGTATCGAAGGTAGCATAGGTTTTTGGGATTGGGATATTTCGTACCAAAACAGTTACAATAAAGGTACTTATGGAGGCAAAGTTATTTTTGCTGATTCCATGATGATGGCTCAAACAAACGCTCTAAACGGTACTAACTGTGACGGAGAAGTCACTGCTAAATCAGGCAAAACTTGCACTGATGTAAATTTTGCTGATCCTCAGTTGTTATATGGAAACCCGAGTCAAGAAGTTAGAGATTTCTTATTTGGTACCGAAGAAGGGGAAACAATATATAAGCAGCAGACTTTAGAAGCATATATAACTGGCGATTTAATGAACTTGCCAGCTGGGCCAGTTGGTGCAGCTTTTGGTATGTCTTATCAGAAAGATGAAATTGACGACAAACCCGGCGAGACAAGTGCTAATGGAAACTCTTGGGGACTATCAAGTGCTAGTCGTACTGCGGGTTCCCAGAATACCAAAGCTGTTTTCGGTGAAGTCAGAGTCCCTATTCTTGCTGATTTAACTTTCGCTCAAGCTGTTGACGTAACTGGTTCATTTCGTTGGACTGACGTTTCCACATACGGTAGCGATTCGACGTTTAAATTAGGATTAAATTGGGCAATTAATGATGACTGGCGTGTACGGGCTTCTCGAGGCACTTCGTTCCGTTCTCCTGCTTTATATGAATTGTATCTGTCCGGACAAACCGCATTCCCCGGTCAGCGAACTGTAGATCCATGTTATGATTACGGAACTCGCTATGAAGAAGGCGGAGTGTCAGAAACTGTTTACCAAAATTGTCAGGCTGATGGAATCCCTTTAGATTACGATGGTTCCGGTACTAGTTCTGTTAATGAGATAACTAGTGGTGGCGGAGACAGACTAAAGGCTGAAACTTCGGTTGCTGAAAGTGCTGGCCTTGTTTGGACAAGCCCAGAAGATACATTCGCAGCATCTATTGATTACTATGATATCCAGATTAGTGGTCAAGTTTCAAAACTGACATCAGCGAATATTGTTGGTACTTGTTATCGTTCTGCCGATTTCCCTAATGATCCTTTGTGCGATCTATTCACTCGAAATGGTGGTGAAAACGGTGACTGGGGTATTGATGAAGTACAAGCAGGTTATGTAAACGTAGCGAGTCAAGGTGTCCGTGGTGTAGATATCAGCCTGTCATATCAAGACGAGTTTGATTTTGGTGATATTCGGGTTGTGTTAGAGCACACAAACCAAATAGATCATACTTATCAATTATTTGCTGATAGCGAAGTTCGTCAATATATTGGCGAGATTGGTGAACCAAAGCATGTAGGTCAGTTGTATACAACTTTCTCTCGTGACGATTGGAGCCTGACTTGGACAATGCGTTACGCTGATAGTGTTAGCAATTTAGACTATTATCATGATGGTTCTAATGAAACTGCATACCGCGGAGAAACCTATAACTTCGTTGGCGAGGTTGGTACCACGGTTTACCATACGCTTTCAGGTAATATGGAACTGGTTGACGGTTTGGACTTGACATTAGGGGTTGCTAATATCTTTGATAAGGAACCACCAAAAGTGTCTACAGCAACCGATGGAGTTTCGACTACAGGTAACGCTGTTATATACTCTCAGTATGATCAGCTAGGTCGCCGAGTATTTGCTAATCTGACTTATAGTTTTTAAAGGTTAATAAAGCAAAGAAGTGAAAGCCCTCCGTTGAGAGGGCTTTTTATTGTTTTGAGGGGTTATCATGAGAGTTTTAATCAAATCAATGATGTGTCTATTGCTCTTGAGCATTGGTTCAGAAATGGCCTATGCAAAGGCAAGACAAAATGTTTTGGAAAAATATGCTGAACATGCACAATTCATGGATCTTAAAATTTCCCCTAATGGGGAATATCTTGCGGCTACGTCTCGTGATGAAGCTGGGGATATTCAACTGACAGTATTGGATGTAGAAAACTATGAAATAAAATCGGTGACTAAGGCTAATAAAGGCCAGTCGGTTAATACTTTTAATTGGGTAAGCGATGACCGCTTAGTTATGACATTGGCTCGAGAAGTTGGTGCGTTGGACTCTCCGATTCCGACTGGTGAAATTCTTAGTATGGATGTAAGTGGAGGTAGTCAAACGTTTTTAACGGGCCCACGCTCAGAGCATTTGAAGCGTTATACGCAAATAGTAGACTTGTTGCCTAATGAACCTGAACAGATCATGGTTTTAGCTATTAACCCAAGGTCAAAAGAGCCGTTTATTGATTTATTTAGACTAAAAGTTGATAGTGGCCGTAGTCGTCCAGAGGGACGTATTCCGTTGAGATGGTATTCGGGTACTAATGTCCAAGTTTTATTAGATGATAATGGGGTATCTCGACTGGCTTTAGGAGTTGATCCAGAGGAGCGTAATGAAAATGTACTTATGGTGAGAGATGGTGCTAATGAAGATTGGCGTGAGGTCTCCCGTTACAACGCTGATGGTGGAAGCTTTGATCCAGTAGATATCACACCAAACGGTAATAATGTGGTTGGTCTTAGTGACACGAGCACAGACACTAAGGCGCTTGCATTGATGGACTTGAAAACGGGAAATATTAAGGTATTAGCAGAGCACCCTGAAACCGACCTTATGCCGATTATGAGTATAAAAAACGGGCGCAGTAATGAGCTGATTGGCGGAGCTTATGAGTATGACAAAATTGATGTTGTTTTATTTGATGGAGTTAAAGATAGGCCGTTTCAAAAAATTGTTCAGTCACTTACTCAAGCTTTCCCTAATACTCAAGTGGCTGTTAACTCTGCGACAAAAGACAATTCTAAGATGGTATTAACTGTTAACTCTTCGAATCACCCCACTGAGTTTTATCTTTTTGATTCAGAAAAGAATGCGTTGTCTCTAATAACAAAATCACGCCCTTGGCTAGATAAAAAAGAAATTCCAGTAACTGAAATTATGACCTATGAGAGCCGGGATGGACGTATCATAAAAGCTTTGCTTACCTTACCTAAGGGTGTAGAGGCGGAAGATTTACCTTTGATACTCTTACCACATGGTGGCCCTCATGGAATTAGGGATAGCCTTACTAGGTTGGATACTGACGCTAAAGTCCTTGCGGAGCACGGGTACGCAGTTTTACAACCCAACTTTAGAGGTTCAGGCGGCTATGGTCGGGAGTTCTTGAAAGCAGGCTATAGAAACTGGGGCACGACTATGATAAATGATATGACAGACGGTGTTATGCATTTAGTTGATAAAGGTATAGCGGATAAGAGTCGTATGTGTGTTTATGGGGCTTCATATGGCGGTTATGCCGCGCTAATGGCCGTTATTCGTGAACCTGACTTATACAAGTGTACAGTAGGTTTTGTTGGCGTTTATGATTTGAACCTAATGTTTGAGCAAGGGGATATTTCTGAAGCAGATGCCGGTCAAAATTATTTAAGCATGGTGCTTCCAACAGATAAAGAAGAAAGAGAAATGCAGTCACCGTTACATCAACTTAATAAGTTGAAAGTTCCAGTTTTTATAATTCATGGAGGAAAGGATGTTCGCGTTCCTATTGAACATGCACATAGGCTACGAAAGGCACTAGACGAAAAAGATCACCCATATGAGTGGCTTGTAAAAGAAAAAGAAGCACATGGTTTTTATAAACCCGAGAATAACATTGAACGATGGGAAAAAATGTTGACATTTTTTAATAGACATTTGCATTAACAGGGTAAGTTTTTCAAAAAGGAAATCCTAGCTCAGAGTCAACGGGATAGGATTTCCCCTAAACCTTCCCCGCTCCCTGCCGATAACAAACCATAGGCTATATCAGTAAAGGTCAGACTATGTTTAATCGGTTGCTCATCACTCTTTGTTTTTCCTTGCCGATGTTTTTGTTTTCAAATTTGGTAGTAGCAAACAGTAATAATCCCCATGAAGCCATTGGAGATGACTTGGCGCAGCAATTGACGCAACAACTTACTCAGTCTGGTCAAGGTTACTCAGAGAGAGAGGGGAATATCGGCATAACCCGCTGGGTGCTATCGGAAACGCTAAAACAGCCGCAAACGGGCGACTCGTTAAACAAACTAAGTCACCAACTTAGCGAGAGCATCTATGCGCACCTGAAAGAGCGTCAGCTGAGTTTAGTTGAGTTTAGAGCTCAGAACTATATTTCCATTGGAGAAGAAGGTTCAACCCTGCTATCTCGTGATGTTGAAGCCCTCGAACAGCATCCTGAAGTTGACTGGGTTCTAGTCGGAACTCTCTCCCGCAAAGATGAAGGCACTATGGTTAACCTGCGTATTATTGACCGTCGTAATCAGGAAGTTTTGGCGGCGGCGAATCGCTATGTTCCCAAACATTTGTACTGGCCAAATAAGCAAACTGAGCTGGTCAATGGCCGTTTACAACGTAATTAAAAGAGGCACTGTTATGAAGTTATTCAGTTTTACAGTCGTTGCAGTTTTTTCATTAAGTGCCTGCACGGTGTTACCCGCTAAGCAAGAAGGCGTGAAAGCTCCATCGGAGAAAAACTATGCGCAGCCGGATAGTGCTAAATTCAGTGCGCAATTGGCGGAGCAGTTAGTGGATAATGCGAGCATTCGCTTGAATACAGTGAAGGTCGGTATAACCAATTTAGTTGGGATAACTGGTCAATATGATCAAAGCTCGCCGTTAAGTATGGTTCTGTCAGAGCAATTGGTGCAGGAACTGCACAGTCGTGAGCTAAGCGTTCTTGACTTTAAAGCCACTGACTTTATTCGGGTGACTCCCAAAGGTGACTTTGCGTTAACTCGTGACTACCTGGAACTCGACGAAATAATGCCAATTACTCATGTGTTAGTGGGTACTTTGTCTCATCACCGGGATGGCGTTATGGCTAACGCCCGGCTAGTGAATATCAATACCAAAGAAGTGGCCAGTGTAGCGCAGGTCTTTATTCCGGAGTCGGCGGTTAGGCAGCTGGACGAAAACTATGGGCAGCCGGTACTTCGCAAAGCCCCGTAATAGAAAGGGCCTGACGCTTTGTGTCAGGCCTAATACTTTCTATCGTAACTTTTACTAACGTAATTCCGGTTTCAGCAACGACATCAACTCGCGAATCCGCTCAGCATTTTTTCCGACATCGCTGCGGCCTACGCGCGACTTACTGCGAATATCAAGCTCACTGCCATCAGTAGTACTGCGAACCCGGATAACCACGTCATCCTTAAAACCAAACCAGGTAGTGGTTGCAGTGGCTTCAATGCGGCCTTCGGCTTCTGAGCTATCGATCAGTTCCCAACCCATTTTATCAACGGCCAGCAGTGCAGCCGAATAGAGCTCATCTGGGGATTCAAGAGATGTATAGGTTGATAATTCCGGATACGCTTCACGTTGCTTCTTGGCGGTTTCTTCGCCGGCGTATTCAACCGGGTTAGGTGCGTCGGCACGTAGCGGCGCAATAGCAACAAATTCCGGTGGGTTTTGTGTGTCAGTGGTAATGTCATGAATTGCAGGTACATTTTGCGCTTTAAGGTACTGACTAAAAGGCATGCAAAAAGAGAAACCGCCAGCAATAATGGCTAGTCCACTTAACCCTGCAACCAACCCTTGTGGGCGGCGAATAAAGTACCAGATAATGTTGAGAACAAAAGTGGCTGCGCCAATATAAGCGGCCCAGCGAAGCATTAAGAACGCGGTGCCAAGTTCTGCTGCACCACTTTTATACAAAGGCCCGGAAATAGCCAGCAATACAACAGATAATAACCCCAGAAGAATAAACAAACCGTGTAACGCTTTCATAAAGGAACCCTCTTAATGATGTTGCCTGATATTACGTCACTACATTGGGTTTGGGTCAACGATAATTTTATTATCAACTCTTACATTAGAGAAGAATAACGTAGAAACTTGACGATAGCCTAAATGCTATATACCTTTAAAGCTATAAACATGGAGGTTTAAGTGAGAGGTAATTGAAATGGCGAGAACATTAGAGCAAATACTTGAAACAGAAAATAAGGATATTATAGCCAATGCAGAAGCTAAAGCAGAGGCTATGCTGCTTGATATCCATTTAGCTGAAGTTCGTATGCTTATGAAAAAAACGCAAAATGATATGGCTAAAGCGCTGGGCGTTAAACAGCCCACTATAGCTAAGATGGAAAAGTCGGGCCGTGACGTAAAGCTCTCAAGTCTAAAGCGTTATATTGAAGCTGGCGGCGGTAAAGTGCGTTTGGATATTGAGCTACCAGACGGCCAGCATCATGGATTTGAAATTTAAAGCGTCAGGTTTGTGGTGTCGTTATATTTCCGGCAATTCATAATATTAGCTGTGAAGTTTGAATGCTTTAACCGTGTTTTATGTGGATTATTTGGTCAAACGGCGCCATGACATATAACCGCTTTTACGGTATAATTTGGCTTATATAGGAGGCATTATGACTAATACAATTTCTTCTACGGCTACGGCAGAAAAAAAGAAAGCAAAGTTCATCCCCAAAATGGAAAACTTTAGAACCAGCCTAATGTACGAAGGGCTAACGTTGAAAAATATAGGCGAAAATCAGTCTATTGCGGCACTAAAACGCAAGTATGCGCGATAAATACGGGGTAGCACAAGATAAGTACTGCTACCCTGGAACGGATGTTCTCATTAATCTGCTGGATATCCGGAATGCGGATAAACTGGCCGAAGCCGAAATTGAGTTTACTGCAGAGCGTTACCGGCTCTATCAATCCCCTCAAGCGACTATTCAACAGTTCACGTTTGAACACTTAAAAACGCTCCACCACCATTTATTTCAGGATGTATACGAATGGGCGGGTGAAGTTAGAGATGTTGATATATCCAAAGGTGAAACACGATTTTGCACTTGTACGCGCATAGAACCTGAGGCTAAAAAGCTATTCAAAAATATTTCTCAATTAGAAAATGCCCAAAGCCACGAATTATTTATCGAGCAAATTGCGGATTTATTTTGTGAGATAAATCTATTGCACCCCTTTAGAGAAGGAAATGGTCGCGTACAGAGATTCTTTTTTGAAGAAATGTTGTTTGCATTGGGATATGACGTGACTTGGCCCCTTATCTCTCGACAGGAATGGATTGAGGCTAATATAGCGGGGGTTAATCTGGATCTTACTCTTCTAAAAAACATTTTTAATCAGGCCATTACAGAATTATAAAAGCTTTGTAAAATACAAAGGCAAAACAAAGTGTTTGTTCTCAGTCACCGGTGAACTTTGAGCTCCTGTCAGCAGACTAAAGCGGCATGTATGCGGGGCTCGTCAAAGTCGACACGAATTTTTTCGTGCTCAACCCAATCCAAAGTACGTTTTTCACCTAGTAGCGTAAAAAACGATTTCTCCCATGGGCTGGAAAATAGCCCGCCTAGATCGCGAATAGAATCCGCTTTGCCGGCCCCAAATTTATCGATATTGTCGATAATAAGCTGCAGGGTAAAACCGTTGTATGCATTGATTAAAAAAGCCAGTCGCTGGTCCTGCGTCCAACTTTCATACTGTCCGGGCTCAACTGCTGACAGCGATGCGAGATAATTGTCCAGAGGCTGACGGTTTTTAGCCAAATCGCGATAATTAACCGCAGACTTTAAACCGTCATCGTACACCTTAACATGATCATTCAGAACATCAGTAAAAGCGGTATGAGACGGGTCAAATGACTGTGCAGCTGCTGGCATCTGAAAAACTAAGCCTAAAATAAAGAGTATCGCTCGCATTACATGTTCCTGTCTTCGGATTACTATGTTTTCTACTCTTTGATTGTAGGGCATTAATTTAAAAACAGATCATCAATCTTGAAGCGATTCTGCGTAATCGAAAAATACAAAAACTGCGTATAACCACAGTCAATAAAAAATAAGGGAATACAAAAATGAAAAAGTGGTGGTGGCTAGGGTTCTTGCCGTTAACGGCGGTGGCACAAGAAAAACCAATGGAAGTTATTGAGGTTATTGGTCGCGATGACGGAAGTGTCGTGCTGCCATCGGAAGAAACAACCGAAGGTTTGTTCGGCTTAGCGGAGAGCCTGCAGGAAATCCCCCGTGCTGCCACGGCTATTAGTGAGTCGTTAATGGAAGAAGCTGCCATTAATGACTTACACGATATTGCGCGCTTTGCGCCTAACAGTTTTGCTGCGGCAGGTTTTGGTAATCCATCGCTGCCGACCATTCGCGGCCAACTGGGCGAGTTATTTGAAGCGGGCATGCGCCGTCAGGCCGGTAACAATGGGCTTGGTATTCCCATGTCATTTAATGCTATTGAGGGTATCGCCGTTGTTAAAGGCGCGCCACCGGTCATGCTGGGCACCACACAACGCGTGGGCGGTTTTGTCAATTTGCAGCCCAAAACCGCTCGTCTGACTGAGTCGGACTCAACCTTGAAAGCCCAATTTGGCGAGTGGGAGCAGTACCGGTTACAGCTAGACCATAATTGGGTGTTAAAAGAGGGCGAGCAAGGCCTGCGAGTAAGCGCAGAGTACGTTGATGAAGACAGTTTTTACGACTTTCATCAGCACCGCAGCAATGACCTTTTGCTGGCGTATAAGCTTGCGCCTAACGACGACACGCTGTTGGATATATCCATAGAGTATTACGATGTTGACTGGACAGACAACGCAGGCATTAATAGGCCGACACAAAACCTGATAGACCATAATTTGTACATTACCGGTCAGGGTGTTCAGCCAAATGGTTCGAGGGTTCCCGGAGCCGGGGCTGTTGTCAGCCCAACCGGAGAGGTTCGAATTGACCGCAGTACCACGTTAACTGACCCGCTTGACACCAATACCGCTGAAACCACTTTGTTGCACGCAAAACTTCAGCATTGGCTGAACGATGACATGGTGTTGGTTAACCGCACGTATTATCAGTATTTAACCCGCGAAGGCATTAACCAGAACAGTTTTGTTGAAATTATTGATGGCGCTCACACCTTTGAAAACCGCACCGAACTGCACATAAACAAGAAAACGGTCGTAGGAGTTAACTTACGAATTAACGATGTACTGGGTTACAGCCAGTTCTCAACCGAGGCGGATAATCCTATTGACTTGACGGGTCCACTCAGTAACCGCCGCATTCCATTAACTAATGATCAGAAAGCCAGCTTAATTGAGTTGCGTCCTGATCTCTGGGTCTCGCCGGGTAGCCAGTACGACATTGACGGCGATGGCGCGGGCGATTTTATTACGTCAGACACCACCGACTCAAAAAGTTATCAGTGGGGTGTTTTCGCTCAACACGAGCTGGATATTACGGACAAATGGCGAGTCACCGGTGGCGTAAGAGCCGACTATTACGACGTGGACGCAAAAGACCCTATTCCACCTCAAGATGTTCAAGCAGCGAGTGATACCTACAGTGACTGGCTAACCGCGGTAAGTTTATCAACTCAGTACAACTGGACGCCCGATCTGACATTCTATGCAACCGCCTATGAGAGCGACTCTACGTCGAACGCGATGGCGGGTGGTACGGTATTAAATGCCGCCGGTGAAATTGATTCGCAAAACTTTGCCACAGAGAACTCGCTTTATGAACTGGGTGTGAAATACGCGCCAAGTGATGCCCGCTGGTACGCGGACGCTGTGGTCTTTGACCAAAAGCGAAGCTTACGCAACCGTGATGGCTCTAACAGCGGTATTCGCACCGAGGGTTTCGAAACTCAGTGGCATTTCTCTTCAGCCACAGGAACGCACGAAACCGGTTACTGGTTAACTCTTGCAGCCAGTTATATTGATGCGCACTATGACAACTCTACGGCATCGCAGGGTACAGGTCAGGTGGCCGATGTGTTTGATGATTCAAGCCCCGATATTATTGAAGGTACAGGTATTGGCTCGCCGAATTTCACCGCGTTTCCTGCGTCAAACCAACAATTACAGGGCATTCCCGAAGTACAGGCGTCAGCGGTTGTTGGTTGGCAGATAACCCCTGAATGGTCGGTCGGTGGTGATTTAAGTTATACCAAGCACTACCCGCTAGATTATCTGCAAACGGTGTTTATACGTGACCAGCACACGCTAAACCTGAACGCACGTTATCGCTTTGACGAGCAGTTAAGTGCCCGTATTGATGTGTTCAATGCTACCGATCAGGACAACTGGTCACCGGTATTTGAAGGCGGTTATTTTGGTGCAACCCTGGCTTTTCCATCGCAGCCAAGACATGCTCGATTGAGCGTCGATTACAAATTTTAAGGAAAGCTCATGTCATTGAAAAAGCTGTTGTTGCTGTTAGTTATTATTGTGCTGTTTATCAGTGCGTTTGCATTCGACCTAACGCAGTATCTGTCTCTGGATGTACTAAAAGAAAAGCAACAGCAGCTTAATCAGCTTTTTGTTGATTACCCCTTTCAAGTATTTGCAGTTTATTTTGTTATTTATGTGGCGAGCACGGCGTTGTCACTGCCCGGCGCGACTATTCTGACGCTGGGCGCTGGCGCTATATTCGGCCTAGGCTGGGGCTTGTTATTGGCTAGTTTTGCAGCATCTCTCGGTGCTTTTCTGGCCTTTTTAAGTGCCCGCTTTATTCTGCACGACTGGGTGCAGGAAAAATTTGGTGAGCGGCTAACGGCCATTAATCGCGGAATGGAACGCGATGGCGCGTTTTACTTGCTCAGCCTGCGTCTTGTTCCACTGTTCCCGTTCTTTGTTATTAACCTGGTTATGGGTCTGACTAAAATAAAGGTCTGGACCTTTTACTGGGTAAGCCAGCTAGGCATGCTGCTGGGCACCGCTGTATACGTTAACGCCGGAACTCAGTTAGCACAGATATCCAGCTTAGGTGATGTGGTTTCAGCGGATTTAATTGGTGCTTTCGTACTATTGGGCATATTCCCGTTAATTGCCAAAGCGGTACTGGCCTTTGTGAAACGCCGTAAAGCCTTTAAAGGCTATAAAAAGCCTAAGTCTTTTGACAATAATCTGGTGGTTATTGGCGCCGGTTCAGCGGGGTTAGTCAGTGCTTACATAGCGGCCACAGTAAAAGCAAAGGTTACCTTAATTGAAAAGCACAAAATGGGCGGCGACTGCCTTAACACCGGGTGCGTGCCTTCAAAAGCTTTACTTCATGTGGCCGAACTTGCTCATAATGCGCGTAACGCCTCAAGTGCGGGTGTTCATGTTGGCAAAGTGTCGGTTGATTTCAAGCAGGTTATGCAGCAGGTGAAGTCAGTTATAAAAGAGATAGAACCGCATGACTCGGTTGAACGTTACACCAACTTGGGTGTGAATGTTGAGCAGGGAGATGCGCGCATTGTTTCGCCCTGGGAAGTTGAAGTGACCAGCAATGTTGAAGGTAAGAGCGAAACCAAACGCATAACCACTCGCAGTATTATTATCGCGACCGGGGCGAAGCCGTTAGTGCCAGACTTTGAAGGGCTGGATAAGGTCGACTACGTAACCTCAGACACCCTCTGGGAGTTAGAAGAGCTGCCTAAACGTTTATTAGTTCTTGGCGGAGGACCTATTGGTTGTGAGTTATCTCAGGCGTTTCAGCGTTTAGGTTCACAAGTTACTCAGGTGGAAATGGCCGAGCGGCTTATGGAGCCGGAAGACGCTGACACAGTGGAACTGCTAACTCGACGGTTAACGGCGGAAGGCATTGATATTAAGCTGAACCACAAAGCGTTGCGTTTTGAACAACACAATGGCGAGTCCGTGCTTATTGCTGAGCAGACGGTTGATAACGAAAGTGTTGATAACCAGAATGTCGACCAAAGCAAAGAAATTGAGATACCCTTCGACAAGGTGTTAATTGCGCTGGGGCGGCAACCCAATATAACGGACTTTGGCTTGGAAGAGCTTGGCGTGCAAACCAACAAAACGGTAAGTACCAATGAGCTTTTGCAAACCAACTTTCCTAATATTTACGCCTGTGGTGATGTTGCCGGTCCTTACCAACTGACTCATGTGGCCTCGCACCAGGCTTGGTATGCCTCGGTAAATGCCTTGTTTGACCCTTTCAAAACTTTCCGGGCGGACTACTCTGTCATTCCGTGGGTAACTTATACTTCGCCGCAGGTGGCGAATGTGGGTTTAACCGAGCAGCAGGCGAAAAAAGCCGATAGACCTTACGAAGTAACCGAGTACGACATCGGTGAACTGGATCGCGCCATTGCCGATAACAGTGCCTACGGCCGGGTGAAAGTGCTGACCAAGCCCGGTAAAGATGAACTATTGGGTGTGAATATTGTTGGCCCGCAGGCCGGTGAGCTACTGGCAGAATATGTGCTGGCCATGAAACACGGCATTGGCCTGAACAAAATACTGGGCACTATACACAGTTATCCGACCCTGGCGGAGGCGAATAAATACGTGGCCGGCGAGTGGAAGCGCGCCAACGCGCCGCAGAAGCTGCTAACATTGGTTGAGAAATTTCATCGCTGGCGCCGGAGTTAATATGCGTCTTATTGCTGCCATCAGTTTATTGTTAGTGACACTTTTTGCCGCCTTACCATTAAAGGCGGAAGTGGTGAACTTTTATGCCTGGGGTGGCTCGCCGGAAGTAAACAGTTACTTACGCTGGGCGCAAAAAGAACTGCAAGAGCAGGGCATCCAGCTTCGCCATAATAAAGTGGCGGATGCCTCCGAGGTGGTTAAGCAGATTATAGACGGTCATTCCAACGCGGATATTATCTGGATAAACGGTGAAAACTTTCATGCACTGAAAGAGGCTGGTGCTCTGCGTTCCATTGCCGGTGAAATTAAGGCAATGAATAATATTAACCCGGAGCTTAACTGGCAAACGGACTTCGGCGAACCGGTGGATGGGCTGGAAGTGCCCTGGGGCGTTGGGCAATTTAACCTTATTAGCCGACCCGGGCTTTTCTCCCAGAAAACCGTGACTGCAGAAAGCCTATTTAACGCCGCCCGGAAAAATAAAGGCCGCATTAGTTACCCTAAACCGCCGGACTTTCATGGCACTACCTTATTAAAGTCGTTGCTGTTGTCTATGCATCCGCAGCAGCGCAGTGTGTTTCAGCAACCGGTGGATAGCGTTAATGCACAAGAACTAACCGTGCCTTTATGGCGCTATTTAGACCAACTGCACCCGCTGTTATGGCAGCAGGGCGAAAACTTCCCTTCCTCAGCCGGTGAGCAGATTTCGTACCTGGCAAATGGGCAGTTACTGATGGCGGTCAGCTTTAATCCCAATGATTATAGAACCCTGGTGAATCAGGGGCGGTTGCCTGCGGGCGTTGAGCGTCATACCGTGTCAGACAAAGCCATAACCAATAACCATTATTTGGCGGTGCCGAAAAGCTCTAAGAGCCATGAAGCTGCGAAAGCGGTTATCGAGTTTTTATTGTCGAAAAAAGCTCAAAAGCGAAAAGCCGATACCAATCGCTGGGGCGATCCTTCCGTTCTTAAAAGTGCGCAAGGCTCTTCGCTGCTGGAACCAACCGACGACTTTCATGCCAGTTGGCAGGAGTATCTGGAGCGGGAATGGTCCGCACGTTATCAATAGTTGTCTGGTTATTGCTCATTATTCTGCCGGTTGGCAGTGGTGTGCTTTTTCTGCTGGTTACGTCTTTTGACCCTGAAACCGGCGTCAACTTAGTAGCTTTAACTGAGCTGCTGGCAGATTACGATTCAATAGCTTCAAGCCTTATACTCGCCGTAGCCGCACCATTAATTGCCTGTTATCTGGCGTTATGGATGGCGCCTGTATTATTAAAAAACGCTCGCCTGCTGCAGCTCCTGTCACCACTTTTATCCATTCCGCATGTGGCTTTTGCAGTTGGCCTTATGTTGTTAATGAGCCCGTCCGGCTGGCTGATACGTTTAGTGGAAAGCGTCAGCGGCATGTTCCCGGCACCATCGGCAGGCTGGCCATTACCGGAAAAGTCGCTACTAACCGTTATGGTGGTTCTAATTTTAAAAGAGCTGCCATTTTTACTACTAATGATATCGGCCCAATTAAAACAGCTGCCTGTTAATTCGTGGGTGGCGCAGGCGCAAAGCTATGGTTACAGCGAACGACAAGCCTGGTGGCGCATTGTTACGCCGGAGTTATTGCGACGTTTAACGCTACCAATGGCGGCTGTTATTATTTACTCATTGTCCGTTGTTGATATTCCGCTGTTAGTGGGCAGTAACACGCCGGGCGTGCTGGCGCAGCGTGTGTATGAATGGAGCTTTCAGTTCTCTGCCGGTAGTCAGATTAAGGCAATAACCGGTGCATGGGTTTTACTGGCTATAGCTTTAGTACTGCTATTAATAAATGCCCGGCATTATGCTTTCTATCGCCGCTTCGTGCTCGGTAAAAAAGTAACCCAACCCGTAAAACCCAACACACATAAAGCCAGCCGTTATACCTGGATTTTTCTGGGGGTACTGTCGTTGGGGGGTATTGTTGTTTTAGCCATACAAAGCTTAGCGACACATTGGTTTTATCCAAACTTATGGCCGGCAGAACTGACCCTCGAACGCTGGCAAACCGAATGGGACTATTTGACTGAGCCAGCAGTAAACAGTTTTTGGCTGGCGCTGCTCAGTACGTTACTTGGCACGCTAGCCGCAATTGCTCTGCTACAACGGCAACGACAGAAAGCCGCCGCTTCGTTTTACTGGCCTGTACTTGTAGCGTTGTTTATTCCGCAGGTGCCTTTGGTGCTTGGTTGGCAACGGCTAGTTGGCGGACAACTGAGTAGTGGCTGGCAAGCCTGGTGGGTGTTCTGGTCTCATGCCGTATATACTCTGCCTTACGCCTATCTGGTTTTGCATGGGGCTTATACCCGCTTTAACGAGCAATGGCTAACCCGGGCTCAAAGTCTGGGTTATAGCTACCGGGCTGCCTGGTGGCGAATTATGTTACCCATGTTAAAGCAGCCCATAGCAGTAGCTTTTGCGGTCGCCTTTTCGGTTAGTATTGCTCAGTACCTGCCAACTCAATGGTTGGGGCAGGGCTTAACGCCCACTTTAACCACCGAAGCCGTTAGCGTTGCCAGCGGCGGCGACTGGCGTATTGGCAGCCTTTATGCGCTGCTACAAATGCTACTGCCACTTGTGGTGTTTATTGCTGTCGGACTCATCAGGACAAAAAGTTATGCTGAACATTCGTAACCTTGAAATAAAAAGGCGCACAAAAAATGGCTCTGAGCCTTTATTCAGCCTGAATGAACTGACGGTTGAAAAAGGTGAAATTGTCACGCTGATGGGTCCGAGTGGCGTAGGGAAGTCGACCTTGCTGCGCTGGGTGCTTGGTGAGCCCTTGCCTAACTTTCATATTCAGGGCGAATTAAGGTTAAACGGCGAAGATATCGGCGAGCGCTCAATTGCCGCGCGCCAACTTGGCATGATGTTTCAAAAGGGCGGTTTGTTTCCGCACTTAACGGTTGAAGAGAACTGCTATTTTGCGCAAAAGCCTCGTTCAGCACTAACCCACCAGCAGCAAAAAGACAAAGCTCTGGCCATGCTGAATAATCTGGGGCTAACGGATAAACGGACGGTTTACCCTGACAGCTTAAGCGGCGGGCAATACGCTCGCATCGCTTTAATCTGTTCGTTATTAGCAGAGCCGCAGGCCATGTTACTGGACGAACCGTTTTCGGCATTAGACGCCAGTTTGCGAGAAGATGTCAGGCAGTGGACCTTTGCACAACTCAAAGACAAACAAATGCCGACCTTATTAGTTACTCATGACAGCGCAGATGCCTGTGGCCGTGTGCTTGAAATACAAGGAACTGAGGTAAAAGGAGACGTCGCTAATGTTTGACCCTAAGCTACTTCCGGCAACCCGAAAAATTCTCGACCTCCCTGCGCGCTTACTCGTCCGTGTTGGTGTCAGTGCTGATCAGGTCACCATAACAGGTTTTATTATCGGTTTGCTGGCTGTGCCATTTTTAGCCTTTGAGCTTTATGAATTCGCGTTAGTGGCAATTCTACTCAACCGCCTGTGCGACGGTCTGGACGGGGCAGTAGCAAGGCGCACTCAACTAACCGACGCCGGTGGCTTTCTTGATATTGTGCTGGATTTCATTTTTTACAGTGCTGTGGTATTTGGTTTTTTATTGGCCTCGCCCGAACAGAACGCCATTGCCGCAGGCTTGTTGTTAGTCACTTTTATGGGTACTGGCTCTACTTTTCTGGCCTTTGCCAGCGTTGCCGGAAAGCGTGGTATTGAAAACCCGGAATATCCGAATAAGTCACTGCATTATATGGGCGGTCTAACCGAAGGCTTTGAAACCATTGTAGCTTTTGTGGCGTTTTGCTTGTGGCCACAGCACTTTCCGGTACTGGCCTATATATTCGCCGCTGCCTGCTGGCTTACCGCAATAACCCGCATTGTTGCCGGTTACCGCACACTGAAACAGCCAGGGGCAAAGCCGGAGGGCACCGATGTCTGAAACTGCCTGGCGCTTAAGCATTTTTCTTGGCGTATTGCTTATTATGGTGTTGTGGGAAGTTGCCTCGCCTAAGCGCAAGCCCCGCTATAGACGTAAACAGCGCTGGCCGGCAAACCTCGCCATAGTTGCCGTCGATACGGTATTGCTGAGAATTATTGCGCCCGTTGGCCTGACCGGAGTGGCGCTTGTTGCATCAGAAAATGGCTGGGGGCTTCTTAATTACTTAAGCAAGGCGGGTACGGAAATACCCTTTTGGTTGGTTATGGTAGTCAGCATTGTCGTACTGGATATCGTTATTTACTGGCAGCACCGATTGTTCCACCGCATTCCTCTTTTATGGCGAATGCACCGGGTGCACCATGCCGACCCGGACTTTGACGTCACGACCGGGTTGCGCTTTCACCCGGCCGAAATTGTGCTGAGTTTTTTCATAAAAGCAGCCGCCATTCTTGCTCTGGGCGCACCTGCGCTAGCCGTTATTGTATTTGAGATTATTCTTAACGCCTGCTCCTTGTTTAATCATGGCAATGTGGCACTGCCCAAACCTGTGGAAAAGCTCGTGCGCAAAGTGCTCATTACCCAGGAGCTGCATCGCATTCACCACAGTACAGAAAAAGAAGAAACCAACAGTAACTACGGTTTCAGTGTCAGTTGGTGGGATCACCTCTTTCGTAGCTTCACCGAAAAGCCAAAAGCCGGTTCTGACAATGTCGATATTGGTCTGAACGAATACCGCGACGCAAAACTCACCACTAAACTTTGGGGGTTATTGAAGATCCCCTTTACCCGGAATTGATAGGCATGGCGTCCCCGGCAGGAGTCGAACCTGCGACCTGCCGCTTAGGAGGCGGCTGCTCTATCCTGCTGAGCTACGGGGACGTGCCGCGAATTATGCCAGAAGCTGCCGCGGGTTTCACCCTCAGTTAACCGGCACCACCCAGTCGTTCACCTGAACGTTGTGCAGCATGTTCCCTTTCGTCAGCTTAGCGACGGCGGTGGACTGCTGCACCTGGGACACCTCAACTTCAAATTCACTCACCTGCCATTTCTGACGATAACGGCCCTGGTCGTCGGTAAAGTGGCTGGGTTGCACAATTTTTAGCTTATCGCCGGTGTGTACGCCGTGCTTTTCACCTAAGTTGAATTGAACGGTGTTGGCATCAACGGCAATAATTCTGGCTCGTACCGGTTTGCATACCACTTGTTCTTTCACGCCGGAAGCTAAGTCGCGCAGGCCGCTATCCAGTGCTGCACCAAAAGGTTCATTCCAGAATTGTGCGGTGGCAACATCGACGTCGGTGGTACGATCAAAGGTCCAGGGTTGGGTGTTCTCAACTCGTGCACGGGTTACTAGCTGCCCGGTGGTGGCATCGAGAAGGTAAAGTGTTAATGCATAATGGCGGTCGGGGTCGCTGGACCAAAACCAGCTAGATTTGGTATCCATCATGGCCAGGTCGTCAAACATGCCGAAAATAACGAACTGACTGTCATTAGCTAAACCAATGCTGCGGGACATACGACCTAATTCTTCCAGGTTCAGGCCGCTGAGTGCCTGGTCTAAACCGGCGTGACGGTGCAGGGTGTGGGCAATTTGCAACTGGCTGCCAACGCCGCCTAATTCACGGGCTAAACGCTCGGCCGCAACTTTGCCTATTTCCCAAATTTGTCCCCAGGTACCATGGGCGCGGTCGCGCAGCTCAAACGGCACAACGGTAACGGAGTTTTTGTAGCTGCTGCGGGTACAGTCGCCTTCGCGGTTCCAGATGTCCGCACGGAGCAGAACAATAACGCGGTCGTCGCGAACTTCTTCGCGAACTATGGTCACCTGGTCAACATTGCCCTGGCTATTCCACTGGGTTTCGGTGTTTTGTAAAACGCCGTCAACCACTTGCTGAATACTGGAGATGTTACCACCAGAGGTTAACAATGCCTGCTGAAGGGCGTTTTCGATGGCTTTTTCGCGTGCGGCATTGGTGTCACCATTAATAATGCGGGCAGTGCCCTGAGCTTCCACCCAACGCGCTTCGCTTGGCATAGCAATAAAGAAAACAGAGGTGATAAGTAGCAGGGTTTTCCAGTTCATGGTGTTAATGCATCCCAAGTGTCAGTTTTTAGTCGTTACTTTACTATCGGAATTAACTGCAAAAACCCTGCCATGTTTAACTCAATCAAAGTGGCGCTTAATAATAGACAACGCGTTTCACTTTCTGCTGACGGTTGGTGCTTTGATACAGGCGGTGAACCTTTTCGAAATCAAGACGCAACTCAGTCGCGTAATAATCGCCGACCGCATAAGTTTTAACGACTTCGGCGCCGCGAATCACTCCGTCCACAGAAGCCTGAAAGCTGTCGCGGTTTAAAGCCCAGTCTTCTACCGAGCTACTGCCGGCTATGCGCTGGCCATAGACTTGTTCAGCAAGCTCGCGGTAAGCGGCTAACTTAGAGGCGCGCATAGCGTTTAAGTCTTTTAGCTGTGCGTTTTCGCCTTGCTGGGTTTCAATAGGGGCGTAGCCAACCGCATTCAGCACTGGAAATTCACTTGGGGTTTGGGTTTCCCATTCAACATGCTTTTGATCGTACACAATTTTGTTGTAAGCACTACAGCCGCTTAATAACAGCGCAGATGCAAGTAGAGCGAAAGAGAGTAAATGCTTAGCCATAACGACCTCTGATTGAACAAAGTACTTATGGTTATAACGGCTGGACTGGCAAAATCTTTAGCAATTTCGCCGTAAACCCTTGCCCATTCGGGCGGGGATATAAGACGTTGGTTTTATAGGAAGCTTGCGACCTTGACTCAGGTGAAGATGCGTGCAAATATACTGTATACATAAACAGTATTTCACTTACTATGTTAAGAGCAACCAAAGTACGCATCTATCCAACGCAAGAACAAGCTGAGTTTTTAATTGCTCAGTTTGGTGCTGTGCGTTTTGCGTATAACAAAGCGTTGCATTTGAAGTCTTATATGTACCGCAAGCATGGTGTTACCCTGAGTCCGAAAAAAGACATTAAGCCACTGCTTGCCGTTGCCAAAAAATCACGAAAATATCACTGGCTGAAACAATATGACTCAATCGCGTTGCAGCAGGCTCTGATTAACCTGCATCAAGCCTTTGATAATTTCTTTAATCCCAGACTGAAAACGAAATATCCCCGATTTAAGCGCAGACACGGCAGGCAATCGAGCTACCACTGTGTGGGCGTAAGGATGCTTGATGGCGCAATCAAACTACCGAAAATGAAGCCTGTAGAGGCAAACATTCACCGTGAGATTGTAGGCATAGTTAAAAGCATCACTGTCAGCCTGAGTAAAACAGGAAAGTTCTACGCATCAATCCTTGTGGATGATGGTATGGGCGCACTTAGCCCAATTCATACTGTGAGCAAAGTGACAGGTATTGATTTGGGTCTTTCTCACTTTGCCATTGAGTCAAACGGCAGAAAGACAGCCAACCCAGGATTTGTAAAACGTGCTGAGAAGAATCTCAGGCGTAAGCAGCGTCAGCTATCCAGGAAAGCAAAAGGCAGTGCCAATCGAGCCAAGGCTCGTTTGCTCGTTGCCAAATGCCATGAAAAAGTAGCTAACGCTCGTGCTGACTTTCAACACAAACTCTCTCGAACTCTCGTTGACGAAAACCAAGCGGTGATAGTTGAGACATTGAAATCAGCCAATATGATGAAAAACCGCAAGCTGGCGAAACACATAGCCGACGCCTCATGGCACAGCTTTGTGGTTAAGTTGGAGTACAAGGCTAAAGAGCAAGGCAAGCACCTAGTAAAACTCGATCAGTGGTACGCCAGCTCTAAAACTTGTCATTGTTGCGGTCACAAAATGGATGATATGCCTTTGTCGGTTCGCAAGTGGGACTGCCCATCTTGCGGCACTACGGATATAGACCGCGACTTAAACGCTGCCCTCAATATCCGTGATAAAGGCATTCTGGAATTAAAGGCGGCTGGACAGTCGTTTCTGCTTATGGAAGCTGCGTAAGACTCGATACTATCGAGCAACGGCTAGTGAAGTAAGAAGCATCGTCCGTTAGGGCGGTGAGAAGTCACCGGATTTTACCTTTGCTATTGTAGGTAAGGGTATCTTTTCGTGCGGACTGTAAAATGGACTGTTTTAACTGCTCAATACTGTTTAGCGTTGACTGCACCACGCGTTCATTAACCTGACTTTGATGCTGAACGTCAGAGAGGGTGGCCTTAATAGCAGCAACCGCTTCAGCTAAGTCCGCGTCGTCTTTTAACTGTTCGTTGTCAGGGTGTTGAGCCAATTGCTGGTCGAGTTCGCTAATATGGATAAGCGTTTTTTCTTTGGCGTCGGCAATAGCATTAACATCAGCGTGTTGGCGCTCGACAATGGCATTAAGCTCACGTTGTTGTAACAACGCAAGGTTTTCCAGCGAGTCTGCCATATCCTGTAATATCTCGTTAACAGGCGCCAACACGGTCATTATTCGTTGCTGCCGTTACTGAACAGGTCAGACTCAAACTGAGCCAGTTTATTGGCCAGCTGTTCAACGTTAATTTTGTATGAGCCGCTTTCAATGTCGGCTTTAATTTTATCAACTTTGGCCTGGTCAATGCCGCTGCTGTTCATTGCTTTTTCCTGTAAGCCATTCAGTTGCTGCGCTTCGCTGGTTAACGAAACGGCCTCACCACCTTTTTGCGAAACCGCAGCAGGCTTCGCCGGAGCATCGCTCTGTACTTGACGACTGCTGGATTTGCTATCAATGTTGGCATTTTTCAGCCCGGCATTGTTAATGTTAATTGACATGGTTTTTAGCCTCGCTAGATAATATGTCTCGGTTACTTATCGACCACACTTAAAAATACTTTAATAAAAATTTTAGTACGTAGCCTGACGCTCACGTCAGGTTCTGATTAAGCATTTTATAAATTAACAGTCACTTCGTTTAGTCCTGTGACAACCGCTTGTATTGATTTGTTCGACCGTGCGTTCTCAACAACAACCGATTCACCTTTGAGACCATCAGCCAGGGCTCTTCCGGCGGCAGTAATTCGCAACGTTTTATCTTGTGCAACTATTGTAACGCTTTGCCCCTCACATACAAGACATGTATCGCTGGCACTTATTGCCTGACCTGCAGCAATGCGCTTTTTAATGCGGGCTCCAACTAAAGCCGTCATGTCAGTAAACACATTTGAGCGAACCCGGTTAAGGTCAACTTCGGAAAACACTAAATCACTCTCGCTTATCATTTGACCCGGAGCCATAGGTGAGGCTGCGGTAACAACATTTTTGTAGCGATAAATTCGAACAGGCACATAGGTGCGCCAGTTAGTTTTGCCTACACATTCAATTTCAATGGTAGTGTAGCTGTCGAGGTTGGCGTTAGTTGCCAGGCCTACTTTTGGTGGCTGCGAACAAATTTTGGGAGCCATGCGCGGGTCGAGGTTATTGGCAACGACTTCCACACGACCATTATCCGGCGCTGAAACCCGTTGTTCCACATAATTGTGAGCCAGTTCCTGTAACGCTTTGTAATTAAAGCGCAGACTTTCATCTGAACCGCTCGTTTTTGCGTTAACGGAATTAATGCCACAAGTTATAAAAAAAATCGAACTGATCAGCAGCGATTTACGTACTATCATAAAAATTCCTGATGTTATCCGTTAAGGTTATCTGTTCGAGTGCCGAAAAAAACGGTATAACGTCAAAAGATCGGCAGTTCGATGGTTTCAGTATGGTTAATGTAGATGTAAGCAAATACCGTGCCGAAGTAGAAGTAGCCTGCCACATAACAGGAGTGAACAATGGCTAGCATTCTCGATTCAGTGAATCAACGCACACAAATGGTCGGTCAAAACCGGCTGGAACTATTAATGTTTCACCTAAATGGGAAACAACGCTTTGGCATCAACGTATTTAAAGTACGTGAAGTATTGCCATGTCCTAAGCTTACCGCTATGCCGAATCGTAACCCTCTGGTTCGTGGCGTTGCGCATATCCGTGGTCAGGCTATATCCATTATTGACTTGAGTATGGCGACCGGTGGTCGGGCGCTAACCGATATTCAGAATCGTTTCGTCATTATTGCTGAGTACAACCGAACCATTCAGGGCTTTTTGGTTGAAGGGGTTGATCGCATCATTAACATCAACTGGGAAGATGTGATGCCGCCGCCCAAAGGTACCGGAAGAGATGCGTATCTTACCGCGGTGACCAAAGTGGAAGATGAATTAATTGAAATTATTGATGTGGAACGCATATTAGCTGATATTATGCCGGCTAATATGGATGTCAGCGAAGAAGTCGCGAATGCACCTATCAATGTTGCAAAAGAAGATTTAACCATTTTGATTACGGATGACTCTTCGGTTGCCCGCAACCAGATAAAACGTGCATTGCAGTCTTTGGGTATTACGCTCGAAGTCAAAAAGAACGGTAAAGAAGCTTTAGATTACTTAAAAGATAAAGCCAAGGAAGTGGGGGGCTTAGTGCATCCTCATGTGCCCGTTTTGGTCTCCGATGTCGAAATGCCGGTTATGGACGGTTATACGCTCACCGCTGAGTTAAAAGCTGATCCAAATTTACGCGATATTCATGTTATTTTACATACATCATTGAGTGGTGTGTTTAATCAGGCTATGGTGAAGAAAGTCGGTGCCGATGATTTTATTGCAAAATTTCATCCGGATGAGCTGGCGACCGCCGTACAAAAATGGCTGAATACAGAAGTTATTGCGTAGCCTGATGCTATTGCATCAGGTGCGATATTCGACCTGACGTGAACGTCAGGCTACGAAACGAATGAAACTGAAACGGAAGTTGTTTATATAACGTGATAGATCGCGAATTAAGTTTATCGGAATATCAGGAATTTCGTCAGTTCCTTGAACATCAATGCGGTATCGTATTGGGTGAAAGTAAACTGTATCTGGTGAAGAGTCGGCTGAGCCCTTTAATGGGCCGGTTTAATGTCGATTCGCTGTCGGAACTCGTAAAACGCTCAATGAAACTAAGTGAGCGCGCGTTGCGGGCAGCGGTTATTGATGCCATGACAACCAACGAAACCTTATGGTTTCGTGACACTTACCCGTTTGAAATTCTGAACGATCGTATTCTTCCTGAATATAAGAATCACACCGGGCCTTTAAAAATTTGGTCTGCAGCCTGTTCCTCCGGGCAAGAACCTTATTCTATTGCCATGACGTACTTAGAGTATAAGGCGAAAAACCCGGGTGGGCTAAGAGCTGGCATAAAAGTCACGGCAACCGACATTTCCAATAAGGTTCTCGAACAATGTGCAATTGGTGAGTACGATAGTCTTGCTCTCGCGCGTGGTTTATCGGCTGAGCGTAGAAAGAAGTTTTTTACGGACGCCGAAAGTAAAGTCGGCTCCATGAGAGTAAAAGACGAGCTTAAGCAGTTTATTCATTTCCGTCACTTGAACTTGCTGGACAGCTATTCTTTGCTGGGCAAATTCGATGTTATTTTTTGCCGCAATGTTCTTATTTACTTTGCCCCTGAAGTAAAGCGGAAAATTATTGCCCAATTCCGGCAATCGCTGAACCCCGGCGGTTATCTTTTTCTCGGTGCATCCGAATCAATTTCAGGACTTACTGAGGATTTTGAGATGATCCGCTGCCAGCCAGGCATAATTTACCGGAGAAAATAGTTTCCTGCAGGAAATGTCCGCCTGAAAAAGTAATAATCCCTCCTTAAATTGGCACACTTCCTGCATTGTCTTCACTATCGAACACTGTGGAGACAAAAATATGGCACTTTCCATGGACAAGCTTATGGGAATACAGCAACACACGTTGGGTGTACGCACTCAGCGCGCGGAGCTTATTGCCAACAATATTGCCAATGCCGACACCCCCGGCTACAAAGCTAAAGGTCTGGACTTTCAGCAGGCGTTGCAACAAGCGCAACGCGGTATGGAAAACCACAAAATGGCGCGTACTCACGAAAAGCATTTCAGCGTTGAAATTAAACCTCAGGGAACTGAAAAGTTCCGCGTACCCACGCAACCGGATACCGGCGATGGCAACACCGTTGATGTGCAGTTGGAACAAAACTTGTATGCACAAAATGCGTTGGAGTATGAAATGACCATGAACTTTCTTGACGGCCGTATCAGCGGTGTGAAGAAAGCCCTGGGCGGACAAGGGAGATAATAAGTCATGAGTCTTTTTAACATTTTTAATGTGTCGGGTTCGGCCATGAGTGCTCAGTCAGTACGACTGAATACAACAGCCAGTAACCTCGCAAACGCTAACTCAATTAGCAGCAGTATTGATGAAACCTATCGGGCCAGAAACCCGGTTTTTGCGACCGCTTTAGCCGACGCTAAAGGTGACTATCGCGGTAATAGTCTGACGAATCAGACTCAGGCGGGTCAGGAAGCCGGCGTCAAAGTACTGGGTATTGTGGAAAGTCAGGATCCGCTGCAAATTGAATATGCTCCAAATCATCCTATGGCTGACGAAAGCGGTTATATCTACCGTCCAAACGTCAACACCATGGAAGAAATGGCCAATATGATTTCGGCTTCGCGTTCCTACCAGACAAACGTTCAGGTAGCGGACACTGCCAAAACAATGACACAACGTTTATTGCGTCTGGGTCAAGGGTAAGCAGGAGATAAGTAATGGAAGGCGTAAGCAATAATTCCTACATTGACGACTTGAAATGGAAGAAAGAAGACGATGCCAGATATGCTGATCCAGATGAGCAGGGAAAGCTGGAGCAAGAAGACTTCTTCAAGCTGTTAACAGAGCAACTCAGTATGCAGGACCCGTCTAAGCCGGTCGAGAACGATCAGATGATCGCTCAAATGACCAGTTTCACAATGGCGGAAGGTATTAGCGGTCTGTCAGACCGATTTGACCAATTTGCGACAGACATGACCTCGAATCAGGCACTTCAGGCTTCAACTATGGTTGGGCGTAAAGTTCTGGTGCCGACTGATCAGGCTAACCTGGAATCAGGGGCTGGCGTAACGGGCATGATTGCGACACCGCAGACGGCTCAGAATGTAAAAATTAGTATTAAAGACTCCACGGGAGCAACGGTTAAAACCATTGATTTAGGTGATGTGGAGCAGGGAACAAAAGAGTTTGAGTGGGACGGCGTTATGTCTAACGGCGAAGAAGCGCCCGCCGGAAATTATTCGTTCTCTGTGAATGCCCAAGTAGGTGGTCAGACTGAAGAGCTTCCATTGCAAATGCACGCTCGTGTGCAAAGTGTCAGCACCGGCGGTGACCGCGGTGTGGTTTTGAATCTTAAAGGATTAGGTGGCATCAAGCTTTCTGATGTGACTGAAATTAGCTAACAAGTGAGGTGACTTATGTCATTTAATATTGCACTCGGCGGTATCAATGCATCACAAAAAGACTTAGATGTAACCGCAAATAACATTTCAAACGTCAAAACAACCGGCTTCAAGCAATCACGTGCTGAGTTCGCGGATGTTTATGCCAGTAGTATCTTTAGTTCGGGACGAGCTAAGGTGGGGGATGGCGTGTTAACGTCATCAGTTGCACAGCAATTTAGTCAAGGTACGCTCGATTTTACTGAAAACTCTTTGGATATGGCCATTAGCGGAAATGGCTTCTTTGCAACCGCATCCCAGATAGGCGATCAAGATTACAACTTTACTCGCTCAGGTGCGTTTAAGTTAAATAACGAGAGCTATATGGTTGACAATAATGGGAATTACTTGGTCGGTTTTCCTGTTAATGAAACGACCGGAACAAGTCAGTCCTCCAGTTTAGCTACTGCTCAGCCTCTTCGTATTCCTGACACGGCTGGGGCGCCAAGCTTAACTGAAAACGTGAACCTGTCGTTTAACCTCGACTCGCGAAGTGAGTCAGTTCCCATACGCACAGGAGCGGTGCCCACTGATCCAAATTATGTTGAGGGTAGGCCATTTAATCCCGAGGATACTGGTAGTTATACCTCATCAACATCCACAACTATATACGACTCCCTTGGCGAGTCTCATGTAATGACAACCTACTATGCTCGCCGAGCTGATGGAGAGGGTGGACAAAACGCTCCGGGTACAGCAATTCCTGCTGATGCTGATACTTATTGGGACATTTATACTACTGTCGATGGACGGGGCGTTGACGCTGAGTTGAAAGATGCTAGCGGAGCGGTAATTGGGAACTCGCAAGCAGAACCAACTGCAACGTTTTCGGGGGGCGGCCCCTACAATGGGATTCGTGTGGCTTTTGGGCCAGACGGCAAACCGAGTCCTAACTCTCCTGGTTTCACTGACGGAACTTTTCCTGATGCGACGGTGGCAGTGGGTGGCACATATAGCAATGGCGCAAATGCAGCCCAAAGTTTGGATATTAAGTTTCAAGACCCGCAAGGAGACAGACTGCCTACTCAGTATGCTTCGGAATTTGAAGTTAACGTTCTTGAGCAAGATGGCAGTACGTTAGGCCGATTAACTAAAGTGGAAACTGCAGAGGATGGGCTTATTTCAGCGACATACTCGAACGGTGATACTCGTTACTTAGGCCAAGTTGCACTAGTGCGCTTCGCGAATGAGCAAGGTCTGACTCAGGTTGGCGGTACATCATGGAAACAAAGCAGTGCGTCAGGCGAAGCTCTTGCAGGCCAGGCCAATTCAGGGACTTTCGGTGCTATTGAATCATCAGCACTGGAGAACTCAAACGTGAACCTGACCAAAGAGCTGGTTGATTTGATTTCTGCGCAGCGTAACTTCCAGGCCAACTCGCGTTCGCTTGAAGTAAACAACACCATT
Organism: Idiomarina sp. H2; assembly: GCF_004364275.1. Taxonomy (NCBI): domain Bacteria; kingdom Pseudomonadati; phylum Pseudomonadota; class Gammaproteobacteria; order Alteromonadales; family Idiomarinaceae; genus Idiomarina; species Idiomarina sp. H2. The sequence continues at coordinate 28,822 of NZ_SNZY01000001.1, forward strand.
AATCAGACCATTCTTCAGATTCGATAATAGCTATTGGTTACGATTAACAAAAGACGCCTTCGGGCGTCTTTTTTTTGGCACGAAATCTGCATTGCTTAACCCAGATGACAAATTTTTGGCTGGAGGTCAGCTATGGACAAGATGCTATGGGTAGCGATGAGTGGCGCGAAAGAAAATATGAACGCTGTCGCTGTTCGTGCCAACAACTTGGCTAACGCCAATACCACGGCGTTTAAAGGCGACTTGCAACAGGCTCGGGCTATGCAGGCCTTTGGTGAAGGTTTGCCAACACGAGTCTTTTCTATGACGGAAAGCCCCGGGCAAAATTTTGCCAGTGGAGCAATACAAACGACTGGTCGGAATATGGATGTTGCCATTCAGGATCAGGGCTGGATTGCCGTCGATGATGGCAACGGCAATGAGCGTTACACCCGTAACGGTAGCTTGGAAGTGGGGACTGACGGTTTGTTGAAAAACTCAACGGGACAAACCGTTTTGGGCGATAACGGGCCAATATTTGTTCCTATGCCAATTGATAATTTGGTTATAGGTGCGAACGGGAATGTGTCGATACGTCCAATGGGCGCGCCGGCGAATGCCATGGAAGTGATTGACCGCATTAAATTAGTTAACCCGCCGAACGGCAATATGGAAAAAGGTAACGATGGCTTGTTTAAGTTAAAAGATGATCAGCAAGCCATTGCCGATGCCAATGTCAAACTGGAAATTGGTGCTCTTGAGGGCAGTAACGTGAACAGCGTCGAAGAAATGACGCACATGATTGCTCTGCAGCGCCAGTATGAAATGAACGTCAAATTAATGAAAACCGCCGATGAGAACGCTCAGCGTTCTGAGTCGCTGATGAGAATCAGCTAAGCGTAGCTCAGGAGAAACATTATGAACCCAGCATTATGGATAAGTAAAACCGGACTGGACGCGCAGCAGCGCGATATTTCAGTTATTTCCAACAACCTGGCAAACTCCAGCACCATCGGCTTTAAAAAGAGCCGGGCGGTATTCGAAGACTTGTTGTATCAGAACATTAACCAGCCGGGCGGGCAGTCAGCGCAGGACACCGAGCTACCTAACGGCTTGATGCTGGGTGCCGGTACCAAGGTGGTGGCGACGCAAAAGTCTCATACTCAGGGCAATGTACAGACAACCGACAACTCGCTGGATGTGATGATTGACGGTAAAGGTTTCTTTCAGGTGCTGATGCCGGACGGCAACATCTCTTATACCCGTAACGGTCAGTTTTCCCTGAACGAAGATGGTGAGCTAGTGACTTCCGGTAATGGCTACAATATAGAACCTGCGATTCAAATTCCGGAAGACGCCATGTCTATCAGTATTTCACAAGAAGGTGAAGTGACAGTTACCCAACCCGGCAACCCGGACAACATTGTGGTAGGGCAGCTTAACCTGGTTAACTTTATTAATCCGGCCGGTTTAGAGCCTATGGGGCAAAACCTTTATAAAGAAACAGCAGTAAGTGGTGCTCCTTTAGAGGCGGTTCCGGGCGTTGACGGTATGGGTAATACCATTCAGGGCGCGTTGGAAACCTCAAATGTGAACGTGACCGAAGAGCTGGTTAACTTAATTGAAAGTCAGCGTGGCTACGAGATGAACTCGAAAGTGATTTCGTCTGTGGATCAGATGCTGAGTTATATTAACCAGCAGCTTTAATTGTTGTCGTCATTAAATAATAGCGGGTGATTTTATGCGTTTTTTCCTTGTTTCTTTAACAGTATTGGTTGCGGCTGGTTGTGCGCAAACCCCGCATAAACCTATGCCCGATGACCCATATTACGCACCCGTGTTACCGGAAGAGCGTGCTCAGCCGGTGGTGCCAACAGGTTCTTTGTTTCAGGATGCTTACGCGGATAACCTGTATTCTGATATTAAAGCCCGCAGATTAGGCGACATTATTACGGTGACTTTGCAGGAGCAAACCACTGCCAGTAAAACAGCAACGACTGAAACTTCGAAAGAAAGCTCGGCAGAGCTTGGTGCTCCGACCATGTTTGGACGGAACATTACCGTCGGTGGTAACCCTCTTTCTGCCGGGGTGAATGGCACCAGAGACTTTAATGGCGACGCCAGCTCTGACCAGAGTAACCAATTAAATGGCGAAATTACCGTAACCGTTATTAAAGTACTACCTAACGGAAATTTAATTGTGCGTGGCGAAAAATGGATGCGCATTAATACCGGCGATGAGTATATTCGCTTAACCGGTATGATCCGTCCGCAGGACATTACCGCGGCTAACCAAATCCCTTCAACTCGTGTCGCCAATGCGCGTATCGAGTACTCGGGTACCGGCAGTCTGGCCCAGGTTCAGGAGCAGGGTTGGTTAACCCGTTTCTTTAACAGCCCGATATGGCCATTTTAAGGAGTAAGGCATGAGAACGCTTAAGATATTCGCACTTGCGGTGAGTTTGCTCTCAATGCTGGTTGCTCCGGTGCAAGCCTCTCGTATAAAAGACATCGCATCGGTTCAGGGCATTCGTTCTAACCAGTTGATTGGCTATGGTCTGGTTGTTGGCTTGCCGGGAACTGGCGAGCAGACGCCTTTTACTGACCAGACTTTTCGTACCATGCTGGGTAACTTCGGTATTAATATTCCGGCGAATGAGCGTCCTAAAATTGATAACGTAGCAGCCGTTGCGGTGCATGCTGACTTACCGGCATTTGCGAAACCCGGACAGAAAATTGACGTGACGGTCTCCTCTGTTGGCAGCGCCGACAGCCTGACCGGTGGAACCTTACTGCAAACCTTTTTAAAAGGTGCGAACGGTGAAGTTTATGCTGTAGCACAAGGTAGCCTTATTGTGGGCGGCTTAGGCGCTGAAGGTAATGACGGCTCAAAAATTGTCATTAATACGCCTACGGTCGGTCGTATTCCTGGTGGTGGTGTGGTTGAGCGCGAAGTTCTTTCGGGCTTCGGCTCTTCTGACTACTTTACCTTTAATTTGCATCAGTCCGATTTTACAACTGCAAAACGCATGGCTGAAACCATTAATAACTTAGTTGGCGATGGTTCAGCTCAGGCAATAGATGCGACTTCTGTACGGGTACGAGCTCCTAGAGATTTGAGTCAGCGGGTGAGTTATATGTCGACGCTGGAAAATCTGGAGGTACAACAGGCCTCTGCGTCGGCGAAAATTATCGTAAACTCGCGTACCGGAACCATTGTGGTTGGCCAGAATGTTGAGTTGAGACCAGCCGCTGTAGCACATGGCAACATGCAGGTGACCATAGCGGAGAACGTTAATGTTGATCAGCCTAACCCGTTTGGTCAGGGGCAAACGGCGATTACGCCTCAGAGCATCATTGATGTGAACCAGGAAGATGCACGGATGTTTGTGTTTGAACCCGGTACGACATTGAATGACCTGGTGCGTGCGGTCAATCAGATTGGCGCAGCTCCCGGCGATATGATTGCTGTACTGGAAGCATTAAAGCAGGCCGGTGCGTTGTCCGGCGAACTCATCGTTATTTAACGGCAGTTAAAAAATATGACGGCTTCAAACTCGCATCTAAAACAAACGCAACACGCAATGGATACCAGCAGCCTGGACGGGCTGCGTAAGCGTGCGTTTAAAGCGGATGACAAAGAAGCGCTGATGGAAGCGGCGCAACAGTTTGAAGCCATATTCCTGAATATGGTTATGGGCAGTATGCGCAAAGCCAATGCTGTGTTTGAGGAAGATAATTTACTGGATAATCGCTACACCAATATGTACCGCGATATGTATGACCAGCAGTTGACTTCGGAGCTGTCTAATCAGGGGAGTCTTGGGCTGGCTGAGTTGATGGTAAAGCAATTGAGTGGTGACAACAGTTATGTTTCGGAGTCGATGAATCGTAGTGGTGCCAACCTTGGTGACCCGCGTGCGAAAAACCGTGCCGATATGAGTAAGCAACTGAGTGATCAGGGCGGTATTGATGCCGGTTTATATTACGGCAACCAGCGCGTTAACACGGCGAAGTTAAGTGACGGGAGCGCAACCTTTGATTCACCACAGAGCTTTATTGCCGCATTAAAACCTCATGCCGAACGAATAGCGAAGGAAGCCGGATTGAACCCCGATGTTTTAATGGCTCAAGCGGCTCTGGAAACTGGGTGGGGACAACGTTTAGTGCCCGGACGGCATGGCGGTTCCAGTAATAACTTATTCAATATAAAAGCAGATACCCGCTGGGATGGCGACAAATCTCATGTCAGTACACTGGAATTTGATGGTGAAGTCGCTCGTAAAGAGCGCGCCGCGTTTCGCTCTTACGCCAATGTGGAACAGAGTTTGCAAGACTACGTTGACTTTATAAAAGAGCATCCGCGTTATCAGCAGGCGTTACAAGTAGCTGATGATCCTGCCCAGTACGCTGAAGCGTTGCAAAGTGCGGGCTACGCAACGGATCCTCAGTACGCACAGAAGATTCAGTCGGTATTAAACAATCCGGCTTTTGTTGATAAAGACATTTAGTGGTGCCGCAGGCGGCGAAAAATTGCCGGTTTAACTAAATAATATTCGTTAGGTGCCGATAATGGTCACAGAGTAACTGGAGAGTCATCGATGAGTTTTGACTTATTAAATATCGGTAAAAACGGCATATTAGCGCATCAACAAAGCCTGCAAATTACCGGTAAGAACATTAATAATACAAAAACGGACAGCTACGTTCGCGAGCGCACCGAATACCTGGAAAGTGAATTTGGTGGTTTGGAACGTCTGCGAGTTAATCGTATGATCGACGAATTCGCCAATCGCCAGTTGCGCACCGATATCTCCAAAGTCAGTTACTACAAAGCCAATCTTCAACAAGCGGAACAATTGGATACTTTATTAGGTGATAGTACGACTAATGTTGCCTCTTCTATAGAAAGCTTTTTCAATACCCTGCAGGATGCCAATAATGACCCTGGTTCAGTGACTGCCCGCCAACTGGTGTTAGCTGAAGCTAGTTCCATGGTGACTAAGTTTAATGATTTCTCTCAATACCTTAACCAACAAAAAAATATAATAAACGATCGTCTGACACTATCGACTGAACGCATTAATTCAATTTCAGAAAATATAGCCGAACTGAACGTGAAAATTCAGTCGTCAGCAGGAAAAAACAATGACAATGGCGATTTAAACGCGCTGTTAAATAAACGCGATGATCAACTACGACAGCTTGCAGAGTTGGTTCAGTTCAGCACGATTGAACAGAAAAATGGGGCTGTTTCCGTTAATTTGAAAAATGGTCAGCCGCTGGTTTTGGAAAACGGACGGTTTAATGCGGTTGCCGTAAAAAGTAACCCTGACACCGAGCGCTTAGAAATGGTTCTTAAAAAAGAGCACAGCGGTGGCGGTGTCAGTGAGTTTTACTTGCCAACCGACGAAGTTGGCGGTTCTGTTGGCGGTTATCTGGAATATCGTGACCAAGTGTTAATGCCGACTCAGAGGCGTTTGGGTCAGCTAGCGGTGCGCATTGCAGATTCTTTGAATACTCAGAACCAAAAAGGTATGGATCTGGATAACCAGTTGGGTAGTAAAATTTTTGATCTGGGTAAAACGGAGTCACAGGCGGTACCTTATGCCGAAAACACAGGCACAGCTGAAATTGGAGTACGTGTTTTAGAGGGGAACAGCAAATCGTTTCCATCGGAAAACCTGCGTATTACTAAAACTGGTAACCCGGACGAATATGAGATTGTACCAGTAAATAGTGACGGTACGGTGGTAAGCGGAGCTGACACGATTACGGTGACTCAGGCATCTCCTGGTTCGGTCGATATTGCGGAATTGGGGATTTCGCTAGATCTTACTGGTGCTGCGAATGCCGGTGACCAATTTTTGGCAAAGCCGGCGGATAATGCCGCTTCGGAAATCAGTTTAGCCATTCGCCGCCCGGAAGATATTGCTTTGGCAAACCCTATTCGAGTGAAGGACGGGATGGATAACGAAGGCGCTGCTGGAATCGAAATTAATTCGATTAATACGCCTAACGATTATTACGATACCACGAACAATACTTTACTGGGTACTGCACCGGCGCGTATTGAAGTGACGGGACAGACCGGCAACGCTTATGACCTGGAAGTGTTTGATAAAGATGGAAACAGTATAGGCACAATTACGGGAACGACAGACCTGAATGGTATTTTAAACCAGGCTGGTTTAGCCGATCCGGATTATGAAGTCGATATTAATGGTGAGCCTGCTGTTGGTGATGAGTATTTTATTGAATACAATACCAATGGTTTTGATGATAATAGCAACGGTCAGGCTATGGCTGACTTACAACGCCAGCAATTGGTTCGGCGCTCTGGCGGTGAAGAAGCGGAACCCACAATGACTTTCAATGAAAGCTACGGTCGACTGGTGTCGGATGTGGGCAGTCGGGTTAGCCAAAATCGGGTATTACGCGACTCAGCTGAAGCCATCAAGTCACAAACTGAAGCACTTTATGATTCCCAGGCCGGGGTCAATCTGTCCGAAGAAGCTGCGAATTTAATTCAGTATCAGCAGGCGTATACTGCGTCCGCAAGAATTATTACAACGTCACAAACCATTTTTGACACCCTGCTGAATTCATTGAGGTAATGACTATGCGTTTAAGTACTAACTTATTTTTCCAGCGGGGTCTGGACAGCTTACAAACCTCACAAAGTCAGTTGGATAGAATTCAATTGATGCTGACTAAGCAAACCAGAATATTAAGCCCTGCTGATGATCCTATTGGCAATTCGCAAGTGTTGGCACTGAACGAGAAAATTGGTCAGAACGAACAATTTGAACGTAACTCAATCACTTTAGAAAACAATTTGCGTCGTGAGGAAAGTGTATTAGACAGCATTACCTCTGCTATTCAGAAAGCGCGTACCCTGGCTGTTCAGGCGGGCAACGGTAGTTATGATCAGACGAACCGGAAAGCCATTGCGTCGGAATTACGCAATATTGAAGCGTCAATTTTTGATTTAACTAATGCTCAGGATGAATCGGGCGAGTATATTTTTGCCGGTTATCAGAACCGTACTCAGCCAATGGAGTTCGATGACGCGACTCAGTCTTACCAATACGTTGGTGATCAGGGGCAGCGCACCATTCAGTTGTCTCCTACGCTTTATTTGCCGGCAAATGACCCGGGCAGTCGTGCGTTTTCAAACGTGTCTAAACGAGTCGATTTTGACTTAACCGCTGGCGGAGACTTTATTGAAAAAGTGGAAGTCACTGACCGTAATGCGCTAATTGCCGATACCGAGGCACGTATTGCTGCGGGTGACCCCACCGATTTTACCGTTAACTTTACGGGTCCGGATACTTATGAGATTGATGATGGCGTTAACCCCGTTGTTACCGGTACTGTGACTGATGGAAAGGTTGAGTATAATGGTATGAGTCTGGAGCTTGATAAAGATAATATGCCAGTAGCCGGGGATTCTTTTAGCTACAGTATAGGCGAACCGGTGTCTCGTAACTTACTGACGCAAATGCGCGACTTAGCGGACGCACTTGAAGATTCAGGACCAGAGAGTAAAGGCTTCCACGAGAGTGAAATCGCCTTCGCGCTGGACGACTTTAATACGATTATAGGTGATTTAACTGACACTCAGGCGTCGGTTGGTGCGCGTCTTAATGTTATGGATAATGCCAAGCTCAGTAATGCCGATATAGAAATAGTGAATAAAAAAGCACGGTCAGATATATCTGATGTGGATTATTCCGAAGCATTAACCGATTTAGTAAAAAATGAAACCATTTATTCAGCGGCTCAGCAAGTGTTCTCCCGGGTCAGCCAGTTGAGTCTATTCGACTACCTGTAAATTATACCGTGATGTAGCCTGACGTTCACGTCAGGTGAGGTACCAAACCCGGTAATGTTGTAGCCTGACATTTATGTCAGGTGAGATATCCATCCTGACATAAATGTCAGGCTACATCACAAATATCGCCCCGCCGTAAAAAACTTCAAAAATTTTCAAAAAAATCCTAAAGCTCCCCAAACCCCGGCCGATACCCTTTGTGAGAGGAAACTTTAACCAGGCGAAACACGAAGCCGAACACTTCCTCCCAGCTTGGCAACAACGATTGAATCCAAGCTTAGGCCAGAAACTGAGGAGCATTATTATGCCTTTATATGTAAACACTAACGTCAGCTCATTGAACGCGCAGCGTCAGCTGATCAGCTCAGGTAACTCGCTTGACCAAGCATTTCAACGTTTGTCGTCAGGCTTCCGTATCAACAGCGCTGCAGATGATGCTGCGGGCTTACAAATTTCAAACCGTTTGAGCTCACAGGTAAACGGCTTGAACCAGGGTAACCGTAACGCAAACGACGCTATCTCTATGGCGCAAACTGCAGAAGGTGCACTGGATGAGTCAACGACTATCCTGCAACGTATGCGTACACTGTCTATTCAGTCAGCTAACGGGTCTAACTCTGATGTTGACCGTGGCGCACTGCAAAAAGAAATTGGTAACCTGCAGCAAGAGCTAACTCGTATTGCAGAAACGACCAGCTTTGGTGGTAAAAACTTGCTTGACGGTAGCTTCGGTACTGAAAAATACCAGGTTGGTGCTAACGCTAACGAGACTATCTCTGTAAGTCTTCGTGACGTAGCAGCTAACGCTATCGGTAACAACAAAGTGACTGGCGCTGGCTCAATTCTGGGTACACAAACAGCAACAGCTGCAGCTGATTACACTGTAGGTTTGACTGCTGGTAACATTACCTTGGGTGGCCCTGATGGTAACGCTGTTATTGGTGTAACTGCCACTGATAAAGCAATGGATATCGTTGGTAAAGTTAACAGTGCAGGCACAGGTGTTACTGCTTCTACTGAAGTTACAGCGACAATTAGTAACTTCCAGAGTACTGATGCTGGTACCTTAACTATTGGCGAAGAAACCTTTGACTTGGCGAAATACAACGGTTCACTGACTAAGCTTTCAGAAGACCTGGGTAAAGCCGGTATTGATGCGACTGTTGACGGCGGTGAGTTAACCATAAATGCTCAAGACGTTAATGGCGTTCAAATCTCTGGTGGTGTGGCTGGTAACACCGTTACTTTAGCTGGTGCTACTGGTGCTGGAATTGTTGCTGATGACACTAACCCCAGTGTTGTTGTTGACGCTGAACTTCAGCTTGAATCACGTGATGCGTTTTCTATCACTAATGATGGTACTGCTGACGAAACTGAGATTTTCGGTGCTAGTGCATCAACGTTGAGCCAGATTGGTCAGGTTGATATCAGTACTTATGATGGCGCGCAAAACGCTTTGGGAACTATTGATGCAGCAATTGCACAGATTGATGCTCAACGCGCAGACTTAGGTGCGGTTCAGAACCGTTTTCAGTCAACCATTCGTAACCAAGCGAACATTGCTGAAAACCTGGAAGGTGCTAAGTCTCGAATTAAAGACGCAGACTTTGCTGCTGAAACTGCAAAACTGACTCAGTCTCAGATTCTGCAGCAGGCTTCACAGACTATCCTGGCGCAGGCAAACCAGCGTCCACAGGCGGCACTGCAGTTACTGGGTTAATCTCCACTTAAACTTAGTAGTGTATAAAAACGGAGCTTCGGCTCCGTTTTTTTATGCCTGAAGGAAATTTTTATTCTAAAATAAGGTTGGTTAAAAAAACTTCAAATAAAAACTAAAGTTTATAGTAGTCTATACCGATAACATACAAGGACAGTTGTTTCTCTCGTCCGTTAGAAACTTAATTGATGTTTTGATAGGGAACAGGTGATTATTATGGCGGATATATCAATGGATACCCGCGATTTCAGCCTCCTCTCAACAGGGAAAGGATCGGTACAGACACAACAGCCCAATAAGCAGAATGTGATTGATACCGTTAATGAGGTACAGGATAAGGTAGCTGAGCGTACAGAAAGTGCTAAGTCAGGAGCTCTGACTGAGGAACCCAGTATTGGAGATATGGTCGAAGAAATTAATAAGTCTTCGGTTATACGCAATACCAGTCTGCAATTTGTTTTTGACGAAAAAGGTGACCCACCAGTCGTTAAGGTTATGGATACTGAAAGTGGTGAAAAAATTCGGCAAATACCTTCTGAGCTTGCGGTGAAGTTAGCTAAAGCTATCGAAGAAATGGCCGATAACAATGAAAATCGGGCAGGAATTTTGTTCGATAACGAAATTTAAAGAGGTGATGGTATGCCATTAGTTTCATCATTAGGTGCTCGTTCAGGTTTAGATTTGGAAGGTATTGTTAAAGCGACGCTTGATGCTCAACGAGTTCCAAAGCAGAACCGGCTTGACCAACAAGAAGGACGATTGCAGGTAGAGTTGTCTGCCGTTGGTGAAATGCGGTCGGTATTGTCTAAGCTTCAGGATGCTTCTGAAAAACTATCGGACGGCGATTTATTCAGGGCAATGAAAGCTTCGGTTAAGCAACCGGAGTCAGGCGATCTTGTAACTGTTGAGAGTACTAAAAATGCCAGTGCTGGCAATTTTGATATTTCAGTAACTCAATTGGCTAAAGGTAGCCGAGCCGTATCAGCTGATGGCGCTTTTGCAAGCTCTGATGATGAAGTGAATACTAATGCTGGGTCATTGACTTTTGGTGCTGGCGACGAAAGTTTTACGTTAGATATTGAAGCAGGCTCAAGCCTTGAAGACATTCGAAAAGCAGTGAACTCCTCTCAGGATAATTTTGGTGTTACTGCCGATATCATTAATACGGGAACCGAAGCGAAACTGGTGTTCCGCTCGACCGTAAGTGGTGCAGGTAATGATTTGACAGTTACCAACGATAACGCTGAGTTTGATGCTATTTCTACTGAAGCTAACGGTGGTGGCACAGGTGGTATGTCTATAGCTGATGCAGATAAAGCGACTGACGCCATTATTGAAATTGATGGTATTCAGGCAACTAATGACACCAATATCTTTGAAGATGTGATTCAGGGGTCAACCATTACTGCGGTTAAGGAAAGCACAGATGCCGAGACGGCCAAGCTCTCTATTGCCCGCGATGAAGATGGTATTAAGAAGTCGATTGATGCGTTCGTGAAAGCTTATAACGGAGCTGTTGCTTCTTTAAATGAAATTGGTGGTGAGAAAAGTATGCTTCAGGGAGATGCCACGGTTCGTAATTTGAAGGGTCAGTTGAACAATGTGCTGACGTCTACGTTTGGTGAAGGTGGGCAAACGTTGTTTGACTTAGGTTTTGGTCTGGATAAAGAAGGCAAACTTGAAGCGGAAAACCCCGTAACCAGTTTCAGCGAGGTATTGAAAGATAATCCATCAGCATTAGAGTCTGTATTTGGCGGTGAAAACGGTTTGGCTGCCCGTATGGATAGCTTTTTAGATGGGTATGTTGGCGGTGGTGGTTCATTAGAGTTGCGTAAAAACACCATTAATGAAAGCTTAGATCGCGTCGCTGATAGTCGTGAAGATTTAGCTCTTCGTATGGAATCTATGGAAGAAACCTTGCGTGCTAAATATCAAGCGTTGGATTCTTTAGTTGGCCAACTACAAAGTCGTGGGAATTCGGTCAGTGCGCAGCTGGCAAACCTCCCTGGCTTCACCAGGAACAAAGATTAATTAGAGGTAATATCGTATGAATGCCAAGTTAAAAGGCTACACTAAAGGCTCTCTGGAAACCCGCATCGCGGGAGCAGACCCTTATCAACTGGTGCAGATGTTGATGGCGGGTGTGCTGGAGAATTTAAATTACGCCAAAGGTGCTATTCAGCGAAAAGACTTAGAAAAGAAAAGCCTTTATTTAAGTAAGGCACAGGCTATTGTTGATTCTTTGCGTTATAGCCTGGATGACAGCGCGGGTGCTAACGCTGCAGGTAATTTGCGTGAACTGTATATGTATATGAGCACGCGTATTGCTGATGCGTCTATTGAACTGGATATTGATATTATTGATGAAGTTGCACGTTTAATGATTGATATTAAAGGTGCCTGGGATCAAATTCCAATGGAACAACGAGACGTTGCTATAAACCAGATGCAACAGGCTTCGGGTGCCTAATTAGATGTCTAATAAAATGCAGCCTGAAAAGTTAGCAACGCTACATGAACAGCTTAAACATGAGATAGCGGATTCGGAGTTCGAGTCTGCTAGCGCTACTTTAGCCAGACTGATTAAAAGCCTCAATAATCTTCCTGAAAATTGGCAAGAGTCTCAGCAGTGGGTAAAAGCAGTAGCGGACGCAGATCAGTACTTAACTGAAATTCAACCAACATTAGAAGCCGAGCAAGAAAAAGCACGTGCTGCGATGAGCAAAATTACAAAAAGTAAAAAAGGCGTTAAAGCTTATACCAGGTAGTTCATACTGGATTAAAATATTTTAGGTCGTGCGACAGACATAAAAAAACCGGCATTTTAGCCGGTTTTTTCGTTTCCTGCGCCTAAGCCCAGGTCAGTAATTCTTTTTACAGTGCTTTGATCTTAGCATTTAAACGGCTCTTATGACGTGCCGCTTTGTTTTTGCTGATAAGACCTTTAGTCGCGTAACGATCCAGCATTGGAGCTACGTCTTTCATTGCAGTGTTTGCTGCTTCTTTGTCTTTTGTCTCAATAGCTGCGTTTACACGTTTAAGGTAAGTACGCATCATTGAACGACGGCTTGCATTGTGGCGGCGATTTTTCTCGGCCTGGATCGCACGCTTTTTAGCAGACTTAATGTTAGCCAAGGTGAACTCCTAAATTCATTAACAGAACGCTTCTCTTATAAAGGCCGCAGATTATGCCTTTTCTGTTGTAAAAGTCAACAGTGAAAAGGGAAAAACTCGGTGCTTTAACTGCGGTTTTGATAAAATAGCATCCATCATTGGTCTCAGTTACAATCAAAACAGAAACTTAGCTGTCAGCCGAAAGGAACTCTTGTGTCAAAAGCTTTGCTCCGTTCTGGTTTTATCGTCAGCGCGATGACCCTGATCTCGCGCGTATTGGGTTTAGTGCGCGATGTGGTCATTGCTAACCTGATGGGAGCGGGTGCTGCGGCGGATGTCTTCTTTTTTGCGAATAAAATCCCCAACTTTTTACGTCGGCTCTTTGCCGAGGGCGCTTTTGCCCAGGCTTTTGTGCCGGTGCTCACTGAGTACAAGCAGGGCAAAGAACTGCCCGATCAGCAATTACTCATTGCCAGGGTATCGGGCACCTTAGGTACCATTGTGACCGTGGTCACCATTTTCGGTGTGGTGGCTTCGCCGGTTGTGGCTGCGCTTTTTGGCATGGGGTGGTTTTTAGACTGGTGGAATGACGGTCCGCAGGGACAAAAGTTTGTCCTTGCCAGCGACTTACTCCGCATTACCTTTCCTTATTTATGGTTTATCAGTTTTGCCGCTATGGCAGGAGCCATACTCAATACGCTGGGTAAGTTTGCTGTTGCAGCGTTCACGCCGGTATTTTTGAATGTAGCCATTATTGCTGCGGCCATCTGGCTGGCGCCGCAAATGGAGCAGCCGGAATACGCGCTGGCCTGGGGTGTGTTCTTTGGTGGTTTTATTCAGCTCTTGTTCCAGTTGCCGTTTCTTAAAAAGGCGGGGTTGTTGGTTAAACCCAAGTGGGGTTGGAAAGACCCGGGCGTGACCAAAATTCGCAAACTGATGCTGCCGGCTATTTTTGGTGTGTCGGTTAGCCAAATTAACCTGCTGCTGGATACCCTCATTGCCAGTTTCTTAATGACCGGTTCCATCAGTTGGCTGTATTATTCCGACCGCTTATTAGAGTTTCCTCTGGGTCTGTTTGGTATTGCCATTGCTACGGTAATCTTACCAGCCCTTTCCTCCCGCCATGTGGATAAATCGACTGAAAACTTCAGTGCCACGCTGGACTGGGGTATTCGCATGGTGCTGTTGCTGGGTGTACCGGCCATGGCGGGGCTTTTTGTATTGGCTGAGCCCATGCTTATGGTGCTGTTTATGCACGGCGCCTTCAGCCCGGACGATGCGCGTATGGCGTCTTACAGTCTTATGGCCTATTCCACCGGTTTGCTAAGTTTTATGATGGTTAAGGTTCTGGCAACGGGGTTCTACTCCCGGCAGGACACAAAGCGTCCGGTTAAGTACGGCATTATTGCGATGGTGGCGAACATGGTATTTAACATTGCTTTGGCTATTCCCTTTAGTTACGTTGGTCTGGCGCTGGCAACAGCGGCTTCTGCGGCTATTAACGCCGGGTTATTGGGCGTTACCTTGTGGCGGGAAGGGGTATTGAAAAAGCAACCCGGCACCGGCCGCTTTATTTTGCAGGTGTTGTTTGCCACTGCGGCGATGATAGCCGGTGTGCTGTGGCTAAGTCCTGACATTGAAGCCTGGCGTACCAGTTCGTTGGTTGAACGCCCGTGGCTTTTGGCGCAGGTCATTGGGTTTGGTGCGGCCATTTATATTGGAGCACTGGGTCTTACTGGCATGAGACCGGGACATTTCCGTGCGCGCGAGTACTGATTATCAAGTCAGTATCAGTTATAATCGCGTTTTTCCGGAAAATAGTAAGATTGTGCGGGCATGGAACTGATTCGCGGTACTCATAATCTCAGAGCTGAGCATCACGGCTGTGTGCTAACCATTGGCAATTTCGATGGGGTGCATCTGGGCCATCAGGCTGTGTTGGAGCAAGTTCGCGAGAAAGCACAACAACTGAAGTTACCCTCAGCGGTTATGACTTTTGAACCGCAACCGCAAGAGCTGTTCCAGCCTGAAAAAGCGCCCGCACGTTTAACCAATTGGCGTGAGAAGTATCTGGCTTTGCGTGAACAGCAGCTCGACCGACATATTGTCATTGAATTTAATAAGAAGTTTGCTAGCCAACCAGCTCGCGAGTTTATTGAACAGACGCTGGTGGGTAAGTTGGGCGTTAAATTTTTGGTTGTGGGCGATGACTTTCGTTTTGGTTATAAGCGGGAAGGTGACTTCGAGTTGCTGCAAAAAGCCGGAGAAGAACTGGGGTTTGAGGTCGTCGATACCCGCAGTTATCGTCAGCAACAACAACGCGTTAGCAGTACCGCCATTCGTCAGGCACTGAAAGAAGGCGACTTTGAGCAGGCCGAACAAATGCTCGGACGGCCTTATCAAATGTGTGGCAAAGTCGTACATGGGCGAAAAAATGGCCGGACTATTGGTTTTCCTACCGCAAACGTGCCGTTAAAGCGGTTAAAAAGCCCGTTGCATGGGGTCTTCGCTGTCACCGCTCAGTTTGACGGGAAAGACAAAACCTATTCCGGTGTTGCCAACCTGGGGACACGGCCAACATTAAATGGCGATGAAGTACAGCTGGAGGTGCATTTGTTTGAGTTTTCAGGCAATCTGTACGGTCAGCAGATGACGGTCACACCAGTGGCCAAATTGCGTAACGAGCAACGTTTTGCGTCGTTACAGCACTTACAAGAACAAATTGAAAAAGATGCCGCCCGCGCACGTGATGCATTAGCGTGCCGGAGTCAGTAACTATGCGGAAATGGAAACAGTGACCCATGAGTGATTACAAACACACCTTAAACTTGCCAGAAACAGCATTCCCGATGCGCGGCAACCTGGCTCAGCGCGAGCCCAAAATGCTGGAGCAATGGTATGAAACTGACCTGTACGGTCAAATTCGTCAAGCTAAAGCGGGCAAGCCTAAATTTATTCTGCACGATGGCCCTCCGTACGCGAACGGGCAAATTCACATTGGTCACGCCGTAAATAAAATTTTAAAAGACGTTATTGTTAAGGCAAAAACCTTAGGCGACTTCGATGCGCCATACGTACCGGGCTGGGACTGTCATGGCCTGCCAATTGAACTGCAGGTTGAGAAAAAGCACGGCAAGCCGGGTAAAAAATTGAATCTGGCAGAATTTCGTGAAAAGTGTCGCGACTACGCCATGACGCAAATTGACCAGCAACGCACGGACTTTAAACGTCTGGGGGTGCTTGGCGACTGGGATAACCCTTACCTGACTATGAACTTTAAGCAGGAAGCCGACAGCGTTCGTGCTCTGGCAAGAATTATTGATAAAGGCCATTTGCACCAGGGCTTTAAGCCGGTGCACTGGTGTACTGACTGTGGCTCCGCGCTGGCGGAAGCAGAAGTTGAATATCAGGACAAAAACTCACCGGCTATTGATGTGCGTATGCCGGTTGCAGCTACGGCTGAAACGGTTGAGCGCTTTAGCACGCCGGAAGGGCATGTTGGTGAAGGCGATGTCAGTATGGTTATCTGGACGACCACGCCATGGACCATTCCGGCTAACCGTGCAGTAACTCTGGCTGAAGGGCTGGAATATACTTTAGTGCAGGTGGAAGCCGGAGACGATCAACCCGCTGAGCGTGTCATTTTAGCTGACGATTTGGTTAGCGAATGTATGGAGCGCTGGAATATCACGCATTACCACAAGCTGGGTTTCTGTAAGGGTAAAGATTTAGAAGGCCTGCAACTGCAGCATCCGTTGTTTGAACTGCAGGTGCCGGTCATTTTGGGTGACCATGTCACCACCGAAAGCGGTACCGGTTGTGTGCATACTGCACCAGGGCATGGTGTTGATGACTTCTTAGTGGGTCAGAAATACGGCATTGAAGTTTACAACCCGGTGGGTGATAACGGAGTCTACAAAGACGACACGCCACTGTTTGCCGGGCAACACGTGTTTAAAGCAAACGAGCCTATTGTCGACAAGCTGCGAGAAGTGGGTAATTTGATGCACGCGGAGAGTTACCGGCATTCTTACCCGCATTGCTGGCGCCATAAAACCCCCATTATCTTCCGTGCTACGCCGCAATGGTTTATTAGTATGGATAAGAAAGGTTTGCGTGCGGGTGCTTTAGAGCAGATTAAAAAAGTCGGCTGGTTCCCTGAGTGGGGGCAGAGCCGCATTGAGTCTATGGTTGAAGGGCGCCCGGACTGGTGTATTTCACGTCAGCGTACCTGGGGTAACCCCATTGCGATTTTCGTGAATCGTGAAACCGAAGAGCTGCACCCCGACACGCTTGAGCTGATGGAAAAAGTGGCTCAGCTGATTGAAAAAGAAGGTGTTCAGGCCTGGTTCGATTTAGAACCTGAAACCCTGTTGGGCGACGAAGCTGACAAGTACCGCAAAGTCACCGACACTTTAGATGTCTGGTTTGACTCTGGTGTGACGCACCATTGCGTATTGCGTGAGTTTGACGGCTTACGCTGGCCTGCCGATTTGTACCTGGAAGGCTCGGATCAGCATCGCGGCTGGTTCCAGAGCTCGCTGGTTACCGGTGTTGCAATGTATGACGAAGCGCCGTATCACCAGGTATTAACGCACGGTTTTACTGTGGATGCACAGGGCCGCAAGATGTCGAAGTCTATTGGTAATGTGGTTGCTCCACAGGACGTGATGAATAAGCTGGGTGGAGACATTTTGCGCTTGTGGGTGGCCTCAGCAGATTACTCCGGCGAAATGACGGTTTCTGATGAAATCCTTAAGCGTTCAGCCGATGCGTATCGCCGTATTCGTAATACCTCGCGCTTCTTACTGGCGAACTTAAGCGGCTTTGACCCTGAAACCGACTTGGTTGCCAAAGACGATATGGTGGAGCTGGATCGCTGGATTGTCGGGCGTGCAGCGGACTTACAAAAAGAGTTGCTGGAAGCGTACAATAACTACCAGTTCCACAGTGTGGTGCAAAAACTTATGCATTTTTGCTCCATTGAACTGGGCAGCTTTTATCTGGATATTATTAAAGACCGCCAGTACACCGCAAAATCCGATGGTTTAGCGCGGCGTTCATGCCAGACGGCTTTGTATCATATTGCCGAGGCATTAGTGCGCTGGATGGCACCAATTTGCAGCTTTACTGCGCAGGAAATTTGGGATTTATTACCAGGCGAACGCAGTCAGTACGTATTTACGGAAAGCTGGTATCAGGGCTTTGATGAGTTCTCCGGTGTTAAGGACGATGAAAACGAATTCTGGATGCAGTTGCTGGACATTCGTGATGTGGTTAACCAGGCGTTGGAACAATCACGCCGCGATGATGTTATTGGCGGTTCGTTACAGGCAGAAGTCACATTGTATGTTGACGATAAGCTGGCTACCGCCTTGAACCGTTTAGGTGAAGAGCTGCGCTTCGCACTACTGACATCAAAAGCGCAAGTGGCGTCTGCTACCGATATGCCTGCTGACGCAGTGAAAGCGGAAAAAATGGCTTTGGCCGTTAGTGTGACGAAATCTGCATATAAGAAGTGCGAGCGTTGCTGGCATCATCGCGAAGAGGTGGGGACACTAGCAAGCCATCCTGATTTATGCCAGCGCTGCGTAACCAATATTGAAGGTGAAGGTGAGGAGCGTCGTTTTGCCTGATTTTTCAAACCAGACTAACCGTGCGACCGGGCTGCGTTTTTTATGGCTGACCTTGTTGCTGGTGGTTATTGATCAAATTACTAAAATTTGGGTGGCGGGTGAGTTTGAGCTTTATGAAAGCCGGGTCTTAATTGACGGGCTGTTCAATTTAACTTATGTGCACAATTACGGTGCGGCCTTTAGCTTTTTAAGTGACGGTGGCGGCTGGCAACGCTGGTTTTTCACCGCTATAGCCATTGCTATCAGCGTGGTACTGCTTATCTGGATGCGCCGTAATCCGGTGGGGTTATGGCGGCAGAACTTAGCCTTCTCGCTGATTATGGCGGGTGCCATCGGTAATGTGGCTGACCGTTTAATGTACGGTTATGTCATCGACTTTTTTGATGTTTATTATCAGGGGTGGCATTGGCCGGCCTTTAACGTAGCCGACATGGCCATTACTATTGGTGCGGCACTCATGTTGTTGGAAGCCTTTTTTGATAACCGTCGGGACAAAGCCGAAAACGGTCACGGGCAGTAAGGAGTTTCATTTGAGTCGTTTACCTATAGAGCACGGACGGGAAGTGGTTATGCACTTCACCATTAAACTGTCCGATGGCTCAGTTGCAGACAGCACAAAAATGTCAGGTAAGCCTGCCAGATTCCGGATGGGTGATGGCAATCTGACCGAGAATTTTGAGGCGTGCCTGGTGGGGCTGCGCGAGGGTGCAGAACGAGAGTTCACGTTAGAACCTAAAGACGCCTTTGGTGAACCGAACCCGGATAATTACTATTATGTGGATTCGGCGAAATTTAATGACGAAACCAAACCCGAAGTGGGTGCTATTTTGGCATTTACTCAACCGGACGGTACCGATTTACCGGGAATTGTTCGTAAAGTTGAGGGTCCAACAGTCACCATAGATTTTAATCACCCGTTGGCCGGACAAACGGTGATTTTTGAAGTAGAAATTATCAGCGTTGAGCCATGATTGGTGAATAAACCGGGCTGAACGCAGGAGGATATGATGCAAATTTTGTTGGCGAACCCACGCGGCTTTTGTGCCGGAGTTGACCGCGCTATAACTATAGTCGAGCGGGCGTTAGAAATATTTGAACCGCCGATTTATGTTCGTCATGAAGTGGTTCACAACAAATATGTCGTCAATAAACTGCGCGATGCCGGTGCGGTCTTTGTTGAAGAATTGCACGAAGTACCGGATGATCAAATTGTCATTTTTAGCGCCCATGGCGTTTCTCAGGCGGTAAGACAAGAAGCCAAAGATCGCGGCTTACGTGTATTTGACGCAACTTGCCCATTAGTGACCAAAGTGCATATGGAAGTGACCCGCGCCAGTCGCAAAGGTCATGAGTGCATTTTAATTGGTCATGCCGGGCACCCGGAAGTTGAAGGGACTATGGGGCAGTATAAAAATGCCGAGGGAGGCATTTATTTGGTGGAATCCCCGGAAGACGTAGCAAACCTGGAAGTTAAAGACCCGGGTAATCTGCATTATATGAGCCAGACCACCTTATCGGTTGATGATACGGCCGATGTTATTGATGCTTTGCGGCAAAAATTCCCTGAGATAAACGGGCCGCGTAAAGATGATATTTGCTACGCGACTCAAAACCGCCAGGATGCTGTGCGTGAGTTAGCCAGCGATGCCGATGTCATGTTAGTGGTGGGTGCACGCAACAGTTCAAACTCAAACCGTTTACGGGAACTGTCCGAGAAAATGGGAACGCCGGCTTATCTCATTGATGACGCCAGTTGCATTGACAAAACCTGGCTGGACGGTCATGAAAAAGTCGCCGTAACCGCGGGGGCTTCTGCTCCCGAAGTTCTGGTCAAAGAAGTGATTGCTAAGCTACAGGAATGGGGTGGTAAAACCGCAGTAGAACTGAGCGGCCGCGAGGAAAATATTACTTTTTCAATTCCGCCCGAACTCAGACCTCACCCCGCGGTTTAATTAAAAAAGTTGTTCTACGTTAATATTCAGAGCATCAGCAATACGCTTTAACGTGTTGCTTCTGTGGTTATAACCCGGACGCTCCATTTGAGCTACTGCTGATTGGGAAACGCCGAGTTTTTGGGCGAGCTCAGTTTGACTGATTTTTTTATGCCGCCGCCAGGCTGCTACCATGTTCCCCCCCGTAAATAAGCTTATTTCCACAACTTCATGGGGAATAAACTCATCGTCTGTCTGTGAATGCAGAAGTGAGAGGTAGTCCTCATAAGGTATGACGGCATATTCCGGCTGGCCGTTTCTTTCGATGATTTGTACATCAGTAGGTGCGCTCATCTCGTTTCCTCACCTCTTCGATACGAATGACTTTAATAGTTTCGACAAATAGAAATAACACCCGGTAACGCCCAACTCTCAGTCGATAAGTATCCTCAAATCCCTTCAGCTTTTTTATGTTTAAGCAGTCAGGGAACTGACGAAGGGTTGTAATTTTACTAAAGACCCTTTCTTTATCGTTTTGTGCAATTCTATGCAGTTGCTTTACCGCTTTTCTTGTCCATTGAATTTTATTCATTATATATTATAAATAAGTTTTTGCTAATTTATCGGGAAAGCCAGAATGTTTGGGTCAGTTCATTATCTTTTCCCCAGTAAACGGTTACCTCGGTGGTCGCGTTGAACCGATCGATATTGGTTAGCTCTGCTTTTAAATGAAGTTGGCCTATTTCCACCGATAGTTCTGGGTTATTACCTTGAACCCACGCTTGTTGAGCGTCACTTAAATAAGTCATCAAAACCTCCACAGCCTTTGCTTTTGTGTGGGCATGGTCAATCGCCGATAATCCAACCTGTAAAAGCTTCAGGCTACTGACGGACCAAAGAGTTACTAGTGCGGCTCCGACCAACACTTCAACCAGAGAAAAGCCTTTATTCTTGTGCCAGTTCATAAGCTCTGCGCTCTGCTTCGAAATCTTGGTGAAGTTGTTGAGAAAGCTGTTGCCATTGATGATGTTGCTGAGCCTCTGTCATTTGCGCGTAGAAAAGCAGTGCAGCTAAACTGGCCGAGCTTAAACTTATAAGTGTTATTAAGGTGAGTATCAGAGCGAATCCTTTCGCGTTCATAGTAAACTCCATTTAGTTAACCAGAGGGGTGATTGTCCGTTTGAAAACATGTGCCTGAGCATTGTGGGTAACGGTAAAAGTTACAACAAGTTTTGATAACCCACTACCAGATTCCGGAGAGTAAGAGTCAGCAGTAAATTGCGCGACTTTGAATTGAGACTTATCGGTAAGGGACTGCCAGCCATATCCGGCGCAATCGAGAGTCATTGAGTTGTGCTGTAGCTGTTCATTTCTGATTCGGAAGCCAACTGAGCCTCCGTTTTGCTGAGAAAACAAATAGCAATTGTTCTGAGGGTTCGAAATTTGCGTTGCGGCAGTATTTTTTAAAGTTTCAAAAAACTGATTTGCGACTGACTGAGCACTTAAAAGTAAATTGACCCTCAATAACTTGTGGTGTTGTACTCCTGTTTGCCATTGCATTTGTTGCTGCGCCGCCATGACAACTATCGCACCAATAGCCGAAGCTATAAGAACTTCCACTAAACTACTGCCGCGCTCAGATACTATTAACATGAGGGGATTCCCGGAAGTGAATTACCCTCACTTAAGCACAATCGAATACGCCCGATACTGCTGATGATGACTTTTACCTGCCGGTTTTTGCCCTTTAGGCTGATATGCCCTGGTGTCGCGGCAGCTGACTCACCATAAAAAGTAAGTGAAGCGGAAGGGCTGTAGGTGTATTCGGTTTGAATACCTGAGGCTTCGGAGTCATTGCTGAATGTGACTAAGTCGATTTCAACATATTCCTTATTCGCTATGGACCTGGCTTTTGCCAACTGCAAATAAGACAGCCAGCGGCTTGCCTCTTTTTGAAGCAACAAAGACTCTGTCTGTTGAGTAAATATTGGCAGGGCAGAAGCACCAAGCACCGCACTGACAGCCAATGCCACGACCAATTCCATAAGAGAGTAACCGCGCATAGAAACACATTATTTTGAAGAAGAGCAACGAGTATAGAAGCTGTTTAAGCTTTGTCTATAAGCCCCAACTGAAACGAATGTAAGATAACCTCCGAATAAAACGAAAGCTGGCTCGATTCTTGAATAAAACACCGCAGGTTCAACTTTTTGACGCAACAGGAAGACGTATGGCGGGCGGTGCCGAAAAGTTAGTAAATTTTAGAAATTTCACGCAGAACAATGCGCATCTGATCAAAGGTTTTGGAACGCCGTTGGCCATTATGGCCATTCTGGCGATGATTGTTTTGCCAATTCCGGCTGTGGTGCTGGATGTTCTCTTTTCATTTTCAATTACTTTGTCACTGGTAGTTATGCTGGTGGCGGTTTATACCCAACGTCCGCTGGATTTCGCCGCTTTTCCTACCGTTTTGCTTATTGCTACGGTACTACGCTTAAGCCTTAACGTTGCCTCTACGCGTATTGTTTTATTAGAAGGGCATAACGGGCCAGGTGCTGCAGGCTCTGTTATTGAAGCTTTTGGTAGCGTGGTCATAGGTGGTAACTACACTGTCGGCCTGGTGGTGTTCGCCATTCTGGTTATTATCAACTTTGTGGTTATCACCAAAGGTGCCGGCCGTATTTCAGAAGTAACCGCTCGCTTCACCCTTGACGCTATGCCTGGTAAACAAATGGCCATTGACGCTGACCTTAACGCGGGCCTAATTAACCAGGAAGAAGCCAAAGCACGACGCAGCGATGTAACCCGTGAGGCTGATTTCTACGGCTCCATGGATGGTGCCAGTAAGTTCGTAAAAGGGGATGCCATAGCCGGTATCCTTATTCTCTTTATTAACATTATCGGCGGTCTGCTGATTGGTATGATTCAGTACGGCCTGACCTTTAATGAGGCAGTGGAAGTTTATACGCTGTTAACCATTGGTGATGGCCTGGTAGCTCAAATTCCGTCATTGTTACTGTCAGTTGCGACAGCCATTATCATTACTCGTGAAAATAACAGCCAGGACATGGGCGATGCGGTTGTTCTGCAATTGCTCGATAACCCTAAGGTTTTGGTTATTACCAGCGCGGTATTGTTTGCCATGGGTGTTATTCCCGGTATGCCGCATTTTGCCTTTTTAAGCATGTCTGCGGTGTTAGCCGGCGCGGCTTACTTTAAACTTAAGAAAACCAAGACTGAAGAAGGCGAACTGGTTGAAAAAGAACAGGAACAGCAAGTTCAGCAGGCGCAACAAAAAGAGCTCAGCTGGGACGACGTACGCCACGTTGACACTATAGGTCTGGAAGTTGGTTATCGCTTAATTCCTTTGGTGGATAAGCAGCAGGGCGGTGAATTGCTGTCACGCATTAAAGGTGTACGTAAGAAGCAGTCTCAGGAGTTTGGTTTTCTTGTTCCGGCTGTACATATTCGGGACAACCTCGATTTAGGCCCCAACAGTTACCGCATTACTCTTATGGGTGTGACCATGGGGGAAGCTGAAATTCGTCATGACTGGGAGATGGCGATTAACCCGGGTCAGGTATTCGGTGAGCTGGACGGTGAGAAGACAAAAGATCCGGCCTTTGGCCTGGATGCTGTCTGGATCCGTCCTGAGCAACGCGAGCACGCTCAAACTCTGGGTTATACCGTGGTTGATGCTGCAACCGTAGTCGCTACGCACTTAAGTCAGATTGTAACCAACCATGCCTCTCAGCTGCTGGGCCACGAAGAAGCACAAGAATTGCTGGACCGTCTGGGCCGTACTCATCCTAAGCTGGTTGAAGGCCTGATTCCGGATCTATTGTCACTGGGTAACTTTGTGAAAGTACTGCAGAACTTACTGGATGAAGGCATTGCGATTCGGGATATGCGCACCATTGTACAAACTTTGGTTGAGTATGCAGGACGTAGCCAGGACCCTGAAGTATTGACGGCTGCAGTCAGAATCTCACTACGTCGCTTAATTGTTCAGGACATTGCTGAGGGAGCCGCAGAGTTGCCTGTCATAACTTTGGCACCAGAGTTGGAACAGATGTTGCATCAGTCATTGCAAATGGCTGGTAATGACGGAAATCAGCAAGGGGCCGGAATCGAACCTGGTTTGGCCGAACGCCTTCAACAGTCATTACGCGAAGTGCATCAGCAGCAGGAAATGAATGGTGAGCCTTCAGTACTGCTGACTTCTGGACTTCTGAGGTCAACCATGGCGCGTTTTGCGCGTCACGCTACCGATGGTATGCGTGTGTTGTCCTATCAGGAAGTACCGGATGATAAACAAATTCGCATTGTCAGCTCAATTGGTGGACAACAAAACGGTGGTGAACAAACCGCCACACAAGAGTAACGGGAGTCGCTTGTGAAGATTAAACGCTTTTTTGCCGAAGATATGCGCCGTGGTTTGCAACAGGTTAAAGAAACTTTAGGTCCGGATGCTATTATCCTGTCCAATAAGAAAGTAAACGGTGGTATTGAGCTGGTTGCAGCCATTGACCCCGATGCGCAACAGGCACAGCCATTGGCTGAACAAGCGCCGAATGAGCCGGCCGCGTCAAAGACGCCAGAAGTGCCGGCTGAATCTTTGCAGGAATTGTTACAGCGTCAGGCACAGGCTGAACAGCCTGCGCAACGCTCTGCTACGCAAGCGGTTGCTGAAGCGTCCAAACGGCCAGAACCGAAAGCCGAGCCGCAAGAATTTAATGGCTCTCAACTCAACGACGATATTTTCCCTGAACAAGTAAACGCACCGGCAGCCGACGACTCCCAGGCCATTGCTGAACTGCGCTCTCAGGTCAATGGTATTCGTCAATTGCTGGAACACCAGTTGAGCGGCTTGATGAAACAAGAAATGGATCGTGAAGAACCAACCCGCTCTATGCTGATGAATCGGTTAATGGATATGGGCTTGAGCGAACGAGTTGCCGACCAGATTGCGTGTTTTATTCCTGAAGGCGGATCAGATGATGAGGCCTGGGAACAGACTTTGCATTTATTGGAAGGCCAACTGAATACCACCTCTGACGATATTTTGACACGCGGTGGTGCGGTCGCTTTAGTTGGCCCCACCGGTGTAGGTAAAACAACGACGATTGCTAAATTAGCGGCTCGTTATGCGCAACGCCATGGTGCCGATAAAGTGGCTTTAATTACCACAGACACCTTTCGTATTGGCGCCAGTGAACAATTACAAACCTATGGTCGTATCATAGGGTGTCCGGTCAAAGTGGCAAAAAATGCACAGGAACTGGCAGATGCATTACTTGCGCTACGTCAAAAAAGTCTTATTTTGATTGATACGGCAGGCATGGGTCAACGCGACAAGCGTTTGAACGAACAGTTAAGCCAGCTTATTCAGAATTCACGATTGCGGATTCGTCCTTACCTGGTGTTGTCTGCAACATCACAAAGCCAGGTGCTGATGGATGCTGTTAAGCAATTTAAAGCACTGCCTTTGTCTGGCTGTATTTTCACTAAGTTGGACGAATGCTTAAGTTTAGGTGAGAGTATCAGCGTAGCTATAGAACATGGCTTACCGGTTGGTTATTTAACAAATGGCCAGCAAGTGCCTGAAGACATTCGGGTAGCGGATGCGAACTTTATGGTTGCCGAGGCCGAGCGCCTGCTTGATAAAAGCATTTGTTCCTCAGTGTCAGACGTGCCAAAATCGTACTGGAATGAGGCGTTTTCTCGCTGAATGAGTCAATATAATATGAAGCTGTTATCAATCTAGTCAGAAAAGAGATACGCCCGATGGATCAAGCAAGCGGTCTGCGAAGAATGAAACAATCGAAAGTAAAAGTTATTGCGGTAACTGGTGGTAAAGGCGGCGTTGGGAAAACCAACGTGTCGCTGAATATGGCTATCGCAATGGCAAAGCAGGGCAAACGAGTATTAGTGCTGGATGCCGACTTAGGTCTGGCTAACGTCGATGTTATGTTAGGCCTGCGGGTTGAGCGCAACCTGTCTCATGTGTTGAGTGGGCAGTGCGAGTTAGAGGATATTCTGATTGAAGGCCCGGCGGGAATCAAAATTGTTCCGGCAACATCGGGAACGCGCTCTATGGTGGACTTGAGCGAATCTGAACACGCCGGGTTAATTAGAGCCTTCAGCCAGCTTCAGGGGAACTATGACGTATTAATTGTCGATACTGCAGCGGGTATTGGTAATACCGTTGTCAGCTTTGCCAGAGCATCACAGGATGTTTTATTAGTGGTTTGTGATGAACCCACATCAATTACTGATGCATATGCACTGATAAAAGTATTGAGCCGGGAGCAGGGCCTGTTTAAATTCAAGGTGGTTGCCAATATGGTACGAAATCTGCGCGACGGACAAGTATTGTTCAATAAATTAACTAAAGTAACCGATCGGTTTTTAGACGTTGCTTTAGAGCTTGCCGCGATTATACCTTTTGATGACAACTTGCGTTTAGCTGTTAGAAAACAACAACCTATGGTACTGGCTTACCCAAAATCGCCGGCTTCTTTAGCGATAAAAGCTTTGGCTAAGAAAGCCATTGACTGGCCTGTTCCGGCTCAAGCCGGCGGGCATTTAGAATTTTTTCTTGAACAATTGATAACTTCTGCCGATAACGAGAGTAAGCGGGATGTTGCCAATGAATAAAGCTGCCGTTTATGCCGCCACTGCTGACAACCGGAATGCTATTATTGAACAGCATACCGGGCTGGTTAAGCGTATTGCACACCATATGATGGCTAGACTTCCAGCCAGTGTGCAAGTGGATGATTTGATCCAGGCAGGCATGATTGGCTTATTAGAAGCTGCGCGTAACTTTGATAACAGTAAAGGCGCCAGTTTCGAAACCTTTGCCGGCATTCGCATTCGTGGTGCTATGTTGGACGAAATTCGTCGTGGTGACTGGGCTCCGCGCTCGGTTCATCGTAATCATCGGCGCGTACTGGAAGCCATTCGTCAGGTTGAAAATGAAACCGGACGCGATGCAAAAGACACGGAAGTGGCCGCAAAGCTGAATATGGGTATGGATGAATATCATCATATTTTGCGGGATGTCAGCACGGGACGAATCGTTGGTATTGAAGATCTTGGTGTATCAGAAGATGCTATCATGCCAGAGCAGGTAACGGGTTCAGCTTATGAACCGCAAAAAGATGTTGAGAATGCTGCGTTTCATAAAGCGCTGGTTTCGACAATATCTTCGTTACCAGAACGTGAAGCTTTGGTGCTTTCGTTGTATTATGACGAAGAATTGAATTTAAAAGAGATAGGTGAAGTGCTGAGCGTGAGTGAATCACGAGTCAGTCAAATTCACAGTCAGGCAATGTTGCGACTGAAGTCGCGAATGCAAAATTGGGTTGAATAAACTTTGGTTGTAATCGAGAGCCTCAGTGGAGGGTGCTTTGGATAAAAATATGAAAATTCTCGTTGTGGACGACTTTTCTACAATGAGACGAATCATTAAGAACTTACTTCGTGATCTTGGCTTTACCAATATACAGGAAGCCGATGACGGTAATACCGCATTGCCCATGTTGCAGAACGGTGATTTCGACTTTGTCGTAACCGACTGGAATATGCCGGGTATGCAGGGAATCGACTTGCTGCGTGAAATTCGCAAAGACGATAATCTGGCTCATTTACCGGTGTTAATGGTAACGGCGGAAGCCAAACGAGAGCAGATCATTATGGCAGCTCAAGCTGGAGTAAATGGTTACATTGTAAAACCATTTACAGCCGTAACGTTGAAAGAAAAGCTCGACAAGATTTTCGAACGAATCAGCTAAAGGGCGAACGACTATGTCTGATAACGCCCATGATATTTCTCTGGAGCAAGCCAAGGAATTAGTAGCCTTGCTGGAAGACGGGAAACAGCAGCAGGCTAACCAATTACTGGAAGATGTTTACAACCGTCGTAATGACAAGTTGTTTACCTCTGTGGGCCAGTTAACAAGAGACCTCCACGAAGCGCTCCAGGACTTTCAGGTTGACCCTCGCATCGTGCAAATGACGCAGGATGATCTTCCGGACGCGCAAAATCGACTGCTATATGTCATTGAAAAAACTGAAGACGCTGCGAATCGCACCATGGATGCTGTAGAAGCCTGTCTGCCACTTGCAGACGACATGCATAATCGTGTCGAGAAAGTGATGCCGGCCTGGAACCGGTTAATGAGCAACGATATTCAGTTAAATGAATTCAAGTCTTTATGTCATGAGGTCGATGACGTACTTAAGCGCTGTGGTGAAAATATGCCTCAAGTGCATGGGTTAATGACTGAAGTGCTTATGGCGCAAGATTTTCAGGATATTACCGGGCAAGTTATTCGTCGGGTTATTCAATTAGTCGAAGACGTTGAAAAGAACCTGATTGAATTGCTGAAGATATTTGGTAAAGAAGAAGAACGTCGTAACGCGGAAAAAGCAGGGCCTGCGCCTAAAAAAGATGCAGCCCATGCCGAAGGCCCAATTATCGATGCTGATCAACGCGATGACGTGGTTGGCGGACAAGACGAAGTGGACGACTTGTTGTCCAGTTTAGGTTTCTAGGAGCATCAGTCGCATGAGCTTTGATATGGACGAAGACATTCTGCAGGATTTTTTGATCGAGGCTGGAGAGATCCTCGAGCAACTGTCTGAACAGCTAGTTGAACTGGAAAATGACCCGCAAAACAAAGACCTGTTGAATGCTATTTTCCGTGGCTTTCATACGGTTAAAGGTGGTGCCGGGTTCCTGTCGTTGGGGGCTCTGGTTGATACCTGTCATGGTGCGGAAAATGTATTCGATACCCTGCGTACTGGTCAACGTACTGTAACTTCCGACCTGATGGACGTGATTCTTCAGTCTTTGGATACTATCAATACTCAGTTTGCGCAGGTGCGCGCTAAAGAAGAACCTGAAGCAGCTTCACCGGAGTTGCTGGAATTATTGCATAAGTTGAGTGAACCAGAGTCTGAGGACGAAGCGCCTATAGAGGTTCAAAAAGATGAACCTGCCGAGGAAACAGATCCGGAACCAGAACCTGCAGCAGAAGAAAGCAGCAGCGACAGCATTGATGAAATTCAGGACGATGAGTTCGAAGCGTTACTGGATGAGTTGCATGGTGAAGGCAAAGGTCCCGGAAAAGAAGACAAGCCAGCGGCGTCCAAGCCCAAGGTAAATGAAGACAGTGATGAGATTTCAGATGATGAATTTGAGTCATTGCTGGATGAACTTCATGGCAGCGGGAAAGCGCCTCAAAGTGCTGAGAAAAAACAAGAAAAGCAGAAAGAGCCTGCAAAAGACGACGAAATAACAGACGACGAATTTGAATCCTTGCTGGACGAGTTGCATGGCAGTGGCAAAGCGCCGACACCGAAAGGTGATAAGCCTGCTAATGAGCCAGCACCGAAAAAGCCTGAACCCAAAGCGCAGCCGAAACCTGCGGCAAAACCAGCATCCAAACCAGAACCGAAGCCTGAGCCGAAATCAGAGCCTAAAGCGAAACCAGCAGCGGCTCAGCCGGTAGATAAAAAGCCAGCTGCACCAGCGCCTGCTCCGGTTGAAACTACTGTGCGGGTTGATACCAAGCGCTTAGATGAAATTATGAACATGGTCGGCGAGCTGGTACTGGTCAGAAACCGTTTGTTGAGCCTGAGTAATTCTGATGAGTCAGACAGTGCTGAAATGGGCAAAGCTATTTCGAACCTGGATGTTGTCACTGGCGACTTACAGGGCGCGGTGATGAAAACCCGGATGCAGCCAATTAAGAAAGTGTTTGGCCGTTTCCCTCGGGTTGTCCGTGACCTGGCTCGTAGCCTGAAGAAAGAAATCAATCTTGAGATGTACGGTGAAGAAACCGATTTAGATAAGAACTTAGTTGAGGCTCTGGCCGATCCTTTGGTGCATTTGGTTCGTAACTCTGTTGACCATGGTATCGAAATGCCGGATGAGCGTGAAGCGAATGGTAAGTCGCGCTCAGGAACCGTCACCTTGTCGGCGTCTCAGGAAGGTGACCATATTATGCTGTCGATTAAAGACGATGGCGCTGGTATGGACGCTGAAAAACTAAGAGGCATAGCCGTTAAAAAAGGCATTATGGACGCAGACTCCGCTGCACGTTTAAGCGATGAAGATGCTTATAACTTGATTTTCGCGGCGGGTTTTTCGACCAAAGAACAAGTTTCGGATATTTCCGGTCGTGGAGTTGGCATGGACGTGGTTAAGACCAAAATCAGCCAGCTCAACGGTAGCGTTAAAATTAACTCAGAGTTAGGTAAAGGTACTGAACTCTTGATTAAAGTGCCGCTGACTCTGGCAATATTGCCGACACTAATGGTCGCCGTAAAAGATCAGACTTTTGCTTTGCCGCTTGCTGTTGTCAGTGAAATTATCGACCTGGATATGAAGCGCACCAATACCGTAGACGGACAGTTGACTCTCATTGTACGTAACCGTGCTATTCCGCTGTTCTTTCTAGAAAAATGGCTGGTACGTAATCCGGATGGTTCTGCCCGCAATGAGCAAGGTCACGTGGTGGTAGTGCAAATAGGCAACCAGCAAGTAGGCTTTGTGGTGAACGCACTGATTGGTCAGGAAGAAGTGGTTATTAAACCCTTAGATAAGTTACTGCAGGGTACGCCAGGAATGGCCGGGGCAACAATTACCAGCGACGGTGGTATTGCTCTGATAGTCGATGTGCCCAGCATGCTTAAGTATTACGCCAAAAGATAACGGGACAAACCGTTCATGACTGTAAAAGTTCTCGTGGTAGACGACTCGGCGTTCTTCAGACGCCGGGTGACTGAGATTTTAGAAGACAATACCAACATTAAAGTGATTGGTAGTGCGAATAATGGCGAAGAAGCGGTAGAACAAAGCCGAACCCTTAAGCCGGACGTTATTACCATGGACATTGAAATGCCGGTAATGAACGGCATTGATGCTGTAAAAGCCATTATGAGCAGCAATCCTTGTCCTATTTTGATGTTCAGCTCCTTGACTCATGAGGGGGCGACAGCAACGCTGAACGCACTCGAGGCGGGAGCCGCAGACTTTCTGCCGAAGAAATTTGAAGATATCGCCCGTAACCGCGACGAGGCAGTAAAAACTCTGCAGGATCGCGTTATAGCGATTGCGAGGCAGCCGGTAAGCCGAACGTCTGCGCGAGCATCAACACCGCCGCCTGTTGCGAAGCAACCTGAACGTTCGTCTGAACCTACTACAGCGCTGGATCGTATCCGGCAACGTAATAATGAACTGCAAAGTCAGCGTGAAAGTGATGCGCGGACAGCGACATCGGCTGGCGCATTAACAATCAACCGGGCTTATCAATTACTGGCGATAGGAACCTCAACCGGTGGCCCTGTTGCATTGCAAAAAATACTCACCCAATTGCCCGGCAATTTTCCTTACCCTATTGTTATGGTTCAACACATGCCTGCGGCTTTTACCAAGGCCTTTTCACAGCGTCTGGATGGTCTGTGTCAGGTGCATGTTAAAGAAGCCGAAGACGGTGATGTGCTAAAAGCCGGAACCGCGTATTTAGCGCCAGGTGGCAAACAGATGATGGTTGAAGGCCGCCCGGGTAGCGCAAGACTAAGAATAAAAGATGACACTAGCGGGCGCATTACTTATAAGCCGAGTGTCGATTTAACCTTTGCCAGCTTATCGAAAACCTATATGGGCAAAGTGCTGGGCGTGATTTTAACCGGCATGGGAGCAGACGGGCGTGATGGCTCACGTATGCTGAAAGACCAGGGCGCGACTATTTGGGCTCAGGATCAGGCTAGCTGCGTTGTATACGGGATGCCACAAGCGGTTGCCCAGGCGGGCATTTCAACCCGCAGTATCAGCCTCGAAGGAATGGCCAAGGCTATTATGAAAGAAGTCGGTTACAGCGGCTTATAGCAGGATGAGTGAATGATCGTATGGACGGTAGCTAATCAAAAAGGCGGGGTCGGAAAGACCACCACAACCGTTGCGCTGGCAGGCCTATTGGCTGAACAGGGTAAGCGAGTCCTTTGTATTGATACTGACCCCCATGCGTCATTAACCTACTATTTTGGTATTGATTCAGAATCGCTGGAGTCCGGCTCTTTTGATGTCTTCAGTGCTGGTAAAGCTGTAAGTGCAGATTTGATGCGCCGCAGTATTTTGCCTACCCAGTTTAAGCATCTGAGCGTTATGCCTGCCACTATGGCACTGGCGACGCTGGATCGTAAACTCGGCACTCAGGATGGTATGGGACTGGTCTTAAAACGTGGACTGGCAATGGTCGCTGATGATTTCGACTATGTTCTTATTGATGTGCCGCCCGTGCTGGGGGTTCTTATGGTCAACGCCCTTGCCTGTTGCCAGAGAGTATTGATTCCAGTTCAAACTGAGTTTTTAGCGCTCAAAGGGCTAGAGCGCATGATGCGAACCTTAACGTTAATACATAAGTCTCGCGGTGAGAATTACGCTTATACTATTATCCCGACACTTTATGACAAGCGAACCAATGCGTCTTTGCAAACGTATAAGAAGCTCATTGCACGTTATGGTCGCTCGGTCTGGAATGGCATGATCCCAATAGATACAAAATTCCGCGATGCCTCTAATGAGCAGCTCACACCTTCTGCTTATGCACCGAAATCGCGAGGGGTGTTGGCTTACCAGTCACTATTAACTAATTTGAAGCAGCTGGAAGAGCGTTGATTTATGACGACTAAACGCGATAACAGTGAAGCCGCTATGGCAGAATACCTCAATGCTTTACTGCTTGAGGAAGAAACGGTTGAGTTTGACAATGAACCGGTTAAACGGCTATTAGAGCAAGCGGCACCGAAAATTCAGGCGGTTGCTGAGGAAGAAACGGTTAGCTTAAACCGTGAGCAGGATTTATTACCTTTAGTTTCTGCAAAAGCGGACGATAGCTATAAAGAACCAGAGGTTGAAACGGTTACGGAAACAGAAGTTGAAACAGAAACTGTTGACCTGACAACCACTGAGACAGACATTGATACGGAAGTACATACTGATACCGAAACGGAAGTGGAAACTGAAGTCTTTGAGGTTTCTGAGCCTCCAGAGGAGCCACTTCCCGATGCGATGTCAGAGTATATGGAACAGGACTTTCAGGCGTTATTTTTTAAAGTGGCAGGCTTAACTCTGGCCGTGCCGCTAAAAAGCCTGGGAGGCATCCATCAACTGGGCAAAATTAGTCCGCTGATGGGAAAACCTAAGTGGTTCCGCGGTATTATGACTGAGCGTGACAATAAACTGCAGGTGGTTGATACGGCTCGTTGGGTCATGCCAGAAAAATGTACACCGGAGCTGGAAGAAAGTTTAGATTATCAGTATTTAATTACTTTGAATGACAGCCCATGGGGACTGTTGTGTGAAGAATTAGTGACCAGTGAACCTTTGCAGCCGCAATCGATTCAGTGGCGTAAGGAAACAAATAATAAGCGACCCTGGCTTGCCGGGGTTGTCCGTGACAGAATGTGTGCATTGCTGGATGTTAACGCATTGATTACACTTCTGGATAAAGGTCTGGGACATATCCAGCAAGATTAATAACGCATGGCGGAGTAAGAGATGAGTAAAGACAATCGCGCTATCAAGAATGAAACTGACGTTGATGGGAATGACGAAGTTCTGCAGTGGGTAACTTTCCAGCTGGAACAGGAAACTTACGGTATCAATGTAATGCAGGTTCAGGAAGTGCTGCGCTACAGCGAAATTGCTCCCGTACCCGGCGCACCCAGTTACGTATTAGGTATTATCAATTTGCGCGGTAACGTGGTTACCGTTATTGATACGCGCCTGCGCTTTGGCTTGCAGACGACCGAAGTCACAGACAATTCACGTATTGTGATCATTGAGTCTGAACAGCAGGTTATTGGCATACTAGTCGATAGCGTTGCCGAGGTGGTTTATCTGAAAACCTCAGAAATTGATAGCGCTCCGAATGTGGGTACTGACGAGAGTGCTCGCTTTATTCAAGGCGTAAGTAACCGAGATGACGAACTCTTGATTCTGGTTGACCTGGATAAAATGCTCACCGATGAAGAGTGGGATGAAATTTCCCGTCTGAGCTAAATGATGACGAACTGGTTATTTGCTATTTCAGCGCTGGCTCTTGGGCTGGCGCTTATTGCTTTAGTCGCGGTGGTTATTACCTCGCGGCGGCAAGCTGAGCTCATCGAGCGTCAGCAGCAGCGCTTGCTCATGCTGACCGAAACTGCCAGTGAAGTGTTGTCCTTACGTGAGCAGTTCAAACAGCAACCCTCTGAAGCACCCTCTAAGACTGATTTTGCTCAGCAGCAAGTGGTTGCTCAGTTGCAACAGCAAGTTGCGCAGCTAAACGAGGAGCAACAGCAGTTACAGCAAAGGTTGCAAGAAGTTGCGGAGCAGGACCCGGGTAGTAAGCTTTATCAGCGCGCAGCTAAGTTAGTGGCGAGCGGAGCCAGTGTTGAAGAGCTGATGCAGGAATGTGACCTGCCGCAGGCTGAGGCTGAGTTATTAACCTCGTTGCATAAGAAAGGCGCATAAAGCGGCTTAACCCTCTTCCCATTGTCTTGGGAATTTGCCATCCAGTAAGTACGCGAAAGCGATAATTTCCGCAATAATAATGTACAGCTCGCGTGGAATTTCATCGCCCACATTCAGTTTGGCCAGCGAATCGGACAGCAAAGGATCTTCATGGACTAAAACGCCATGCTCTTTTGCAACGGCAATAATTTCTTCAGCAAGTTCGTCAAACCCCCGGGCTATGACTTTGGGCGCATTAAAGCCGTCGTAAGACAAACCTATCGCTTGTTTTTCTTTCTTGTCACTCATACGGTCACCCGAATAATACCGCTGTGCTGCTGTGCCAGATTGTCTGGAATTTTGCCTTGCTGAACCCGAAGTTTAACGCTGTTAACCTCCAGCTCGGCAAGCCTTTTTTCAAGCTTTTCGACATTACTCTCAACCACTTTTTGCGCCGCTTTCGTTTCAGTGTAGAAGTCAACCGATGACCCTTGTGGATGATAGCGACCTTTAACCAGCAAAGGCCCGGTACTTTCAAGTTCAAAGCGCAGAGTAAATAACCATAAGGTGCGACCGTTACTCTCTTTATTGCTGCTTTCGCGCTCACTGCGAATAAGCAGTTCATGCTGCTGTGGTTTTTGTGTATCAGCGGGTAGCAGAATGTAATATTCCGGTTGTTGGGCAGGCGAGTCCTGAAGCCTGGCCTGACTGCTCTGCGCTGAATTAAGGATACCGGTAAAAAGTTGTAATAGTCGCTGTAGCTGTTGCTGCGGTAATTGTTGCAGCAGGGCATTAATACGTTCGCGTACTTCGCCTGCATTTTCAGGGGCAGGGTTAAGCACCTGCTGAATAAAGGCCTGAGTAAACTGATTTGGTGAGGTTCTCGCTGCTGAACTATTGCTGGTCGTTTCCGGTTGCTGCTGCATTGCCAGCCCCAGCAGCGTCATTAGCATTTGCCCTAAACCTCCCATTTGCTGACTGGGTTGAGCACTGACCGGGCGCGCCGCAAACCAGTCGCTGACCCAGCTCTGCAAGGCCTGGGGGCGCTGCATGGAATCCGCTGTTGGCATTTGCTGAAGTACTCTGACTAAAAGCTGTTGTAAGGCCTTAGGTGGCGACTGCAAGGCTTCTCTTGCTGCTTCTGCTGATAATCGCGCCGTTGGCTGCTGAACGCTTTCAGTCGTGCTTGTCGATAAGGGCGAAGGCCGCAGGCTTTCTGGTATAAAGTTCTGCAATGCCTGTTGAAATTGTTTGGGTGTTATTTGCTGAGCCTGTTTTATTGCTAACCCGGTAGCCGTTGGTATCGACACTTTTTGCGTTGGTGAGGGCTGGGCAGCGGCGTTTGGCTGACTCACTGGCTGGTTAATGGGTTGAGCGCCTGGCTTTGATGTTACCGGCTGTTGCGGTGTCGGTTGCACTGTAGCTACCCGACCTTGCTCAACAAAGGCTTTAACCAGTTTGGGCGGCAGTTGAGTTACCGGCACTTCTGCAACAGCCACAGGCTTTGTTGCACCAGTGCTAAGAGCTACACGAACTATCGGCTGTTTAGGATCTGGCTGAGTTATTGTCAGTTGCAATTTCGTTGGCGCCGTTAATGGCGGCTGAATATTTTTAGGTGGGTTAGGCCATTGCCAGTTATTACCCTGAATACGAGCTGGTTGCTGGCCTTTCGCTGGCTCAAAAGTTACCGGTAAACTGATCTGAACCAATAATTGAGCGAGTAACCGAGTTGTATTTGCCTGATTCAGCAGGCCCGCGTTAATCGAAGGCGTTGGAATATTACCCTGTTGCGGAGCCTGAGTCGCGGCTGCGGTTGCGCTGCCATTAGAGGCGGAGCCACTAAAAATACGCATTAGACTGGACAATTGCTGCTGTTCGGCACGAGCTAAGGTTCGTTCCGGAGAGGCCATCATTTGTTGTAACAGTTGCTTAATATCAGCCATGCGCTTTACCTAATTTTTATGGTAGAATCTTGGGCATTTGCGTCAGCTTACCAGTAAGGTTCCGGTTGTAAAATCCGCATGACACAAGTTGCTTCCACCAACAGCCCACTATTGCACGCAGAGCAGCTAAGCTCAATCCGTGGAGGGCGGGTATTATTTGAAAATCTCGACTTTTCCGTGAGCGCTGGTCAGTTATGGCAGGTTAGCGGGCCTAATGGTGCCGGAAAATCGTCGTTACTGCGAATTCTTACCGGATTGCTGGAGCCCTCCGACGGTGTTGTTTCTTTTGACGGTCAGCCGCTGAATCAGAACTGGTCGGAATACTGTCAGCAGTTACTGTTTATTGGCCACAAAGCCGCGGTTAAAGGCGAGCTAAGTGCGCTGGAAAACTTTCACTGGCAGCAACAGTTATCCTCGGTGCAAGACGTGGATGCCTGGGATTTGCTCGAGAAGCTCGGACTGCTGGGGTTAGAAGATGAATTAACCACGCGACTGTCTGCCGGCCAACAACGACGAGTTGCATTAACTCGATTATGGGCGACGCAGGCTTCGCTATGGATATTAGACGAGCCCTTTACCGCTTTGGATGTACAGGGAATAGCTTTATTACAACAACGCTTTGTCGAGCACTTAGATGCAGGCGGCACCATTATTTTTACCTCGCATCAGTCGCTGACTTTGTCAGGTTTAACGCCCGAAAAACTGTCTCTGGAATACCGGGGTGAGGTGCTATGAGTCAGCTTTCGAATAGACAAACCTGGTTAACCCTGCTGAAGCGTGACTTGCGAATAGCCGCAAGGCGACGCAGCGATGCCTTAAACCCTCTACTCTTTTTATTAATGGTCGTGACGTTGTTTCCGCTAGGCATTGGTCCCGGTCCTGATATTCTGGCTCGTATTGCCCCCGGAATTATTTGGGTAGCCGCTTTACTCGCCAGTTTGTTGGGGCTTGAACGCTTGTTTCGCGATGATTTTCAGGACGGCACCCTGGAACAGCTGTGTTTATTGCCGCAGCCTCTGGCCTTTACGGTTACGGCGAAAATGACGGCGCATTGGCTGTTAAGTGGTTTACCGCTGGTTATTCTGTCGCCCGTTCTGGCTTTGTTGCTGAGTTTACCGTTGCAGGG
Organism: Idiomarina sp. H2; assembly: GCF_004364275.1. Lineage (NCBI taxonomy): Bacteria > Pseudomonadati > Pseudomonadota > Gammaproteobacteria > Alteromonadales > Idiomarinaceae > Idiomarina > Idiomarina sp. H2. The sequence continues at coordinate 66,614 of NZ_SNZY01000001.1, forward strand.
TTGGTGGGCACTGGCGTTGACTTTGCTGCTGGGAACTCCGGCATTAAGTGCGTTGGGAGCTATTGGTGCAGCGTTAACTTTGCAGGTTCAGCGCGGAAGTTCGCTGGTCAGTTTAATTTTAATTCCGCTTTTTATTCCCTTATTGATATTTGCCACGGCGGCAGTCGAAAATGCCTCAATGGGGCTTGCAGTTCATGGTCAGTTAGCGATACTGGCGGCAATTTCAGTTTTAACCGTAACATTGGCTCCGCTGGCTGTAGCAGCTGGCATTAGAATGAGTGTGAATTGATATGTGGCGATGGTTACATCCGTACGCAAAACCCGAAGCAACTTATAACCTGTTGCAAAAGCTGCTGCCATGGTTTGTGGCATTAACACTTGTAACTCTTATTACCGGCGTAATTTGGGGATTGGCATTTGCTCCGGGAGATTATCAGCAAGGTGACAGTTACCGAATTATTTTCCTGCATGTGCCTGCAGCGATTTTTTCTATGGGCGCTTATATGGGCATGGCCATTATGGGAGGCATTGCACTCATCTGGCAGATTAAAACCGCAGAGTGGGCTATACCGGCAATTGCGCCTGTGGGGGCGGCACTAACCATTGTTGCTTTGCTAACCGGTGCTATTTGGGGCAAGCCCATGTGGGGCACCTGGTGGGTATGGGATGCACGGCTGACTTCTGAACTGATTTTGTTGTTTCTTTATGTCGGTGTTATGGCCTTGTATTTTGCTTTCGATGACGCCAGAACCGGTGCCAAGGCTGCGGCTATTTTATCTTTAGTGGGTGTTATCAATTTGCCCATCATCCATTTTTCGGTGGAATGGTGGAACACTCTGCATCAGGGCGCGACCATTACCAAGTTTGAACGGCCTTCAATAGCGGCCAGTATGCTAATTCCGTTATTAATCTGTTTGGCCGGTTTCGCGTTTTTAACCGTATCCTTGGTGATGATGCGGTTAAAAAATGAGATACTAAGACACGAATTACACCGCACCTGGGCACAGCAACGACTGGAGCAAGACTAATGGCTTTTGACAGTTTTACTGACTTCGTTGCTATGGGTGGGTACGGACTTTATGTCTGGTTGTCATTCTTTTTAAGTTTTGTTGTTCTTGCCGGAGTTGCTTTAGAAACTTTATTGGCAAAACGACAGTTGGTTAAGAAAAGCCGGCAGTTACAACAGCGTCAACAGCGCTTAGCCAGACGCACAGCCAACCGTGCAGCAGTAGGAGACGGTAATGAACCCAAGACGTAAACAACGCTTAACCTGGGTCGCTATTTTAGTGATTGGGGTTTCGGTAGCAACGGGACTGATGCTGTATGCATTGAGTCAAAGCATCGATCTGTTTTATACACCGACGGAACTGGTTGAAGGCAAGGGCAAGGATAAACAAAAACCTCAGGTTGGCCAGCGGATGCGAGTTGGCGGTATGGTGGTTGAAGGTTCGGTAGAGCGTGACCGCGAAACTTTAGAAGTTTCCTTTAAAATTACAGACATTGGCCCCGAAGTCACTGTGTTATATCAGGGGATTTTGCCGGATTTATTCCGCGAGGGACAAGGTATTGTTGCTCAGGGAGAACTGATTGAACCTACCGTGTTAAAAGCCAGTGAAGTTTTGGCCAAGCACGACGAAGAATATATGCCGCCGGAACTGGCAGAGCAGATGAAAGGCATCAAACATGTAAACCCAAATACAGTTGAAAAAGGTGAAGGGCAATGATTGCTGAAGCAGGACATCTTGCCATAGCGATTGCGCTGGCCTTTTCTGTATTGCTGGCTGTTTATCCTTTATGGGGAGCGGCGAAAGGAAACGGCGGCATGATGGCTTTAGCCCGGCCGTTTGCCTATGGCCAGTTTTTCTTTACCGCTATCGCTTTTGCTTTATTAGTCTGGGGCTTTGTCAGTAACGACTTTAGTATTGCTTATGTTGCGGCAAACTCGAATAGTCAGCTACCGGTTGCGTATCGGGTTACCGCGGTGTGGGGGTCACATGAGGGCTCTTTTCTTCTCTGGATGCTAATGCAGGCAGGCTGGATAGCCGCAGTTGCGATATTTTCCCGCTCTATGCCATTGCCGATGATAGCCCGGGTGCTTGCCATTCTGGGGCTGGTCAGCATTGGCTTCTATTTGTTTATGCTAACGGTTTCGAACCCCTTTGATCCCAGTTTGCCTCTCATTCCTGTTGACGGTCGCGATCTCAATCCGTTGCTGCAAGACCCGGGAATGATCATTCATCCGCCGTTGCTGTATATGGGCTACGTCGGCTTCTCTGTCGCTTTTGCTTTTGCTATTGCTGCTTTATTGTCCGGCAAGCTTGATGCAGCCTGGGCACGTTGGTCTCGTCCCTGGACTCTCGCGGCATGGATTTTTCTGACACTGGGTATTGCCATTGGTAGCTGGTGGGCATATTACGAACTTGGCTGGGGTGGCTGGTGGTTCTGGGACCCAGTTGAAAATGCGAGCTTTATGCCATGGCTGGTAGGAACGGCATTACTGCACTCCCTTGCCGTAACTGAAAAACGTGGCAGCTTTAAGTCCTGGACGGTATTGCTGGCTATATCCGCTTTCAGTTTGAGCTTATTAGGCACCTTTTTGGTACGTTCCGGCGTTTTAGTGTCAGTGCATGCGTTTGCAACCGATCCCGCCCGAGGCTTGTTTATTCTGATACTGCTGGGGCTGGTTGTCGGCGGTTCGCTTATTCTTTACGGCCTGCGCGCCGGAAAGATGCAAAGTTACAGCCGTTATGAACTGCTTTCTCGAGAAGTGATGCTGCTGGGTAACAATGTCTTGTTAATGGCGGCTATGATAGTTGTGTTTCTGGGCACCATGCTACCTCTGGTTCATAAAGAAATTGGTCTGGGTACCATTTCTATTGGGGCACCTTTCTTTAATGAGCTGTATAGCTGGCTGGTTATTCCATTTGCATTAATGCTGGGTCTTGGACCCTTAATGCGCTGGCGCAGACAAGCTATGCAACCACTTTTGAAACCGCTGGCCTTAGCACTTTCTTTGGCGCTGATTCTGGCCTACACGCTGCCGAAGATTTGGGCCGACGAATTACCCGTGTTGGTGGTTATTGCGCTGTTTCTGGCGTTCTGGGTGGCTCTGGCTACACTGACCGAAGTCCAGCAAACGGTAAAACAACGCAAGCAGGGTTGGGCCGGGCTGACCAAAATTTCCGGTAGTCATTGGGGAATGGTTCTGGGGCATTTAGGTTTTGCCGTAACGCTTATCGGCATCACCCTGGTTTCAAACTATGAGCAGGAGCGCGATATTGCGCTTGCGCCGGGGCAATCGGTTGATGTTATCGGTTATAACGTTGTGTTCGAAAGCCTGCAGCATAGGGAAGGACCTAACTACGATGCCGATCAGGGAGTATTTACTGTCTACAAAGACGGGCAGGAAGTAACGCAGTTAACCAGCGAGAAACGTTTTTACCGGGTACAACGCACCAGTATGACGGAAGTAGGACTGGATGCGAGCTTACTACGTGATATCTATATTGCTATGGGCGAGCCGCTGGATGATGAAACCTGGGCCATTCGTTTCTACATAAAACCTTTTGTCCGCTGGGTTTGGCTGGGCGCTATTATCATGGCAATAGGTGGCGCTATGGCATTTGCTGATAAACGTTATCGTAAGCGTGGCAAAAAGGAGATGGCCAATGACTAAGTTTCGCTGGTTTATCTTATTTGGTCCGCTGGTTTTATTCATCGGCTTGGTGGGCTTTTTACTTAAAGGCCTTGGAAGCGACCCAACCGAGCTGAATTCGGCGTTAATTGATGAGCCGGTGCCACAGTTTGAAGTGAGTGATCTTTATGACAGCGAGGTGACTTACGACCAGTCAGTGTTACACGAGGGCCCTTTGCTGCTTAACGTTTGGGCTACCTGGTGCCCAACCTGTCGCGCTGAGCACGAGTTTCTCAATGAGCTAGCCTCAAGAGGTGTACCAATTGTCGGCCTTAACTATAAAGACGACTCCCGGGAAAAAGCCGTTAACTGGCTAAATACACTGGGTGACCCTTACACGGTGAATTTATTTGACCCGCAGGGCGAGGTTGCGTTTGAATTTGGTGTTTACGGTGCCCCAGAAACCTATTTTATTGACCACAAGGGCGTGATTCGTTATCGCCATGTGGGTGACGTTAATGAACGCAACTGGTCGAATCAACTGCAAGGCATTTACCAGCAATTGCTGGAGGAGGCCGAATGATCCGTTCATTGCTATTAGCTTTTGTCGCAGTGTTTGTATTGACTTCCACGGCATCAGCAGAAAATGAGAACAATTACCAGTTTGACAGCGAACAACAGCGTGCAACCTACCAGCAGTTAACCAAGGAGTTACGTTGCCCCAAGTGCCAGAATCAAAATATTGCCGATTCTAATGCGCCTCTGGCAGAAGATATGCGTGATCGTAGCTATCAGATGTTAAAAGAGGGCAAGTCACGCGAAGAAATTATTCAGTTTATGGTCGCCCGCTATGGCGATTTTGTGCATTACCAGCCACCTTTTACAACGGCTACCAGTATTCTTTGGTGGGGCCCTTTACTGATAGTTGTTATTGGCATTGGTGTAGCCATTGGCTTGACTCGCAAGAAAAAAGCGGCGGTTGAATTAACACCACAAGAACGAGAGCGTTTACAGCAATTGAGGAAGTCGGGCGATGAGTAGTTTATGGTTACTAATGTTGTTGATGTTGCTCGTTGCAGTGGTGTTCGTATTTCTTGCTACAGGAAAGCAAAGACGTTATCAGAAACGTCAGGATGAAAATCAACGCTGGTACGAACAACGTTTGTCAGAGCTTAAAGAAGAGCGCTCTCAGCACGGGCTTCCGGAAGAAGATTATCAGCATGCAAAGCAGGAGCTGGATAAAACCTTTTTGAATGACAGTCAGGATGTTGAAGAAAGCGTTAACTGGCAAAGAGCACCTGTGATTGTGCCGGTGATACTTTTGGTGGTTATATCCTCAGGCCTTTATTGGGCATTTGGCAGTTGGCAGTTACAATTGCAGGCTGAAGATGCACGCGAGCAGTTACCTGAGCTGGGGAAAAGATTGTTGCAGCAACAAAACCAGCAAGCCAGCCGCGAAGACTTAAATACCTTTGCGTTGGGTTTACGGCAAAAGCTGATGCGGGAACCGGATGACGCGGTTGCCTGGTGGATTTATGCTGGGTTAATGGTTGATCTGGGAGCAGGTGAAGACGCCGAAGAAGCTTTTCAGAAAGCTCTGGAACTTGAGCCTGACAGAGTGAACACCTTAGTCAGTTACAGCCGGTTTTTATTAATGTCCGGAACGGAAGGCGGGCAGCCTAAAGCGGCTCGTATGCTAGCCCATGCGCTGCAACAGGAGCCCGACAATATCGAAGCTTTATCATTACTGGGTTTTGTGGCCTTCGAGCGTCAGGACTGGGAACAGGCTATTAATGCATGGCAATTATTAAAACAGCGTTTACCAGAAAACTCCAGTAGGTATCAGGCAGTTGTTAACGCGCTGGAAAATGCAAAGAGTCAGCAGGAAAAATCTGAAGTTGAGCTAAAGGTTACTGTTAAGCTAAGTGATGAAATGCGTCGTTACTTGCCTGCTGAAGGTACAGTTTTTGTTTACGTTACAGGCTCAGAACAGCCTATGCCTGCGGCGGTTGTCCGGCAGCCCGTGAGTGAGTTTCCTATGACTGTGACCTTGTCGAATAGTAATGCCATGTTACCGGATTATAAGTTGAGTGACCTTGACGAGTGGCTGGTGCATGCACGTATTTCGCAGGATGAAAAAATCGATCGCCAGATGGGTGATCTGGAAGCTGAGACTGTCGCTATACAAGCTGACGGTTCAACCGAATTAACTTTGACTTTATCGACCCGGATTGACGAATGAAAAAATATGGTTTTTTAATACTACTTTCCCTGTTTATGGTTGGGTGTTCATCGACACCTGAAGACCCTTATGCCGACCCACGTGACCCGTTTGAAGATTTTAACCGCGATATGTGGGAGTTTAACCGTGATGTTGATAAGGCGGTGTTAAAACCCGCCGCTGAAACCTATGAATATGTTCCTCAGCCAATTCGAAACTCATTATACAATGCAGTCGAGAACCTCGATGAACCTTCATCTTTTGTGAATAACTTGCTGCAATGGAAAGTTGCCGATGCTGGCATTTCACTGGGGCGTTTTGTTGTCAACTCCACCGTGGGTTTAGTCGGTCTGTTCGATGTGGCAACTCCCATGGGTCTTACCAAGCGCGAAGAAAGTTTCGGTCAGACCTTAGCGGTCTGGGGCGTGCCGGAAGGCCCTTATTTGATGTTGCCGCTTTTGGGCCCAACCGTTGTAGTAGACCGGGGGGGCGACTATGCCGATGGTCAATATTTTCCATACCCGTTGTTAAGTTGGCCGGTAGATTTGGCTCGTTACGCCATAAAAGGGCTGGAACTGCGTCTGCGCTTGCGTGATCAGGAGCAAGTACTGGAAAACTCCCTGGATCCTTACTCTTTTGTTAAAGACGTTTATTATCAGCGCTGGCAGGATCAAGTGTTTGATGGTAACCCGCCGATTGAAGAAGAAAACTTTGATGACTTTGACGATGACTTCGATGATTACGACGAATGAGTCGACGAGTCTTATTGACGATTAACCATTCCTGAACAATGCTTAGGGCATGAGTCATAACTAAGAAGTGACAATGCCCCGAGCACACATCGCATTAATTGAAGACGATCCGGTATTTCAGTCTGTCGTCAGACAGTATCTGGTAAATAGCGGTTATGATGTGTGTTGTGCAGATAATGGCAAACAAGGTATTAAGCTTTGTCAGGAACAATGTCCGGATATTGTGCTGTGCGATTTAAAACTTCCGGATATTGACGGCCTTGAAGTTATAGAACAACTGCTAAAAGCTTGCACACAAATTCCAATTATTGTTATTTCCGCCTCTGAAAAAATGTCCGATATCCGTGAGGCTGTCCGGCTTGGCGCCTGGGATTATCTGGTTAAACCTGTGCAGAGCCTTAGTGTGATTGAAAACGCGATAGAAAATTGCCTGCAACGTTACCAGCTGGAAGAAACCTACCTGCACGATGTGTGGGAGCTGGATGCTCATATTGATATTTTGTATCAGGACGACGTTGTTGTTGGGCGGCTGGTTGATGAGTTGCTGCCGGACGGGCCATTAAACCTTAATGGCTACCAGTTTAACTGTTCCATTAATGACTCGGGAAAGGCTCCAATCTGGATTGACTATCGGCCTTTAACTGAGGGCAGGGCTTTAGTCATTATGGCTGCTGCGCAAAATGCAACGGAGCAGAACTTACTGCCTTTACTGGTATTGAAAACTCTTATTGATCCGCTTATCCGTCAGCATCTGTCAGGCCATGATAATACCTTGCTAGCGCCCGGGTTGTTATTACAGCACTTGAACCACGAGCTTTGTCATTCACAGGTGAGAACCGCTTTTGATGCTCTGGTAGGCATTGTGGATACGACTAAGCATAGTTGGTTATGGGCTCAGGCTGGAGATAAATTTGAGCCAGAGCCGGGAGCAAAGCCCGACTTAGCGTTAGGTATCTGGCAGCACGCCAATTTTCGTGAGCACCGAATAGAACATTTACATAAGTTGCATTGCGGGCACGAGAACACCGAGCTTACTGTGACTGCTGTGCCTCAAACTGTTTGATGGCTTTATCAAGGTATGGCAGTGACATATTCAAATTAATGGGGTGTGTAAATAGTGGGTAACCAATACCTGCCGCTAGTAAAGCCGGAACTTTCCACCAACCTTCGACCTCTACAATAAAGAAAAAAATAAGACAAATAGGCACCAATTTAGCCATATTACAAATGAGGCGGCGCGGCACCGGCATTTTTTCCTGTGCCATGGATAAAATCATAGCTCGCTGAGTAAAGCTGTAGTTAGACAGTTGCGGAATGTGACGCGAAGAAAAATATAAAGCCATAGTCAGTCTTTCATTTGAATTTTGTTAATTGGGTTGCATTATAACATGGGAAAAGGTTATAAACTTGCGCTTCTGAAGTGAACAGAATTTAAGGACAGCTGTTATGGTCAAAAAAGTCGTTATTCCAGTAGCCGGGCTCGGAACTCGGATGTTACCTGCTACCAAAGCCATTCCCAAAGAAATGTTGCCGTTGGTCGATCGCCCCCTTATTCAATACATTGTTGAGGAATGCGCCGCTGCAGGTTTGACCGATGTCATTCTGGTCACTCACTCAAGTAAGAACTCGATAGAAAACCACTTTGACACCAGCTTTGAGCTAGAAACGACTCTGGAGCAGAGGGTAAAGCGCCAATTGCTGGCTGAAGTAAAAGCTATTTGTCCTGAAAAAACCACAATTATGCATGTTCGTCAGGGTGTTGCAAAAGGTCTGGGGCATGCCGTTCTGTGCGCGCGTCCATTAATCGGAGACGAGCCTTTTGCCGTCGTATTACCTGACGTCCTGGTTGATGAAGCCAGTTGTAAACTGAATCGCGATAACTTAGCTGAAATGGTGAAAAACTTTGAAGCAAGCGGGCATTCACAAGTCATGGTCGAAAAAGTGCCGCAGCAAGACGTCAATAAATATGGCATAGCCGATATTAATGGCGCGGAGTTGAGTCCGGGTGAACAGGCTGGTATTACTCAACTGGTTGAAAAGCCGTCAGTTGAAGATGCACCGTCAGATTTAGCCGTAGTTGGTCGCTATGTCTTTTCAGCTGATTTATGGCCGCTGTTGGAGAAGACTCCGGTGGGGGCAGGCAATGAAATTCAGTTGACTGATGCCATGGCAATGCTGTTGGAAAAACAACCGGTTAATGCTTATTACATGAAAGGCAAGAGCCACGACTGTGGCAACAAACTAGGCTACGCTCAGGCTTTTGTTGAACATGCTTTGCGACACTCGGACTTGGGTGCCGACATGAAAGCCTACATTCAGTCTCTGAAATAAAGGTCTTTTAACGGGACTGGTACTTAAGTATCAGTTCCGACAAAGTTTTTGCACAAGGTCCGGTTAGTTCTGCTTTGGGTAATACCATATACAAACTGCCTTTGCGCGAACTGCTTCCCTCAACTTCTATTTTAGCCAGTCTGCCAGAATCTAAATCTTCCTGAGCGATGTAGCCTGGCAACCAGCAAAAACCTAATCCGTTACGAATGAGTCTGAGAGCTTCATCAAAGTGGCTTACCGTCCAGCGTTGCTCGGCTTTTAACCAGCCTTCGTCTTCTACCGGCTGGCTGCCGGTATCCTGAATGACTATTTGCAAATATTGAGACAGCTCGTTCTGGTTAATAGGTTGTTCCAGCTTTGCCAACGGGTGTTCAGGGTGACAAACCAAATCCATACTGTACTGACCTATAGGCTCTCCGATAAAGCCGCGGGGCAGGTGGTGTGTAATAACGACATCAGCTGTTTGTTCCTGAATTTGCTCGACGGTGCCGGTAAGCACGGTATCGTTGATAATCAGTCGACTGCCCCGACTAAGCTGTTGGAATTCATCCAGCACAGGAATTAGCAGACTGCGGTCAAATACCATTTCTAACGCAAGTTTAACTTCCGGCTCCCAGCCTTGCTCGAGGTTATCCGCCAGTTGCTCTATTTCTTCGGTCAGATTGGTTAACTGACGAGAGCGGCGAAGCAAAACTTCACCCGCCGCGGTTAGGTGAGCTTTTCGGCCTCTGACTTCCAATAACTGTACACCTACCACTTGTTGCAGTTTGGCAACAGCGTGGTTGAGCGACGACTGGCTCTTGTTCAGTGCTTCAGCCGCATGCGCGTAACCGCCACAGTCAACAACTGCCTGCAGGATACGCCATTGCTCAATGGTCGATTTCGGTCGGTAAACACTCATCTTGATTCCACTCCGGTGGGGCTAAACCCGAGCGGTAATCACTGCTCGAATCGGTGCCTGGTAACCTTCAATAGTCTTATTTGTGTCATTTGGATCAAGAAAATCGGCTAACGACTCGCCGGTCATCCAATCTGTGCGCCGTTGTTCGTCTATTGAGGTAGTATTATGGTCAACCACAGAGATGTCTTTGAACCCTAATCTTTCTAACCAGACGGACAACGCACTGGCGCTGGGTAAAAACCAGACGTTACGCATTTGCGCGTAGCGCTCACCAGGCATCATGACGGTGGTTTCATCACCTTCCACAACAATGGTTTCTAACACCAACTGACCGCCCGGGCGGATTAAAGACTTGAGTTGCTGTAAAAATTCAACAGGTGAACGACGATGATAAAGCACACCCATACTGAATACGGTATCGAAGCTTTTAAGTTCCGGCATATGTTCAATACCAACCGGGAAAAAGTGTGCTCGTTGCTGCCACGACAAAGGCATTAACTGACTAATGGCTCTGAACTGCATGAGAAAAAGCTCGCCCGGGTCAATTCCCCAAACGTGTTCAGCACCGGCTTCCAGCATCCGCCATAAGTGATACCCGCTCCCACAGCCAACGTCCAGCACCTGACGGCCGTTTAGGTCATCTAAATGTGGTGCTACGCGTTGCCATTTCCAGTCAGAGCGCCATTCTGTATCGATAAAAACGCCGAATAAATCAAAGGGGCCTTTACGCCAGGGCTGTAACTGCTGGAGTAGGCCGGTTAAGCGAGCCCTGTCGGCATCAGAGGCCTCATCTGCTTCGCCTATCTGCACGGTATCGGACAATTTAACGTGTTTTGCGGTCAAGTCTGGCAATTGTGTTAGAACTCGCTGCCAGCGTTTTAAGTTCCCGTGAGGGTTATTCTTAAAGGCCGTAAGTTGAGGCGCCAGAGTATCCAGCCACTGGCTGTGCGGACTTTGCACAAGTGCGCGAAGTTCTTTACTGAAATCAACCATAATATCCCTTATTTAACGGCCAGCATGGCGGCAAAGTTAAAGCACTGGAACCAAACCGAGCTGTGCTGAAAACCGGCTTTTTGAAAACGCTGTTGATGAGCCTGCAATGTATCAACTTTCATCACGTTTTCTATTGCTGCTCGTTTTTGGCTAATCTCAAGTTCACTGTAACCATTGGCTCGTTTAAAATTGTGGTGCAGTTCAATGAGCAGGTCGTTCATAGATTCATCCGGGTGGCGTACTTTTTCCGCGACTAATAGCGCGCCGCCTTTATTCATACCATTAAAAATGTTCTGTATAATTGCATCTCTTTTATCCTGGCTAATAAATTGCAAAGTAAAGTTTAGTACGACCACTGACGCATTTTTAATTTCGGTTTCGGCTAGATCCTGACAGTGAAGTTCAACCGGAATTTGGCTTTTAAAGCCATCCAGGTGCAGTTGCGCACGCTCTATCATAGGTTGAGAGTTGTCTATTCCAATAATTTTGCAGTTTTCTGTCTGCTCGCACCCTTTACGTATAGCAAGGGTCGCTGCGCCCAATGAACAACCTAGATCGTACAAGTGACTATTAGGCTGAACATAGCGGCTAACAATTTGTGGCAAGGTCTGTAAGATACTGGAGTAGCCCGGAACCGAGCGGTTAATCATGTCAGGAAATACTTCGACAACCTGTTGGTCAAAACAGAAGTCAGAGATGCTGGGCAAAGGCTTTGAAAATATCGTGTCATGTTGCGTCATAGAAGCTACTTTTATTCGATAAAGAATTCAGATTAATAGGCATTTTACCGATAAATGCTACTGACGCACAGGCAATATTCGACTAAAATCCGCGCTATTGATGTGGAGGGTAAAACATTGAAACGAGCTTTAGGTGTAGTAAGTGCTATTTTTGTCACTTTTACTACAACCGTCTTTAATAGTCATGCAGGCCAATCTGATAACTGGACCCAAGCCTATGAAGAGGTGCGTATAGGTGTGCCCGATCAGATGGAGCCTTTGGTATCAATAAAAGACGGTAAAGCTATAGGGCTCGATGTTGATTTAATTAAAAAGTTTACCCAGGACATTTCGGCAAAAATAGTTTGGAAGCCCTGCGGCCATTGGCGTGACTGCCTTGAGGCGATAAAAAACAAAGAGATTGATGTACTGACCAGCGTTTCTTACTCCGTTGAACGAAATCAGTTTATGGATTTTACCCAAAGTTACTGGTCGACGCCCTGGGCTGTAGCTTCCATGAATACCACTCAACTGAGCAGCGGCAGTCTGCATTTGGAGCAGTTAACCGATAGCAAAATTGGTGTGGTCGAAGGTTACAATATTGTGCCGCAGCTGGCGCAGCTTCGCAGCGTTCAAACCGTTGAAGTGGACGGCATCCGTGAAGGTGTGAATTTGTTGCGTAATAATGCGGTTGATTATTATGTTGATAGCCTGCCGTTGTTGGTTCATGAATTGCAGGAACGGCCGCTGCCAGGAGCGGAGCTTTCTGTTATTGATGATGCACAAGGCGAAGAGCTTTATCTGGCGGTGAGAGATGACTGGCAACCTATAGTCATGGCTTTAAATCATGGCATTGACAGCGTTACTGAAAGTGAACGTAATGAATTAAAGAGTAAATGGTACGGTTTTCAGTTAGAGCAGGGCTGGAGCAATAAAGAGTTACTTGATATTGCCATGAAAGTCGGCTCTGTCGTGTTATTAATTATTGTTGGCTTTGCTATCTGGAACAGTCGATTACGCCGGGAAATTAAATTACGTAAAGCAGCGGAAAGACGTATTCGGCATATTGCAACGCACGATGAATTGACTGGATTGCCGAACCGAAACTTAATGCAGGATCGTCTGGAGCAAACCATCAGTCAGAATGAAAGAACGGGAAAACCCTTTGCTGTACTTTTTCTAGACCTCGATGGATTTAAGAAAATAAATGACGAGTTTGGGCACAGTTATGGCGATGAGCTCTTAGTTCAGGCTGCACACCGAATGGGCACTTTATTAAGGCGTTCAGACACGGTATGCCGTCATGGTGGTGATGAATTCGTTATCCTGCTGCCAACAGCGAACAGTGTCGGTTCATCACTGGCAGTGTCTCGTAAATTGGTTGTGCAGTTGGCCAAGCCTTATAAAGTGAAAAAGCAGCAGTTGGAAATTAGTGTATCCATTGGCGTTGCTATTTACCCTAAGAACGGTACCAACACTGACGATTTGCTTCGCTCTGCGGACAAAGCTATGTACCGGGCAAAAGTCGCGGGTAAAAATGATGTGCGTCTGGCTGGCGACGACGGATGACATTCGTCGTCAGTCCGCTATAATGTTGCGCTTCGTAAAAACATTCATTGCAACAGCTAGCAGGATAAACGCGCATGCGAACTCATTACTGTGGACAAATAAATGCTGAATTAGCGGGACAAGAAGTCACGTTATGTGGTTGGGTAAATAAACGCCGGGACTTAGGCGGCTTAATTTTCATCGATTTGCGCGACCGTGAAGGGCTGTTGCAGGTTGTTTTTGACCCGGACCAAAAAGCGTTATTTGAGACAGCAAACAGCCTGCGTCAGGAATTCTGCGTGTGCTTAAGCGGTAAAGTTAACCGTCGGCCGGAAAGTCAGGTAAACAAAAACATGGCAACCGGCGAAGTTGAACTGCTGGCTACCGACTTAGAAATTCTAAGCCGCTCTGAGCCGCTTCCTATCGACTTTAATCAGCAGGTGAGTGAAGAAGCGCGCTTGCGTTACCGCTACCTTGATTTGCGTCGTCCACAAATGAACGAAAAACTGCAGTTCCGGGCGAAAGTAACCAGCGCAGTACGTCGCTTTTTTGATGACAACGGCTTCTTAGATATAGAAACGCCAATGTTAACGCGAGCAACGCCGGAAGGCGCGCGCGACTACCTGGTGCCAAGCCGTACTCATAAAGGACGCTTTTTCGCGCTGCCACAAAGCCCTCAGTTGTTTAAACAGCTGCTGATGATGTCGGGTTTTGATCGCTACTATCAAATTGTTAAATGCTTCCGCGACGAAGATTTACGCGCTGACCGCCAACCTGAATTCACTCAGATAGATATCGAAACCTCGTTTATGAGCGCTGAGCAGGTCATGGAAATTACCGAGCAAATGGCTCGTGACCTCTTCAAGCAACTACTTGATGTGGACTTAGGTGAATTCCCGAGCATGACCTGGCACGAAGCCATGCGCCGTTTTGGTAGTGACAAACCCGACCTGCGTAACCCATTAGAGCTGGTTGATGTTGCTGATGTTTTAAAAGACGTTGAGTTTAAAGTCTTTTCTGGCCCGGCGAATGACGAAGAAGGCCGCGTTGCAGCCATTCGTTTACCAGGGCAGGCTGAAAACGTTTCACGCAAGATGATTGACGAATACACACAATTTGTCGGCATTTATGGCGCGAAAGGTTTGGCCTGGATTAAAGTAAACGACCGCAGTGCAGGCCGGGAAGGCTTGCAGTCACCTGTTCTTAAGTTCCTGCCGGACGAAGTGATTGAGCCATTATTAGAGCGCACTAAAGCGCAAACTGGCGATGTCCTGTTCTTTGGTGCCGATAAAGCGAACGTTGTTGCTGAAGCTTTGGGTGCTTTACGCCTGAAGTTAGGTAAAGACTTTGAACTGGTCAGTAACGAGTGGAAACCGCTATGGGTTGTAGACTTCCCAATGTTCGAAGTTGCAGACGACGGCAGTCTGGCCGCGTTACACCACCCGTTCACCGCACCGGTCAATGTGACTCCCGAGGAGCTAAAAGCTAACCCGGCAGCCGCTATTTCAAACGCCTACGATATGGTGTTGAATGGTGTTGAGTTAGGTGGTGGTTCGGTTCGTATCCACGAAAACGCAATGCAGCAAGCGGTGTTTGAAGTGTTAGGTATTGAAAAAGACGAAGCGCAGGAAAAATTTGGCTTCCTGCTGGAAGCATTGAAGTACGGCACGCCACCACATGCAGGTTTAGCTTTTGGTTTAGACCGCCTGGTGATGTTAATGGTTGGCGCAAGCTCTATTCGTGACGTTATCGCCTTCCCGAAAACAACCACCGCAGCTTGTGTTCTGACCGATGCGCCTGGCGCAGCGAACCCGGCAGCATTGCAAGAGCTGGGCGTAAAAAGTATTGTGAAGGAAGACAAGTAATCAACAGAGGTGACATATGGCTGGTCATTCCAAATGGTCTAATATTAAGCACCGGAAAGCCGCGCAGGACGCTAAGCGCGGCAAAATTTTTACCAAGTTAATTCGTGAAATAACGGTCTCTGCCCGCGAAGGTGGCGGAGACCCTGAAACCAACCCGCGTTTACGTGCGGCTATCGATAAAGCCTTATCCAATAATATGAAGCGCGACACCATAGATACTGCGGTCAAACGCGGTTCGGGTGATCTCGAAGGCGATAACGTTGATGAGTTGACTTATGAAGGTTATGGCCCCAACGGCGTGGCTGTCCTGCTTGAATGCATGACCGATAACCGAAACCGGACGGTGTCAGATGTTCGCCACGCGTTCAGTAAGTTAGGCGGTAACTTGGGTACCGACGGCTCTGTCGCCTACTTATTTAATAAGAAGGGCGTTATTAGCTATGCTGACGGTGTGACCGAAGAACAGGTTATGGAACCGGCGCTGGAAGCTGGCGCGGAAGATATCCTTGCTTATGAAGAAGGGAGTATCGATGTCATTACATCACCGGAGAACTTCGGTGCAGTTAAAGATGCTCTGGATGCAAAAGGATTGGAAGCCAGCAACGCTGAAGTGACTCAGGTTCCTGACACTCGCGTTGATTTGGATGAGGAATCCGCACGAACCTTTTTAAAACTGTTGGATGCGCTGGAAGACTTAGACGACGTGCAAAACGTTTATCACAATGCCGATATCTCTGATGAGATCATTGCGCGACTGGACGACTAAGTGGCGATTATTCTGGGTATCGACCCGGGTTCGAGACTGACCGGCTACGGCGTTATAGAGCAGCGCGGACGGCAGCTGAATTACCTTGGTAGTGGTTGTATAAAGGTTATTGGTACCACTAAAGAGCCTTTAACCCTGGCGGAAAAGCTGCGTCGCATTCATGACAGCGTCAGTGAACTCATTACTCAGTTTAAGCCGAACGAATTCGCAATAGAGCAAGTGTTCATGGCAAAGAACCCGGATTCCGCCTTAAAGCTTGGGCAGGCGCGAGGGGCGGCGATAGTAGCTGCCGCACGTGCAGAGCTTCCGGTAGCGGAGTATTCAGCGCGACAAATTAAACAGTCTGTGGTGGGTAACGGTGGTGCAGAGAAGTCTCAGGTTCAGCATATGGTTATGGCCTTACTGAATCTGCAGCGTTGCCCTCAGGAAGATGCCGCAGATGCACTTGCCGTTGCCTTATGTCATGCTCACAGTTCACAAAACCTGATTAAAATGGCAGGCGCCGCGCGTAAAACTGTGCGAGGGCGTTTGCGTTAACGGAGTAAAAAAGTGATAGGTCATATTCAGGGCGTACTTACCAGCAAGCAACCACCGGAAGTGGTATTAGATGTACAGGGTATTGGTTATGAAATTCAGTTGCCAATGACCTGCTTCTATCAATTGCCGCCGGTGGGCGAAACCATAAAATTAATCACACATTTTGTGGTGCGCGAAGATGCACAGCTATTGTATGGTTTTATTTCTGCTTCAGAACGTTCGCTGTTCCGGTTACTACTGAAAACTCAGGGAGTTGGCCCGAAACTGGCTTTGGCTATTTTATCCGGCATGTCAGCAGATGAGTTTGTCATGGCTGTGAACCAAAACGATGTTACTCGTTTGGTGAAATTGCCAGGTGTAGGCAAAAAGACCGCCGAACGTCTGGTTATTGAAATGCGTGACCGACTCAAAGACTGGCAGCCGTCTACGCCATTTACTGATCGCGCACCGCTGGATAGCCAGGGTATGGATGCAGGAGAACATCCGGCCGATGCAAGAACTGATGCCATTAGCGCCTTGCAGTCACTTGGCTATAAAGAAAATCAAGCTGAAAAAGCCCTGCAAAAAGTGTACTCTGCAGAACATAACAGTGAGACCTTGATTCGACTGGCGCTAAAGCAGCTGTCGTAAGGAAGCCCCATGATAGAAGCCGATCAAATACCAACTCAGCGGCTCATTGAACCCGAGGTACAGGGTGAAGATGAGGCTGTTGATCGTGCCATACGGCCTAAAACTCTGGCGGATTATACGGGGCAGAAGCATGTCGTTGAACAGATGGGAATTTTCATTGAGGCCGCGCGCAAACGTCAGGAAGCCCTGGATCATCTCTTAATTTTTGGTCCTCCGGGGTTGGGTAAAACGACGCTGGCGAACATTGTGGCGAATGAGCTGGATGTGAGTATTAAAACAACTTCGGGGCCGGTTCTGGAAAAAGCCGGTGACTTAGCGGCGTTGTTGACCAACCTCGAAGCACACGACGTCTTATTTATTGATGAAATTCACCGTTTGAGCCCGGTTGTCGAAGAAATTCTGTATCCGGCTATGGAAGATTACCAGCTCGACATTATGATAGGCGAAGGTCCTGCAGCCCGTTCGATTAAATTAGATTTACCACCCTTTACCCTCATTGGTGCTACCACTCGTGCTGGCGCGCTGACGTCACCGCTACGCGACCGCTTTGGTATTGTGCAGCGCCTTGAGTTTTATGATGTTAATGAATTAACCGATATTGTTGGGCGTTCGGCTCACTTCATGAATGTCCGTATGCTCGACGGTGGTGCCCGTGAAATAGCGCGCCGCTCAAGAGGTACGCCGCGTATAGCCAACCGCTTATTGCGTCGGGTACGCGATTATGCCGAAGTCAGAGGTAATGGCGACGTTGATGAAGTGACAGCCAATGCCGCTTTGACCATGGTGGACGTTGATCAGGCTGGCTTTGATTATATGGACCGGAAGCTGTTATTAGCCATTATGGAAAAGTTTATGGGTGGGCCTGTGGGGTTAGATAACCTTGCGGCAGCGATAGGTGAAGAAAAAGATACCATTGAGGATGTTCTGGAACCTTATTTGATTCAGCAGGGCTTTTTGCAACGCACGCCGCGTGGACGTATAGCGACTCCCAGAGCTTATCAGCACTTTGGGTTAAAGCCGGAAAAATAGGTAAAAAAAAGCCCGCACAATGTGCGGGCAAACAGAACAACAAGAAGGAAGTTAAATCCAGGGAACTATTACTGAATAAACAATCTCAGAAAAAGTGACAACCAATCTCTTCGTCTTTGATATGCTGAGTATTATAAAGTTAATCTGATTCTGATCAAACAAGAAAAATTAGATGTTCGCATTACAATAACTAATCCGGAAGTTGCATTATCTGTTCAAAAAAAGCGCAACATATTTGTAACAAAAAAGAAAATATCTTAAAAATCATGGTGTTGATATTTTGTTCTTTTCATTCTGTTATAAAAAAAAGTCTGCTGACAAAGTAACCAGTTATGGTTTTAGGGGCTTCTTTACAAAATATTACACAAAGGTAACTTTTCGGAACTTTACTTGAGGTGGTAATGTCTCATTATGAATTTGAATGGCCTATCCGGGTTTACTACGAAGACACGGATGCAGGTGGTATCGTTTATTATGCTAATTATCTCAAGTTCATTGAAAGAGCTCGAACAGAGTGGTTACGATCATTAGGGATTGAACAGGATACCTGGTTAGCTCACAATATAGCCTTTGTGGTTCGCAAGGTAGAACTGGATTTACGGCAGGCGGCTAAGTTTAATGCTGAACTAATGGTCACTGTTAAAGTAACAAAGATTAAGAAAGCCTCTTTGGTTTTCGAACAACAAGTTTTGGCGAAGGATGGCAGCGTGCATTGTCAGGCAACTGTTTTAGCAGCCTGTATTGATAATCAGGCGATGAAAGCTGTTGCTATTCCGGAACCGATAATATCGCGTATTCAGTCAGGGGTTTAAAGCGTGGAAGCAGAACTATCGTTTATTGATTTATTCATGCAAGCCAGTTTATTAGTCAAGCTGGTGATGGTTATGTTACTGGCGATGTCGGTATGGGGCTGGGTGTTAATTTTTCAGCGCAAGAAAGTGTTGAAGCAGGCTCGAAATGACGCGCTAAAGTTTGAAGATAGATTCTGGTCAGGTGTCGATCTTGCACGCCTTTATCAGGAAATCTCGGCTCGTGCTAAAAATGCACGAGGAATGGAGTTACTGTTTCACGCGGGCTTTAAAGAGTACGCTCGGCTGCGTAACCACTCAACAACAAATACGCAGACAATGCTTGAAGGTGCGTTTCGTGCCATGCGCGTAGCTCACGCCCGAGAAACCGAAAAGCTGGATAATAACTTAGGTATTCTGGCAACTATTGGTTCTATAAGCCCCTATATTGGTTTGTTTGGAACGGTATGGGGAATCATGAACGCCTTTATCGCTTTAGGTGCCGTGCAACAGGCTACGCTGGCCATGGTTGCACCGGGTATCGCCGAAGCTTTGATTGCAACTGCGATGGGTCTTTTTGCCGCGATACCGGCCGTTATTGCTTACAACCGATTTACCACTAGTGTGGAAAAAGTTGATAATCAGTACATGAACTTTATTGATGAATTCATCTCAATTTTACAGCGGCAGTCTTCGGCTCAGGCAGGCAAAAGTAAAGTAGAGGGCGAAACGGTATGATGGTAATGCCGCGCAAGCGTCGTAAGCCGGTTGCGGAAATTAACGTAGTACCTTACATCGACGTGATGCTGGTTCTGCTGATCATCTTTATGGTAACAGCCCCTTTGATTACTCAGGGCGTTAAAGTTGATTTACCGAAAGCAACCGCCGAACCTCTCTCTGAAGAGAGTAAACCGCCTTTAGTGGCGTCGGTTGATGCTGAAGGTCGCTATTATTTAAATCAGGGTGACTCCCAGGATACGCCGATGCAGGCAGATGAACTTGCAACTTTGGTTGCCGCTCATTTGCAGGTTGAACCTGATACTCCGGTTATGGTCAATGGTGATGGTGCCGTATCTTATAATCAAATTGTGCAACTGATGGTGTTACTGCAAAGAGCGGGTGTGCCGTCAGTCGGTTTAATGACAGATTCGTCGGATAATTAGTTGTGGCAAAATCAGATAGCTTAACCTTACCGCTGATATATTCGATTGTTATACACGCTACAATCGCGGGTGTGTTGTTATTTAGCTTTGAGTTTACTCCCTCGACGCCGGAGGCGATGGAAGTCAATTTAGATCAAAGCGAGCTGGATATGTCAGAAGAGATTGTTAGCGCAGTCACAGTTGATAAATCCAAAGTTCAACAACAGGCAGATAAAATTCGCCAGCAAAAAGCGGAGCAAGAGGCGGCTGAACAACGCCGTATTGAGAGACTTGAGCGGCGTGCTGAGGAAGCGCGTAAAGCACGCGAAAGAGAAGAACAACGTAAAAAAGAAATAGAGCGTCAACAGGAACTAGAAAAACAAGAAGCTGCGGAAGCACGGAAACAGGCAGAGCGAGAAAGGAAAGAAGCTGAACGCCTGGCGCAGGAGCGTGCCAAAGCTGAGGCTGCGGCGAAAGAAGCCGAGCGGCGTAAACGCGAAGCAGAAGAAGCTGAACGTCGGGCTGAAGAAGAACGTCGTAAGCGTCTCGAGGAGCAGCGTAAACGTGAACAAGAACAGCGTGAAGCGGCTGAACGTGAGGCTCAGTTGCAAAAAGAAATGGAAGAAGAGCGGGCGCGTCGACAAGCTGCTCGTCGTCAGCAAGTACTGAGTGAAGTTGAAAAGTATCAGGCGCTCATTCAGCAGACTATTCAGCGAAACTGGAATGTTGATGACTCAATGCAGGGTAAGTCATGTGAGTTAACCATAAGAGTAGCTCCTAGCGGATTCGTTAAGTCAGTTGATACGGGTAGTGGTGATGCGAACGTTTGTCGTTCTGCACAAAATGCCGTATTAAAAGCTACAACACTGCCGGTTTCTGAAGATCCGGAAATTTATGAACAAATGAGTACAATTAAATTGACTGTAAAACCGCAGTTGTAACAAGGTGACCGATGAAAAATATATTAATTAGAAGCATTTTACTCTTTGTTGCGCTAACCGCTTTTGTGCGTGCAGGGGTACTGGAAATCGTCATCACGGAAGGTATTGATACGGCGCGGCCGATTGCGGTTGTGCCTTTTCAGTGGAAAGGTGAAGGAAAGGCACCAAACGAGCTTACCGATGTTATTGCTGCGGACCTTATGCGTAGTGGTAAATTTAATCCGATTCCTGTAAGTGCAATGCCACAACGCCCGGCTGCCGATGACGAGATAGATTACTCAGCTTGGGCTAAGATGGGCGTAGAAGCTATTTTAGTCGGTTCAATAGAACCGTATTCAGTTGACCGTTACATGGTTAAGTTTGAAGTTATTGATGTACTCCGGGGACAAATTACCGGCGGTAATTCGCAGATGTTACGCAATGGCGAGTTGGTGCAGAGTAACGATCATGTTCTTGATTCTCGCTCCAGCGTTATTGATGGTGATCAATTTCGCTCTTATGCACATCGAATTTCAGATGTTGCTTACGAAGCGTTAACGGGCGAACGTGGTGCTTTCATGACAAAAATCGCTTATGTCACGGTAAACCACGATGATCGCTATCCATACAAACTGGCGGTTGCAGATTATGACGGTGCGAACGAGAAAATACTGCTACGTTCACCCGAGCCGTTGATGTCTCCGGCCTGGTCTCCTGACGGTAATAAACTGGCTTACGTTAGTTTCGAGAATAAAACAGCAGAAATATTCATGCAGGATATTTATACCACCCGCCGCGAGAAGCTGACGTCGTTCCCCGGGATAAACGGTAACCCTGTGTTCTCGCCAGATGGCAAAAAGTTAGCTATGGTTTTATCTAAGGATGGAAATCCTGAGCTTTATGTGTTTGATATTAAAACTAAGGACTTGCAACGTGTTACTCGTAATCGTACGATTGATACAGAGCCTAACTGGACGCCAGATGGTGAATCTTTAGTGTTTACCTCAGAAAGAGGTGGCAGACCGCAACTATATAGCGTAAATTTATCATCAGGTCAGGTTCGTCGGTTAACCTTTGATGGTGAGCAGAATTTAGGTGGTACCTTAGTGCCGTCCGGCGAAGATATGATTTTAGTGAACCGGACACGTGGTAACTATCATATCGCTAAGCAAGAGTTTCCGCGTGGAAACATGCAAGTTTTAACGAAAACGTCTTTAGATGAGTCACCAAGTGTGGCACCAAATGGCAGTATGGTTATTTACAGTACAACGCATAATAATAAACAAGTACTGGCTTTGGTTTCTATCGATGGGCGTTTTAAAGCACGATTACCGGCAACCGATGGTGAAATTAAGTCACCGGCTTGGTCGCCATTTATGTAAAACAAAAGCCTGAATGGTTGAATTGTTCGATAAAAACGATAAGGACGAAAAGGATGCAGCTTAATAAACTTTTAAAAGCTCTGGCAATCGTTGTACCAATGGCAACTCTGGCCGCTTGTAGCTCAAACCAGGAAACTGATTCAGGTATGGGCGCAGGTCAGGAGACCAATCAACAAGCTGAGCAAGACTCTGGTGTTGAAGTTGGTGCAGCAGACCGCGCACAAAGAATGGAAGAAGAACGTCAGCAAAAAATGGAAGCGTTACGTAAAGAACACATCGTTTACTTCGCTTTTGACAAATCTAACGTTCAGTCAGAGTACACCGACCTGTTGTCGGCGCACGCTGATTACCTAGTCAAAAACCCGTCTGTGAAAGTGGTTATTGAAGGTCATACCGACGAGCGCGGCACGCCTGAGTATAACATCGCGTTAGGTGAGAGACGTGCTAAAGCAGTTGAGAGCTACTTGCACAACTTGGGTGTTCAGGATTCTCAAACCTCGACTGTTTCATATGGCGAAGAAAAACCAATGGTAAATGGTTCAAACGAACGCGCATACGCGAAAAACCGTCGCGCTGTTTTAGTTTACTAATTTAAAAGTAACGGATAGTAATGAGAAAAACGCTGTTAGCTGTATGTTTGTGTGTGCCTGGGGCTGTTATGGCCCAGGCACCTGTTTCTGGACTGTCGTCTTCAGGCGGTGTTGAGCAACGACTGGAACAAATCGAGCGCATGCTCGAAGCCCGTTCCAGTGCTCAGCTTGAAATGCTTAATCAGTTAGGTTCTTTGCAGCAAGATGTTGCTGAATTAAGGGGCATAACGGAAGAGCACGAGTACCGTCTGGAGCAATTGTTGCAACGCCAGCGCGAGCTGTATCAGGAAATTGATCGTCGCTTCAGTAATTTGAAGTCGAGCAATAACCAGAGTGAAACTGCCGGCAACGATTACAATAGCCTTGAGCAGGTACCGACACAAACAGACAATAGCAGCTATTCTCCAAACCTTAGCGAGAATGATGCTTATGACAAGGCGATAGCTTTAGTCCTTGAGGATAAGCGTTATGATGAAGCTATACCCGCATTTGAGTCTTTTCTGAAGAACTTTCCAAACTCGACTTACTCTCCTAATGCTCACTACTGGTTAGGTCAGCTGTTTTTTGCCAAACGTCAATACGATCAGGCAAAGCAACAGTTTGAAACTGTCGTTAATGATTACCCTGACAGTAATAAACGTGGTGATTGTTTATTAAAGCTTGGTGCTATCGCCAGTGAGCAAGAGAAGTCGGCTGATGCAAAAGCTTATTACGAACAAGTGATTAAAGAGTACCCAGAAAGTACGGAAGCTAATTTGGCGAAACAACGCCTCAATTAATAACAACTGGGTAACATGTGTTCGTGAATTAAGCAGTCGCACAGTTTTTTTCAATTTTCAGTTGCATACGCGCACTATTTCAGTAAACTATGCCGCCGTTGCCAAGCAGAAACGGGCAACATTATTGACGTTGGGTTGTTAGCTCAGTTGGTAGAGCAGTTGACTTTTAATCAATTGGTCGCAGGTTCGAATCCTGCACAACCCACCACTTCGTCAATAAAAAGAATTACCAGAATTTGGGTTGTTAGCTCAGTTGGTAGAGCAGTTGACTTTTAATCAATTGGTCGCAGGTTCGAATCCTGCACAACCCACCACTTCACGGCTCATCTCATTACCAAAACCTCTTAAGTCTATTGAAGAATGAAAGGCGAAATTGACTTTGCTATAAGCCTGCCTTGAATTCCGCTATAATAACCCTTACTTATTAAGAACACTTGGAAAACAAGCCGTAGTATCATGACCGAGATTCAAACTCTGGATAGCCTTGATTATACTTTTCCTCCAAAACCTAAACCGTTAAGTGCGGAAGAGAAGGTTGAGACCGTTAATCGCATTAAGCAGCTTCTGGTTGACGAAGACGCTGTATTGGTGGCTCACTACTACACAGACCCCGATATTCAGGCATTAGCCGAAGAAACCGGTGGCTGCGTGGCCGATTCTTTGGAAATGGCGCGCTTTGGCCGTGACCATCCGGCGAAAAAGCTGATTGTTGCCGGTGTTCGCTTTATGGGCGAGACAGCTAAAATTCTTACTCCCCATAAACAAGTACTGATGCCAACGTTAAAAGCTGAGTGCTCTTTGGATCTTGGTTGTCCGCCAGAGAAGTTTGCTGAATTTTGTGATCAACACCCTGATCGAACCGTTGTCGTTTATGCTAACACCTCCGCCGCGGTAAAGGCTCGTGCTGACTGGGTAGTAACCTCCAGTATGGCGCTTGAGCTTATTGATCATCTGGACGCTAAAGGAGAAAAAATTCTCTGGGCACCAGATAAGCATTTAGGCGGTTATATCGCACGCGAAACCGGAGCTGACATGCTGTTGTGGCAGGGCGCTTGTGTTGTGCATGATGAATTCAAAGCCAAAGCGCTGCAGGACATGAAAAAGCTGCATCCGGAGGCTGCTGTTCTGGTGCACCCCGAGTCGCCGGAGAATATTGTGGCTATGGCAGACGCTGTCGGTTCTACCTCGCAACTTATTAAGGCGAGTCAGGAATTGCCTAATGAAACTTTCATAGTGGCTACGGACAAAGGCATTTTTTACAAAATGCAGCAGTTGCAACCAAATAAAACCTTTATTGAGGCCCCTACCGCCGGTAACGGCGCAACTTGCCGTAGCTGTGCGCATTGCCCCTGGATGGCAATGAACGGCTTAAAAGCGATAGAAGAAGCCCTGACTAACGGTGGAGAAACTCATGAGATTCATGTCGATGAAGCTCTGGGTAAAAAAGCCATGGTGCCACTTGACCGAATGCTGGCATTTGCTGCAACGTTAAAATGATTTAAAAAGGCTCCTTCGGGGGTCTTTTTACTTTTTGTCTATACAACATATTTATAACAATAATAACCCCAGTGCCTACCGAAGTGAATGCCTGCATGGTAATCTAGCATTATTGAATAATTATTCGAGTGGTATACGCATGGGACTTTATGATCCAGCTGATGTCCGTGATAACTGCGGCTTTGGCCTTATCGCTGATATTAATGGCGAAGCTCAGCAAGGTTTAATTTCCACCGCAGTAAAAGCGCTGGACCGTATGCAGCATCGCGGCGGTATTGGTGCCGATGGCAAAACCGGCGATGGCTGTGGTTTGCTGTTGCAAATGCCGGAGCAGTTTTTCCGTCAGTACGCAGAAACTGAAGGTTGGCAGCTAAGTAAGAAATTTGCTGTCGGTATGGTATTTTTTAGCCGCAATAAAGATAAACGGGAATCTGCCCGCCACTTAATTGAGCAAGAGCTTCAACGAGAGACTCTAGAGGTCACTGGCTGGCGTAAAGTTCCGGTCAACAACAAAGTACTGGGTGAAGGTGCCAAAGCCTCTGAGCCGGTCATCGAGCAAGTTTTGGTATCGGCTCCACCGGGCTGGCGCAAAAAAGATTTAGAAAGACGTCTGTATATGGCCCGCAGACGCATAGAAAAGCTGATGCCTAATCAGGACGAGCTCTATATTTCGTCGTTGTCGAGTCTGGTCTTAGTCTATAAAGGCCTGATGATGGCAGCAGACTTGCCGGCTTATTACACCGATTTAGCCGATGCGCAAATGAAAACTTCCATTTGTGTCTTCCACCAACGTTTTTCGACCAATACGGAACCGCGTTGGCCGCTGGCTCAGCCGTTTCGGTTCCTTGCCCACAACGGTGAAATTAATACGGTACGAGGAAATCGTCAGTGGGCGCAGGCAAGAGCTTATAAATTTCAGACGCCGTTACTACCTGACCTGCAGGACGCAAAGCCACTGGTGGGCTTGTCAGGCTCCGATTCTGCGTCGTTAGACAACATGCTGGAGTTGCTGCTGGCCGGCGGCATGGATTTATTCCGGGCTATGCGCCTGCTGATCCCACCGGCGTGGCAGGGCGATGCCACCATGTCGGATGACATGCGTGCTTTTTACGAATTTAACTCTCTGCATATGGAGCCCTGGGATGGACCTGCCGGCGTGGTTATGAGTAACGGTCGGCATGTGGCCTGCAGTCTGGATAGAAATGGTCTGCGTCCGGCGCGGTATGTTTTGACCCGTTCGGGTATTCTGACCATTGCCTCCGAAGTGGGTATCTGGGATTACGACGAGCAGGAAGTGATTGAAAAAGGCCGCTTAGGGCCGGGACAAATGATGGCGGTGGATACCTATACCGGCAAAATTTGGTATAACGACCAAATTGAAGAAGAACTCAAGCAGCGTCACCCTTATAAACAATGGCTGGAACAACACCGTCGCCACTTGATACCGTTTGAACGCAGCCACGCCGACAAGCTGGGTAAGCGCTTGTATGACGACGAGACCATGCTGGTTTTTCACAAAGCGTATTTGTATTCCGAAGAAGAAATACAGCAAATTATCAGTGTTCTGGCGAAAGATGGTCAGGAAGCAGTGGGTTCTATGGGGGACGATACACCTACCGCCGTGCTTTCAAAGCAGCCGCGTTTGCTTTACGACTATTTCCGGCAGCAGTTTGCTCAGGTGACTAACCCGGCTATTGACCCTATCCGTGAACGCCATGTTATGTCGCTTTCCACTATCATTGGTCGTGAGCATAACGTATTTAACGAGGCATCAGGGGATGCCGACCGGGTAGTATTTGAGTCACCTATCCTGATGTACACCGATTTAAAGCAGCTACGTGAACTTGATGAACAACATTACCGGGCAACCACCTTGTCGCTGGGTTTTAAACCAGAGCAGCAGAATTTACAACAAGCCATCGATAGCCTGGTTGAGCAGGCAAAAACCGCGGTTAAGGATGAGCAAACGGTTATTCTGGTTCTCAGTGACAGAGATTTACAGCGGGAACAGCTGACGATACCTGCAGCCATGGCCGTTGGGGCGGTGCAACAAGTGCTGGTGAAGAATGATCTTCGCTGTGATTCAAACATTATTATTGAAACCGCATCCGCGCGTGATCCGCATCATATGGCGGTGTTAATAGGCATGGGTGCCACTGCGGTTTATCCCTACCTTGCGTATGAAACCGTGGAGCAACTGGTCGCCCGGGGCAAAGTTCAACTGGACATAAAAGAAGCATTGCTCAACTACCGTAAAGGCCTGAATAAAGGCTTACTGAAAATACTCTCGAAAATGGGTATTGCGACCGTGGCAGGTTACCGGGGCTCCTCCTTGTTTGAGGCGGTTGGGTTGAACGAAGATGTGCGTCGTCTTTGCTTTGAGAACGTACCAGCACGCATTGATGGCACCGGATTTGACGATATACAGCAGGATCTTCAGCAGAGCTTCCATCGCGCCTGGTTAACACGAAAAAAACTGGCTCAGGGTGGTTTGCTAAAATATGTGCACGGTGGGGAGTACCACGCTTATAACCCGGATGTTGTGACGTCGCTGCAACGCGCGGTGGCAACAGGCGAGCAGCGAGATTACGACGTTTACGCTAAGTTTGTTAACGAGAGGCCGGTGACTCACCTGCGTGATTTGCTCAGTATCAAATTGCCTGAAAAGGCAAAAATTAAAAAAGAAAAAGTAGAAGCCAAAGAACTCCTGTTTCAGCGTTTCGATACGGCAGCTATGTCGATAGGCGCGTTAAGCGCCGAAGCTCACGAAGCCTTAGCTATTGCCATGAATACTATTGGCGGGCATTCAAATTCTGGCGAGGGTGGGGAAGATCCGAAGCGCTTTAACAACGCAAAAAACTCGCGAATTAAGCAAGTGGCCTCGGGGCGCTTTGGTGTCACGCCGCATTATTTGGTTAATGCCGATGTTATACAGATAAAAGTTGCGCAAGGAGCCAAACCCGGTGAGGGAGGTCAACTGCCCGGCGAAAAAGTGACTGCGGAAATTGCCCAACTGCGATACGCCGTAGCTGGTACTACCTTGATATCGCCGCCGCCGCATCACGATATTTATTCCATTGAAGATTTAGCTCAGCTGATTTTTGACTTAAAGCAGGTGAATCCGAAAGCCTTAGTTTCAGTCAAGCTGGTTTCTACGCCTGGCATTGGCACCATTGCTACAGGTGTCGCGAAAGCGTATGCCGATTTAATTACTGTGTCCGGCTACGATGGCGGAACTGGTGCTAGCCCCATGACCTCGGTCAAGTATGCCGGCTCGCCCTGGGAGCTTGGTTTGGTTGAGGTGCACGAAGCCCTGGTGGCGAATAACTTGCGCCACAAAATTCGGTTGCAGGTCGATGGCGGCTTAAAAACCGGTATGGATATTGTGAAGGCGGCTATTTTAGGCGCTGAGAGCTTTGGTTTTGGCACCGCCCCTATGATTGCTCTGGGCTGTAAGTATTTACGCATTTGTCATTTGAACAACTGTGCAACAGGCGTGGCCACTCAGGATGAAACCCTGCGGCGGGAGCATTTTTCCGGCTTGCCGGAACGTGTGGTGAAGCTGTTTGAGTTTATGGCGGAAGAGGTGCGTGACATTCTCGCTCAATTGGGGCTGGAAAAGTTAACCGACGCTATTGGCCGGGTTGACCTACTGGAACGGCTGACTGGTGAAACCAAACGTCAGCAGCAGTTACAGTTAATTGCCTTGTTGCAGTCAGCCGGGGTTCGCTCAGAGCATTCTTTATATTGCACCGAGAAGAACCCGCCGTTTGATCAGGGCCAGCTGAACCAGCGATTGCTGGAGTTGTGCAAGGAGTCTATCGATAAGCGCAGCGGAGGTCATTGGTCTTTGACTATCCGTAATGACGACCGTTCGGTTGCTGCAAGTGTATCGGGTTACATTGCCAGCCAGCATGGAAATCAGGGAATGGCTGTTGCGCCAATTACTTTAGGTTTCATCGGTACCGCAGGACAAAGCTTTGGTGCATGGAATGCCGGAGGCTTAAAGCTTCATCTGACCGGAGACGCCAACGACTACGTTGGGAAAGGTATGGCCGGTGGTGAAATTACTATTAAGCCGCCAGCAGGCTGTCGTTATAACACGCACGAAGCAGTCATTATGGGCAATACCTGTTTGTATGGCGCGACTGGCGGAAAACTTTATGCTGCCGGTTGTACCGGTGAACGTTTCGCGGTGCGTAACTCCGGCGCGACAGCTGTGGTAGAGGGTATTGGTGACCATGGTTGTGA
This sequence comes from Idiomarina sp. H2, assembly GCF_004364275.1. Lineage (NCBI taxonomy): Bacteria > Pseudomonadati > Pseudomonadota > Gammaproteobacteria > Alteromonadales > Idiomarinaceae > Idiomarina > Idiomarina sp. H2. Next base: position 95,889 of record NZ_SNZY01000001.1, read on the forward strand.
ATATATGACCGGCGGTATTGTGGTGGTACTGGGTGAGTGCGGCATCAACTTTGGTGGCGGCATGACCGGCGGTTTTGCTTATTTAAGAGACAGCGACGGCGACTTACATCGTCGGCTTAACCACGAATTGGTTGAGGCCGTTGCCGTGGATACCCCGATTATTCAGGAACACTTGCGTGGTTTAATTCATGAGCATCACGAAGCAACGGGAAGTCACTACTCGCGCGAGTTATTAAACAACTTCGAGCAAGTAGTGGACAGCTTTTATATCGTCAAACCAAAAGCAGCAGATGTGAAAGAGCTTTTAGGGCATCGGGCGCGGTCAACCGCAGAATTACGTGTGCAGGTGATGTAATGAACAAGAATATTTATCAGTTTTTGGACGTGCAGCGCATTGATCCGCCGAAACGTCCGGTTGAAGAGCGCCGCATTGAGTTTAAAGAAGTTTATGATCCAATGCCTGACGTGCAGCTAAAAGGCCAGGCAGATCGTTGCCTGGACTGCGGAAACCCTTATTGTGAGTGGCAATGCCCGGTTCACAACTATATTCCTCAGTGGCTGGAGCTGGCCAATGAAGGGCGGGTTATTGAAGCCGCTGAACTGATGCATAAAACCAACAGTCTGCCTGAGGTTTGTGGCCGGGTATGTCCGCAGGACCGTTTGTGTGAAGGAGCCTGTACGCTGAATGACGGTTTCGGCGCAGTAACTATTGGCAGTATTGAAAAGCAAATGGTCGACGAAGCCTTTAAACAAGGGTGGCGACCAGATTTAAGCGGTGTGACTCAGCGTCAGGAACGGGTTGCTGTCATTGGAGCCGGGCCTGCAGGTCTTGCCTGTGCTGACGTATTGACGCGTAATGGTGTCAAAGCTGTCGTTTACGATCGTTACCCGGAAATTGGAGGCCTGCTAACCTACGGCATTCCGCCATTTAAGCTGGATAAAGCGGTCATGACGTTGCGTCGTGAAATATTCACCGACATGGGTATTGAGTTTAAGCTGGGTGTCGAAGTGGGTAAAGACATCAGTTTTGCTGAGCTGGAAGCCAATTATGATGCGGTATTCTTAGCTCTGGGGACTTATAAAGCGCTGGATGGAAAACTAAAAGGTCTGGACGCAGATGGGGTTTATCCTGCCTTGCCGTTTCTCATTGGCAATACACAAAAGCTTATGGCTCATGAGCCTATGTCTCAGTATCCACTTATTGATGTGAAAGACGAGACCGTGGTTGTGCTTGGTGGTGGCGATACTGCAATGGACTGCGTCAGAACCTCAATCAGACAGGGAGCGAGTTCGGTTGTCTGCGCTTATCGCCGCGACGAAGGTAATATGCCAGGGTCGCGCAAAGAAGTGCAGAATGCTCGCGAAGAGGGCGTGTCTTTTGAGTTTAACCTGCAGCCGCTGGAAGTAGTCACGGACAATTCGGGTAAGGTTAGCGGCGTGAAAATGATGCGTACTGAACTTGGCCCGGCGGACGCGGATGGCCGCAGACGTCCACAACCTGTGCCGGATTCAGAATTCATAATGTCTGCAACGGCGGTGATTATTGCTTTTGGCTATCAGCCCAGCCCGCCAGAATGGTTACAACAACATAAAGTGGAGCTAAGCAACTGGGGCACTGTGCTGGCCACTGGCGACACGGAGTTTGCGATGCAAACCAGCAACCCGAAAATATTTGCCGGTGGCGATATGGTGCGCGGCGCCGATCTGGTCGTGACGGCGATAGCAGAAGGACGCAACGCCGCCGAGGGAATGCTGGATTATTTCGACGCCGTATAAGTTATGAGCAGCGCAATCAGCGCTGCCATTGTTTAATAACCGGCGCATAACCTTCGCGAAAATTCGCATACTGAAGTTGGTAACCACTGTCTTTCAAACCCTTGTTCATACAGCGTTTAGAGCCTCTGGGACCAACTTTCTTATTAATGTTTCCTGCCAGCTCAATTCCAAGCTGCTCAGCCAGCCACTGATAAACTTCGTATTGTTTGACTGGTTCATCGTCATTAACTAAATAAACAGGTTTGGGCTGATTAACCTGGGTAAGTAAATGCACAATAAAGCCAGCGACATCGTCCTGATGTATGCGGTTAGTCCAGCTGTCACGAAGCTGGACATTGCCCTGAGTTAATTGACGCAATAAAAAATCACGTCCCTCGCCGTAAATACCACTGCAACGAAGAATTGAGGTTTGCCCCGGTAAGGCATTGATAATGGATTCAGCCTGTAATAGAGCTTTACCAGAGTCTGACGTCGGTTCCGTTGCACTGTTTTCATCAATCCACTCGCCGTCGCGTTGTGCGTAAACGCCGGTGCTGGAAACGTAAATAATATTAGGCTGATGCCTTTGCTGCGACAGTACCTGTTGCAGGTGACGACAGGGAACGACATAGCCCTGATGATAGCTATCTTCTGCGCCTTTTGCAGGAGTCAGGGTAATGACAACATTATCCCATTTATTCTGGAACAGTTGGTAAAGCTCTTGTTCACTGTTTAAGTCTGCTGCAACTAAATTGACCCCCTGGCGTACCGGCTTGCTCTCCGGGGTTCTGCAAACTCCGGTGACTTGCTCGTTTTGCCCGCTCAGCCGTTGCGCAACGCGGTCTGCAATATCGCCGTAACCGAGTAAAAGCGTTTGCATGAAGATCCTCTTGGCGTTAATGTAAAAGAAATGTTGAACTTAATATAGATACTGAACAATAGCCCATTATGAGCAGTGACCCTTCAATAGAAAGTCTGATTGATGAGCTTAAAACAGATTATCACCGCTCTCAATTTGAGTCTCTGTTTAAACGTAAAACAAAACATCTTAGCGGGCCCGAGAGGCTGCAGGCGCGTATGCGCATTACCGAGTTAGCGAAACCAGCTTTGGGTGTTATAGATCTTCGAAAGAAAATCCAGTCCGAAATTGAACCCTACCCTTTTCAGGGGCGCGTACATTATTTTGATTTAGCTGCGAAACGATTATTTGAAGACGGCTTACGACTGTATAAGGGCGTTTTTACAAACGACACGAAACAGCAAATATTAGCGTTAAAAACACAGCATCAGCAGTTAGCGGAAGACAAAGCCTTAGCCCAGCAGGAACAAGAGAAGGCGCTTGCCAGTTTCGTGGCCGGGCGTGAGTACCAACGTTGTGAGCAACGGATTAACCTGGTCAGCGCTGTGACCATGGAGCTGGCCGATGGCCAGGAATTCAGCGCTATGACTGTGGACATCTCTAATAATGGACTGCAGTTAAAGCTAGGTTTTGATCCCCAGCTAACCGGCTTGAAGTATGCACGCGTAAAGGTTTACTTTTCAGGACTTAGCGACGACTTTGTGTTTGACGCAACCCAGGAATATGAATACCGGGTAGTTGGGCTCAAAGAAAAAGACTTTTGTCTTTACTTACGCTTAAGGCGCATGGATGAAGCTGGCGATGACGAACTAGGCCGGTTTTTAGCGGCTATGTTGAGCAAGTCCCGGCGTCGCTATAAAGTTAATGTTGAGCATTTAGCCCAGAGGGTTACAGCCCGGGGGCATGAAAGCTACTGGTTTGATGCCGTTCAGGCTGTGCCTATTATTCTAAAAGCTGGCTCAGCGAGCTGCGCTTTAGTTCAGACAAACTCAAATCAAACCCTGTTGAACAGCTGGCAGCAACACCAGAGAGATCTTATTGCGGAGCTTATTGAGCAACCATGGGTTCAATCTGTGGTAAATGAGTTGCAAGAATCCAGAAAACCAACACGCCGACAAGTTACCTTGTTTCGTATTAGCTTGCCCATAAATAAAGTCTGGCGTGAGTACTTACTGCCGCTGCAGGCTATACAAAAAGAAAAAAGCTTAATTGCTACGCTAAACGCATTGCGTGCGGCGGGTTACGGGGCAAGGTGTTATCAACTGACGCTCACTTACAGCAAAGACGATGAGTTAAGCTACGGCGAATTGAATGCGATAAAAACACCTCTTTGGCGCGAACATTCCAATGAGAAGCTGAAATTATCGGTACTACAGGACTACCAGACCAAAGGAGCTAAAGCACTGAGTTGTAAACTGCTTAGTCCTGAAGCGTCAGCAGAGCAGAATATGTTTCGTTACGCTTTATCCAGCGCCTTGTTTTTGTATAAAAACGGCGTTGACTGGGAGCCTCAACTGGCCGCATTAATGTCTATTTCTGAAGGTTTACCGAAATTGTTTGATGACACTGAATTTTGGTTAGCAAACAACGCACGCTTACTTGGCGGACGGCGCCTGAGCTCAGAACTAAGAAAGTCATTGCGTCGGGTGTCGGAGAACAGCAGTTTGTCGCCGCGTATATTACTGTTAAGAGTTACTCAGGCCACTCAGAAAGACGGCGTTATGGGGCGAGAAATCAGCGAGTACGACAGCTTTGAAGAGGCGGCAGAATACATTCGCTTTCTTGATGAAGATGATAACTTTCTTGCGCTGCTGGTAGCAGGGCAGCCCTGTCAGAATCAAATATCAGCCGAGTTGATGACAGACTTGTCTTATATTCAACGCTACTTACCGCATCGGGCTAAAGAGCTGGAATCCAGTTTTAAACAACTGCGCGGCGTCATAACCCTGACAGACGTGACTCAGACTCTAAGTGGGCTTGCACAACTAACGGAGCAGCCATAAAGGTTGTTGTCTGCTGCTCCTGTGCGCGGCTTTCCATCCTCCGCTGTATACCTCATAATCGAAACAAGCTCATTAATTAACAGGTATTCAATTATGTTCAAATCGTGGACAAGTTCATTACTGGCGGTAAGTGTTGGTTTAGCCACTCCGCTAAGTGTTATGGCTCAGGATGGCATTGACTATAAAGAGCAGGAAAAGTTACATGAAATAGCCGGCGCAACCCAGGCAGATCGCATTGAAAGCGATATTCAGACCCTGGTGGATTTCGGCACGCGGCATACCTTATCTGAAACAGAATCTGATACTCGCGGTATAGGTGCTGCGCGGCGCTGGATTTTTGCCGAGTTCGAGCGCATATCTGAAGCTTGTGGTGGTTGTCTTGAGGTGATGTATGTCAGCGACACTATCTCTGAAGAAAAGCGAATACCCGACCCTGTGGAAGTAAAAAGTGTTATTGCTATTCAGCGTGGCAAAACAGACCCTAATCGTTATGTGATGATGTCCGGTGACATCGACTCGCGAGTTAGCGATGTTATGGATTATACCTCGGACGCTCCGGGCGCAAATGACAATGCTTCTGGTGTAGCTGGCGCGTTAGAAGCGGCGCGAGTGCTGACCCAGTACGAGTTTGACGGTTCTATTGTCTATGCGGCACTGGCCGGTGAAGAACAAGGCCTGTTTGGTGGGAAAATTCTGGCCGAAAAAGCCAAAGAAGAAGGCTGGCATCTGACCGCTGTGCTTAATAATGACATGATTGGTAACATTGAAGGCATTAACGGAGTCATTAATAACACTACTGCACGTATTTTTGCTGAAGGCACCCGTATGAATGAATCGGATCGCGAAGCAACCATGCGCCGTTTTTATGGTGGCGAAGTGGATTCTCCTTCACGCAACTTAGCCCGTTACATTGATACAGTGGCCGATCGTTACATCAATAATTTAGACACTATGATTGTTTATCGCTTAGATCGCTTTGGTCGTGGTGGGCATCATAGACCTTTTAATGACTTAGGCTATGCCGGTATCCGTATTATGGAAACCAACGAAAATTATAACCGTCAGCACCAGGACCTTCGTGTGGAAGATGGCATTGAATATGGCGATACCATCGATGGCGTAGACTTTGACTACGCCGCTAAACTGACAGCGTTGAACGCGGTTTCTATGGCAAGCATGTCGTGGGCACCAAGGCCGCCGGCTAATGTCGAAATAGAAGGTGCAGTAAAACCGGATACAACCCTGCGCTGGACTGCACAAGAGGAAGATAAAGAAAACATTGCGGGTTATAAAGTTTACTGGCGTTTAACCAGTGCTCCTCAGTGGCAGTTCAGCCGCTATGTGGGTAACGTAAACGAATACACACTGGAGAATGTGGTGATCGATAATTACATTTTCGGTGTAGCTAGTGTCAGTAACGATGGCTTTGAAAGCCCAGTTGTATTTCCGGGACCAGCGGGGACATTTTCTATTGAGTAAAACGTTGTTCAAAGCATTAACCGAGCCGCTAAATTATGAAGGGGAAGACCGAAGAGTTGGTTTCGAACTGGAGTTTAGCGGTTTAACCCTGGAGAGAACTGTCGAAGTTCTGCAACAACAGTTGTCGGGGAAACGGGTTGCGGTCTCTAAAGCGGAACAAAAAGTTGAAGTGGATGAACTAGGTTCATTTACAGTTGAGATAGACTGGGACTATTTAAAGCGAAAAGCGAAAGCAGAAGGCGGAGACAATTCTGCCTGGGTGCGCGAGTTAGGCAGCATAGCTGAGAACCTGGTACCTATCGAAATTGTTTGCCCGCCATTGACTCTTGAGCAGTGTGAGCGGTTAATTCCTGTGACCGATGCTTTACGGGAAGCCGGTGCGAAGGGCACTGATGAGTCCTGGATTGCGGCTTATGGTGTGCACATTAACCCCGAGGTACCGTCGTTAGAGCCAAATGCCCTGCTGCGTTATTTGCAGGCATTTTCTTTGCTGCAATGGTGGCTGGTAGAGGCTCACCGGGTTGATACAACACGAAAGCTGAGCCCTTATATTGATAAATATCCTGAAGCCTACATTCGCTTGCTGGTTTCTCAGCAGGAGGTCAGCCAGGAGCAACTGATTAATGATTATCTGGAACATAATGCCACCCGCAACCGGGCGCTGGATATGCTGCCACTGTTTGCTTTTCTGAATGAAGAAAAAATTATGAAAGCGGTGGAAGATAATAAGATTAAAGCCCGCCCGACATTTCATTATCGTTTACCGAATTGTCAGCTTGAACACCCAGACTGGGATTTAACCGAACCATGGAAAATTTGGTGGATAGTGGATGCTCTGGCGAACGACGAACAGGCTTTAGAGTACTGGAAGCAAGCATTCACTGATGCTGAACGCCCGCTAATAGGGGTCTCAGAAAAAGACTGGAAGGAAAGGTTGCAGCAATGGCTCAAAGACCGCGAGTGGTTGTAACAGGGACCGCCAGACGGTGGTCTCCTTCCTGGTGGTGTACCTGGCTTATTCTTAAGTGTCTTGGGGCAACCCCTGTGCGCGCGAGTGTCAGACACAGCTGCGACCACGAAGGTATCGACGCCGTGATTATTGGCGGCGGCGATGACATTAGTCCATCTGAGTACAATCAACCACCGGAGCGTGACGGCGAATACGACCCCGACAGAGATGAGCTTGAAATTGCCTGGATACGTTGGGCACTGGAAGAAAAAAAGCCTCTGTTAGGTATTTGTCGTGGCTCGCAATTGATTAATGTGGTACTGGGCGGTGAACTGAATCAGAATATTCGGGAGCTACGACAGCTAACCTATAACAGACCCGGGTTATTGCCAACCAAACAAGTGTTTATTGAGCCCCGGAGCCAGTTGGCCAAAATTTGTAAAAAACAAAAACTGCGAGTTAACAGCCTGCATTCGCAAATAGTAAAGCAAACCGGCGTAGGTATGCATGCTGTGGGTTGGGATCTCGATGGTTTTCTACAAGCTTCTGAAGGGCAGACCGAACAGACTATTATTGGCGTGCAGTGGCATCCTGAGTATCTATTCTATGTACCTAGTCAGCTCAGAATTTTCCGTTGGCTTATCAAACAATAATTGAACATTTCGATTATACCGTCATCAATATATCAATTTTTTTGATCCATCTTTAAGCCTAATTAGTATAATCGTTCAATTACATAGATGAATAGTTCATCGCATTCTGGAGCATTAAATGACTATAGCAAATCGATTGTACGCGGGGTTTGCCTTTATTCTACTGTTACTTGTTATAACGACAATTGTCGGTACGTACCAAGTTGGCGAAATAGATAAAACACTAACTAGAGTGAATGAAGTAGGAAGTGAAAAACAACGCTTTGCTATTAATTATCGTGGCAGTGTCCATGACCGGGCTATTGCTCTTCGCGATTTAGTACTTGTGGATGATGCCGCTGATCGTCCTCCGCTGCGTGAGCTAATTGATGATTTAAAGGCGAATTACAATACAGCAGATAAGGGCATGAGTGCTATTTTTTCTGACAGCACTTTGGTTAGCAGTAAAGAACGTGAATTATTGGCCGCTATTGAAGACGTGCAGGCGCGAGGACTGGCCGCCGCCGAGGAAACTGAGCGTTTGCTGAGTTCAGATCGCCGACAACAGGCGCAGGAGTACGTACTGAATGAATTGTCTCCGGTTTATGCGGAGTGGCTGAATCGCATTAATACCTTCATCGATTATCAGGAGCAGAATATAGCGTCAGGTACCGAAGGGGTCATGGATCGCAGTGCAAATTTCGCCACGTTAATGTGGTGGGTGACGGCTTTTGCCATTATAAGTGGTGGTATAGCAGCCTGGCGGATAGTGGCCAAGCTGACTCACACCATAGGCGGCGAGCCCGAAGAGGCGGCTGAAGTATTGCAGCGCATTGCTGATGGTGACTTAACGGTCTCAACCCGAACACGCTATGAAGATAGCATGATGGCAGACGTTAACCGCATGGTTCGTCAACTTAGAGAAATTCTGCAGGACGTTAATGATTCTGCCGATACGATTCTGAACTCATCGAACGAGTTGTCTGAAACAGCGAATGATAACCAGCAATTAGTGGTTCAGCAGCAAGAGCAGACCACTCAGGGTGCAACGGCAATTCATCAGATGGCGCAGACGGTGCGGGAAGTTGCTCAGCATACAGAGCAGGCGGCTCAGCTGGCGGACGACACTGATAAAGAGACTGTTGGTGGTAGCCGTGAAGTTGAAGCGACTATACGATCTATTGAAGAGCTGGCAAACCAGGTTGAAGGTGCATCAAAAGTTATTGGTCAGTTGTCTGATAACACGGCAGAAATTCATAAAGTACTGGAAGTAATAGAAGGCATTGCAGACCAGACCAATTTACTGGCGTTGAATGCCGCAATTGAGGCCGCCCGTGCCGGCGAACATGGCCGCGGCTTCTCCGTGGTTGCTGATGAAGTCCGCGCACTAGCGAACCGAACTCAGGACTCAACCCGTAATATTCAAAGCTTAATTGAAACCATGCGAGTGAGTGCCAACGACGCTGTTACCGTTATGGAAAAAGGCAGAGAAAAGGCAGCAGAAAGTGTTGAACAGGCACGCTCCGCCGGTAAATCTTTGCATGCGGTGAATAGCTCGGTTGCAAAAATGAGCGACATGAACGCGCAAATTGCGACTGCAGCGGAAGAACAAACTGCCGTAGCGGAAGAGATAAACCAGAACTTCACATCCATTACTCAGGCTGCTGAGCAAACAGCAGCGGGCTCAGAGCAAATTAGTGAAGCCAGCCGTGAGCTGAACGAACTGGCAAAACGATTAAATAATGGCATGAAACGCTTTAAAATTGCTTAAACCCCTTGATTAGAACGGCTAAAACCCCTACCATAGCGGCCGTTCTGGAGAGGTGTCCGAGTGGCTGAAGGAGCACGCCTGGAAAGTGTGTATACGGCAACGTATCGAGGGTTCGAATCCCTCTCTCTCCGCCAGATACAAAAGAAACCGCCCTTGAGGCGGTTTTTTTGTGTCTGCAGAAAGAGGTGTAGCCAGCCGCGCATTTTGCAACGCCGCGCCGAAAAAACTGAAACAAAAGGCCGCTCTATGACGGCCAATGTCCATCCTTTTTATAGTTAATATCTAGCAGGTCAGGGTTGTTTAGCAGGGTGTTGCAGGCGCTTCTGTGTGCTTCAATGCATTGCTTGCATGACTCTGTCTCTTCCGGTGTGTAGATGCCCAGTGCGGCGTTGATTTGTCCTACCTCGTTCCAGTGCCGAGCTATGCGTCGAGAGCACTCCTTTCGGACCTTCTCTTTAGCAACTTTTAAATCGTGGTTGCGTTGGTTATTAACGGCTTCTATTTGCTCTTCGTCCATGCCTATTTGCTGCATGTAACTGATGCTGAAGTCGCTGTGTGTTTGTCCTTTAAATATATAGGTGTACATGGTTTAACCCTCTCGTTTGAACGTAACAGAGCCTAAGACTTTGTTTCTGATGCGGTATGAGTCGGCGTATTGTGCGTGGCCTATCCAGCTTACAATGCGCCTTTTTATATAGTCGTGGTCGATGTCTCCGACGGCGTAAAGGCGCGCCATCTTCTTCATCTTTTTATTCATTCGTTTAACGGAATCTTTGCGTATTCGCTTATGAGTTGGCCATGTTCTATAGCCGAGAAAATCGAGTGCTCGGCCGTTATTTTGGCTGACCGGAAATATCTGCGTTTTATTATTTAAGCGCAGTTTTAAAACATTATTTAAAAACTCAGTAATAGTATTTAAAGCGGCTTTTAAATAGCTTTTATCGTGGTGAATAATGACAAAGTCATCCATGTAGCGAATATACCGGTGGATGCGTAATTTGTGCTTAACCATAGCGTCCAGCTCGTGCAAATAAACATTAGCCCATAGCTGGCTCGTGAGGTTTCCGATTGGCAGTCCTTCCGGCCATGAGCTCATGATGTTTTTGCAAAGGTCTAGTGTTCGCTGGCAAGCTATTTTGCGGCTTAATATACCGGTTAGCACCTGCTGGTTAATCGATGCAAAGTACTTGCTGACATCGGCTTTTAGGCAGTATGCGGTGCCATGCTGTCGCTGGACTTGGCGCAGCCATTGCTGTGCCTGAGTGCTGCCTTTGTGCATGCCTCGACCGGGGCGACAGGCGTAGCTGTGATGAATGAAGCGGCGCTCCCAAATCGGCTCTATCACACTAATAAGCGCGTGTTGAGTTACGCGGTCGCGGAACGGTAATGCGGCCACCAGTCGGTGCTTGGGTTCGTGTACGTAGAATTTTCGGTATTGGCCGGTGCTGTAGGTCTCGTTTATCAGGTGCTCCTGAAGGCGGATTAGGTTGCCTTCCAGGTCTCGCTCAAAGCGCAGCACTTCGGTGCGTTCACGCTTCCCGAGGCGCGCTTTTAAGTAGGCGTTATGTAAGTTTTCGAGTTCGTAAATGCTCGGGTAAAGGTTCTTGTATGTCTTCACTTCAAATCCTTTTGACTGCTTAGGGCGGCAGTCGAAAGCGCTCGGTGCGCCTACTAGCCTACGGCTGCCTGTATATGTTTCACCTTGTGGGTGAGGACTAAGCGCCCTTTTAATAGATGCGCTGTCAGCGAAGCCGTGGCCGCGCTGCTTCGGGCAATCATTAAGAGCGGGGCGAAACCCGATATTGCTGTTCGTGTTCGAACGCTCGTTGTTCAAGTTGCGAGCGGCGAGACCGGCATTGGAGCCATTGTTCCAGTTGCCGCCACGATACGGGAGCCGTTGTAGCACTTAGCCCTTTTCCTTTTTAAGCCAGCTTCCGATGAAGCGGCCAATCTCTGCCAGATGACGACTCCAAACCTCGTATTTCTTGAATGGAAGATGCCCGAGATCTTTGGCTAGTCGTACTAGTCTGCGGGTTAACTCAAGCTCTGCGTCAGCATCCTGTAGCGTTGTTTTTTTGTGGTAGCGCTTTGATACAACAATCATCAACCGCAGCAGTCGAAACATGCTCTGGCGGATTTCAGCGCTCAACACATGCCGCTCCGATTTCGGGAAGTGAGCGAGTGCTTTATATCCGTATTTTGTCATCTCTTCGATGCGTTGAATGACGATTAAATCTTGTTGTACGTGCATTTTAAAACCACTTAAAAGTAATGCTGCGCTATCGCGCAGCTAACAGGAAACCAAGCGCAAGAACTCATGCAACAAAAGCGGGGCGAAACCCGATACTGCTGCCCGTGCTCGAACGCTCGTAGTTCAAGCCGCGAGCGGCGAGACCGGCATTGGAGCCACTGCTCCAGCCGCCGCCACGAAACGGGAGCCGTTCGCCTCCCGTTCGGGCGTATAGACGGCCTTGCGGAATGATGCCGGCAGGTGAGAATAGCAGGCGTTGCAGTAGCTGTGATTCGCTGTAGCCAGATTCTTTTGATAGCGCGCCCCAGTCGGTGCTGAGTCCGTCCTCATTCGATACGCCTGGGCTGTTCTTCAGTGTGAGGTTCCCGCTCTCGTTGGACAGGTAATGCCCCTGCGGCACCCAGTTGATTTCGTCCTCCTCAAAGTTGTTGTCAGTGGTGCAGTAAACGCGGCCATCGACTAGCTTAAGTTGGTCACTCCACTCCCATATATTGCCGGTCAGGTCAGCAATGCCGAAAGGAGAGTTGTCGTGACGCCATGCTTCTGGCCCCGAGCCTGTCAGTATCGCACCATTGCCGGATGAGTCACCGGCAATGCCTCCGTCATTCCGGCGAGCAATCTCGTGGGTCGCGTCGTGAGCGCGTCCGTAGTTGGTATTGCCGCGAGGCTCAAATCCGTTTGCCATGCACCAGAGTGCTATCGCTGCCCACTCGTGCTCTGACATTAAATGCCAGCCCTGGCCGTTCGCCTGGCACCATGATTTCGCTGTATCAAAATCAACCGATGTTCGTGGGTCGAGACCGGGCAATGATACGACCTGGCTGTTGTGTAAGTGCGCCTGGAATGCGCCGATGAACACCTCGGATTTTTCCACGCCGTTGACCATAAATGCGGTCGCAACACCGGTGCCGAACGGGTCGCCGGCAAAGCCCAAGTCTTCATATCTGAACTTGTAGATAGGCACCATTACGGAGGGGTCGCCGTTGGCGTTGTAAAGAACCGTGTTTTTCCCTTGGGTTGACAGTTCAACCTGCTTGCGCAGCGTGTCAGGGATGAACGACAAGCCGCCCGGAATTGATATTGACTTGATGACATTGCCGGTGGTGCCCAGGCGCTTATTAAGCTCTGTGGTATCTGGCAGATTGTCAGGTTCGGTACCGACATCCCGAGTTGCGGCGCCCTTTAAGTAGCCTTTGTTGACCGCGTCCTCGTTGGCGTTTGGGGTGGTGGTTTTTAATCGGCCACTACTATCGCGTTTACCAATTGAGTCGGCTGTCGGGCTAACTGACTGACTACCGAATAGCAGCTCGGACGCCTCTATGAGTTGCTTCGCTTGCTCGCTCAGTGCCAGGATTGCGCCGGGGTGTAAAACGCCCTTAGCGACTTTCCCTGTTGCTGAGCCTGCGTCCCAGTTTTCAATGGTCTCGATAGTGTCTATACCGCCATCAGTGGTGTAGGTGCGCTTCACTTCGAGAACGTGTCCATCAATATGCAGCGTTGCGCCGGGCTTTAAGGCGGCAATATCATCGCCTGCCTGTACTGTTATGAATCGGTTGCCGTTAGTTACGGTAACGCTGGTTGCTCTCCATAGGATACTCATGCTTCCTCCGTAATGAGCGATAAGCTCTGTGAGCCGTTGGGTTGTAATGGGGTGTTGTGCTGAACCTCAAGCCGGTAGGTTCGGTTGCTGGCTGTTTGCAGGTTGTCTGTATAGGTGAATGAGCCGCTCAGTTGCCAGACCTCGATGAACTCGGGGCCTTCGTCATGGCACTGGTAGCTGCCGCTCACGTTTTGAGTGGCGACAAGAATATCGCCACCTGCCGTTTCTCTGTAGAGTCGCAGGGTGCCGGAAGGGTTTGCGGGTGCCGGATATGGGCAGTTGCCCGCCACTAAGCCAGAGCTTCTGGATGCGTTTACTGAGCATTTAATTTCGATTAAACCGCCGTTAGAGCCAAACGGTCCAACCGTTACGTCTGTGTTTCCGAGTTGGGTTGATTGCACTGCATTTCTCAGTGTGCCGGCAGTGATTGAGCCGCCGAAGTATTGGTCACCGTCGGCGCTAAAGTAAGCGATGGCATTTGCCTTGGTGAGTCCGTCAAACTTAACGCTTTTATTTGACTCATTGAATGTGTAGCTGTTTCTGGGGCCGCGCCACTCCAATAGGCTGTTGGGCCCAAACGGAGTGGATGTTTTCACTTCCATATAGTTAGGGCCGACCAGGTGGAGCTCGCCAGACTTTATAACTGGAGAGTTCAATTCGGTGCCTGCGACCAGCCGGTCCCCGGCAATCGTTCCTGTGGCCACCATACTGCCGTTAATCAGTAAGGCGACAGACTGCCAGCCTGAGTTGTCTGGGCGGCGCTGGCGAGCGTCTGAGTCCGAGCCGTCGGTCAGGGTTTGCACAAGAATGTCGCCTGCGATTGGGTCGCGGCCAGCAACCTCCTGGAATCGGGCGTATCCCTGGTTCCAGTTGATAGTGTCCCAACGACCACCAAAAAAGCCGGGGCCGGTTGCGCCATCTGAGCCTTGTTGTCCTTCCGGTCCTTGAGGGCCTTGAGGTCCCTGTGGGCCTTCTGGCCCTTGCTCTCCATCCTGAGGGATGCGGCCAATCAGCGCGCCTAACGTTGGTTCGTTGCCGTTGACCTCTTCGAAGCGCGGGCGGCCAAACTGAGCTTTGTGGTTCGGATTGGTGACGTAATAACGGTAAACACGTTGCCGCTGGGTGCCGCCGCCGGCGTTTTTAAACTCCGTGATGCTCGTGATTTTTTCACCCGTTTCCGGGTCGTAAATGCCGGACAGGTCAGAGCCGTTACCGTTGTATCCTTGCGGGTGAATAATGCCAATAACCAGGTACCATTTATCCAACTGCGGCAGATTGCCGCTCCAGTGGTATGGGTTGCCGTTACTGGTGCCATCCAGGTTCTTTGTGTTTGACTGTGAGCACCCCAGGTACAAGCGCTGGTTGTTGCCGCCGGTTTGCTTCATCCAGACGGTGTTGCGGTAGGTCTTATCGGGATCGATATTTACATCGATATTCCAGCCGCCATCGCCATTATCATTACCGTTGGCTGTCGTCCAGATGGCCTCAACCGCTCCCAGTGGACCGGTCTGGTATTCAACCGCGTTTTCATCGTCCGAGCCGTTTTTGCTGAACGGCCCCTGCGAGCCACTTGTTCCTGGCGTCCAATGCGCTGACGGCCTGATGAGGTTGTTGTCCGTGATGCGCTGGTAATCTTCCGGCGTGCTTACCTGAGTGCCGCCGATAACCATATTGCCGGCAAATAACCAGGTCTTGTCTTCAGTGCTGTAGTACATCTGCGGAACGCCATCAGTATTGGCGAATTCGTAGATGTCGCCCTGGACGCTGATAGCGTTGGTTACGCCTCCAATGGTAATGCCTGTCATTACTGCGCGGCCGTCCTGGACTTGCTCGACTCCAATGTAAGCCCTAGCCTCAAACGCTTCCATCTGCTCGTTATACTGGCTGTTGAGTGAGATTTGCGCCTGCGCAAAATTCTCCGATGAGCCGACGCGTGAAGACAATATCTGAAGCGCCCGGGCATAGCCGTGAATATCGGTCTCCGCCTGAGAAATTCGTGACGACTGCGCCTCGATTTGCTCGCCGGCTTGCTGGGTAAAGCTGTTCAGTTGGTCAATGCTTTTCGCCAGCGAGCCTTCTTCCGATACGTCGATTTGCAGCTGATTTAGGGCTAACGCAAAGCGGGCGTCTTTGTCGAGCTCACCCAATCGAACAAGACCGCCATCAAGCGTGTTTTTGAGCTCTTCTATTGCTGCCTCATCGGCTATCTCTCTTGCCATTGAAATACCGAAAGCCTGCGTTCTAATCGTGCCGTCCGGGTCAAAGGTCTGCTCTAGGTTGGTAAGCTTCTGGTCGATGACGTTATCCCGCTCGTTAAGCTCTTCATTTAGGCTGCTGACAAAGGATGTGAATGTGCCTTCTGCGCCATCCAGGAATATAGCGGCCTCATTGGCTTTATTGATGACGCCGTTCTCATCCACAGACTGATAGACCGCTTTGATGCTCGCATAGCTGTCGAGGCCGTCCAGCACGCTTTCCACATTTGACCGGGTTACTGCGTTTTCTTCGTATGTAGTGACCGTTACGCGGTCTTGAATCTGACCTTCGAGCGCGGATATTTGTGAACTGGCTTCAGTGACCTGTGCCTGGATATTGGTTAAATCCTGGAGTGCGGCGTCTGATTTGCCGATGTTCAGAGAGGTTAACTCGAACTCATCAGCGGTTGTTTGGCCAAGCGTTATCCGTAGGCCTTTGATGTTGCCGTGGTAGCTCTCCAGTGCTGTGAAGTCGACAATGCGAATAACATCAGAGCCTGTTGAGGCTATCGGCTCAATAATGCCCTGGTAAGTCTGTGTCGTGTCATCCGTGAATGTTGCCGTGATATTGCCCAGCCAGCCGTCGCCAGCCGTCCGCCGCACCTTCATTCTGATTACCGGAAATTCCGAGCCGTTGTAGCTAAGCGCTTGGTTCTCTATGTCACCCGTCGTTAGCAGGATTTTATTCACGCCAGGCGTGACGGTTCCGGTGACAGCACTCCATCCCTGGGCGCTGTCAAAGAAGTTAAATGCGTGTGCTGGCTCCAGCGCGGCAATTGAGTTCGATACAATGGCTGTCGCTTTTTGTTCAATCAGCCCTGGCACTAAAAGAATTTCTGAGTTTAGTGCTTCGACCTGCTCTTCAGCGTAACTGATGCGCTCGACCGCTGTTTCAATTTGACCGGCAACACCGTCGATATTTTGTTGTGCCTGGGTGAAGCGTTCATCGGTGTAAGCAAATGCCCGGCTGGTGATTTCGCCAGTTTCAGCGTTAACCTCAATGGCGGCATCAATTAGCTCCATTGAGTAGTCTATACGGCGGCGCATTTCATCGCGTGATGCAGCAGACTGTAAAATGCCGGACAAAATGGCGGCGTCTGATTCTTCCCGGGCAAACAACTCCGAGCCAAAGCGCACCTGCATTTCCTGTGCATTGGCGTTAACGAGCTGCTGCAAATCGGCATAATCTTCTTCAACGAAACGCTGAAAATCCGTTTCAACGGTACTTAAACGACTGGTGTACTGGTCAATAATGGGATCGACCTGCGATGTATCTTTTGTCGTCTGAGCCGTGGCAGATAGCCAGTCAGAGTTACCCAGCACATTCACCGTGCGCGCAAATACCTCGTGCTCGGTATCAGGCGTTAATCCGGGAATAACAATGCTGGCTCCACGACCGATGATGTTGTCAGTCGTGCCATAAGCAAATTCGAACATCGTGCCCAACCCGATACCGGCGAGCGTCGGCGCAAGGGTTATTTCCCAGTTGCCGGCAGTAACGCCCAGGCTTGTTGGTGGCGAGGGCACATTCAGTGTCAGCGATATAGTGGCCGGCACGGAGGTTCGGTTGTAGCGGTTACGGGCGTAGACCTCGATACTGTACTGGCCGGCATCGAGACCGTTAATGTCCTGCTTAAGCTGTACGCCGCTGCGCGCAATGACCGGGTACTCAACGACGTCATCACCATCTTTGCGCACGACAATGCGGTACTCGGTCACCGCCCGAGGCGTCGGGTGCGACCAGGTCACGTAACCCTGGCGGTGCGTCGATATTGAGTCAACGACAAAGCTTAGTGACTCCGGCGCGTCCGGGCGTGTAAAGTCCGGCAGGTTTGTGTTGGGTGTCAGATTGCCTTCAGAGGGCACCAGGCTGTCGCTGTAAAGCTCTGGTGACTCTTCTTCCAGTACAAGCTCTATCTTTTTGGATTTAACGTCAAAGCTCCAGTCGGTAACGACAAATTCTTTATCAATACCTTCGTTAGGCAGGTCAACGTGCACCGTTTTACCCGCCATGGCCAATAGGCCTTTTGCCTTACAAGGAAACTGAATGCGCATCCCCGCACGGTTGCGCTCAAGGTGGTATTTCATTAGGCGCTGGGCCATGGTAGACGAGTTGGTAAAGTTGAGCTGCAACTCGTTTTCGAGCTCCATGCCGTCACGCTCGACATAAATGCTGTTCGTTACGACTGGCGCATCAGTCGGCTGGTAACCTTTTTTCGGGTCTTGTAGTGATGCGCGTACCAGGTTGCAACGGTCTTTGAGCTCTCGGTGCGGCGTGATGACCACTTCACCGGCGGCATCGCTATCCGTGAGTGTCAACTCAGCCATGCCATGATAGCTTGCCGTATGAAGGTAGATTTTGCCGCCACGACGGTATGCTTTACCGCCACAAGAGCTTAAGACACGCTCAAGCACCTTGGGTGGTGACTGGTCGAACGTCCATGAGCCATTGCATGTAAAGCGCTTTTCTGACTGTTGCTCACCATCGCTGTCTGTGTAGCTGACCATTTCGTCGCAGACGTTCGCCTGATCCATAATGTGAGCAAGGTCGAACTTATTCAGACTAAGCTTGCGGAAGCCATGAAAGCGCTGGTAATCAAAGGCGCACAAGATGGCGTTATCAGACCACTCCCACGTTAGTTCATCATTGGCCCGGTGCGGCCCATCGCCGCCGGCGGTGGTGTCTTTACGTGGGTCGTAAACACGCTTCCCTTTGACCTTGAACGTGATGTTCTGAAGGCCTGAAGGCATTTCTTCCGGGTCAATTGGAATGGTAACGACCGCATACGAGCGGCCAAAGCCAACGTGGCTTTCTGTCCACCCGTCGCAGTACTGCAAGGCAGTTTGGTTGGCTTCTGTTTGGTCGCCCCGCATGATTTCTGCGGTGGTTCCGCTCGGCTTTGGCTTGCCGTTAATCTCGTAAAGCTCTGCTGACTCTATCTGATGGCCAGCCAAGGTCACGACGACAACATGCGCTTCTTTATCGCCCATTCGCCGCTTGCCATAGCCAATAATAGAGCCTGATACAACGCCTTCGCCGTAAATCCCCCGATGCGGTTGTAGCGGCTGAGTTGTTAGCGTTTGTGATTCATTGACTGATTCTTCAACGCCAGGCATTTCAGGTTGAAGTGAGTTTTGTAAGGCGATGGTGCCAGCGGCAACGGCTATCCCTATCGCCCAGGCGGTCGCGACCGCAACAGTACCAGCAACAGCAGCACCGGCGGCAACACCCGCAGCAACAGCAACAATAACCGGGGGCATTAGCTAAGACTCCATGACGCGATAACGGATTCGTGCGGCATTCCCTGCAAGCCGTCGTTTACGGTCAGCGCCCAGGGCTTGTGATAAAACACGCCGGCAACTTGTTGGCCGTCTGACTCAACAGCTACGATTGCACCGCGCATGAGCTTGCCATCCGGCTCACCCAGGCGCTGGGTCAAGAGCTCAACTACATTGGCCGCACCTAAGCTCTTCATGATGCGACGTGCACCAATAGCCGTTGTGTAATGACCACGAACGTCCTTGGCCACGTCCTTGCCACCCATCGCCAAAATGGCGTTGGCCGCAAACAAACAGCAGTCGTTTTCGCCCCATTTAAACGGCGTTTTACGGGTCTTTAAAAGGAAGTTGGCCAACTCGGTCGGCCAGTCATTTTTTCGTTTCATCGCTCGCTCAGTCTCCGTACTCGTTTGGGCGAAGCACCGCCGCCGGGTCTGCCGCCGCCAACTTGTTGTCCTGGCACGTCGCTGTCGATGCCTTTAGCCAGCTTCTCAACCTGATCGTAAATTTTGTCGCCCGGGTGAATGGCTTGTTGCGCCTCGTTGCTAATACGGGCGTTTTGCACCGGGTTGCTCCAGCGCTCATACCAGTCGGTCATTCGCAGCGTGGCGGTGAACGGTTTGCCTTTTTTCACCGACAGCCCACCATTGAAACCATCAAACAACAATGCACCGCCGGTGATGCGACGCTTGTCATCGAGGCCGACTAAATGCAGCCGGGCGGTTAGGCCGGTCGGGTCTTCATTGACGATGTCCGAGAACAACGTCAGGTCATCCAGAAGCAGTGATACTTCAAAACCGTTGGGCGACTTGCCGGCAGACTCTTTGAACTTGCCAATTTTTGCCAACTCGCCAACTCCCAAATACACCTGACCGTTATAAGTACGCTCACCCACGCCGGTGTGCGCTCGCACCCATCCGCTGGGGAACTCGATTTCAGCGAATACCAGTTGCCGTTTGGGGTCGGTGCTTAGCAGCACCTGCTCAATGCTCGGCTCCGTAAAGCGGCTCATCGTAACGCCTCCTGAAAATCCACCTGGATATTACGAAAGCCGGCTTTTGTGCCAGAGAAGGACGGTAGCTTGTCCGGCTCTTTTAGCATGGCGCGCACACGTGGCCGGTTGTGGATCAGAAAATCCCCATCCAGTGGCACCGTGATAATCTCCGGCTGAAAGTTCAGCGTGACAATGCCACTGCCATCACTGACCGCATCTTCAGTTAATTCATGCAGCCGGTTACCGAGTTGAAAGCGGTCACCCGCTTTGGCGACCGTTTGCGACGCTGCAAAGCCCCGGGCGGTTAATTGAACGCCGTATTGGTTCGACCCGTGCACAACCGGCGTGCCGTTCCAGCTGCCTTCGTTGCTGTGCGCGGTGTCTTCGATAAAGGTCACGCCACTATGGCCGCGCAGGGCCAACAAGTGAGCACGTAATCGACGCCCTTCCGCTTTGGTCATAAACGCCCAACGTAACGAAATGTGCCACTTGTCGCCGGGCTCTTCCCAGATTTCTTCGACCTGGTTATAAGGCGAGAGCATGGATTTAGTGGCAAAGCTTATGGTGAAGCCGCTGCGTGTTGGCTCAATGTCCGGGAATAGGTTCATGCCGCATTACTCCGTAGTCGCTGAGACAGCGGACCGTTGTTGGCAAAATCGTCGTACAGCTCTTGTTTCATTTGCTCCATCATCTCGTCCATAACGCCTTCTAAACGGTTCTCCACACCTTCGGCAGCGCCCCGGGCATCAATGGCAATTTGTGGCGAGAACTCAATGACCTGCGCGCCGCCACGACCGCCAGACATGCCGTCAACGCGGTTAACCAGGTGTTCGAAGTTATCGCGCTGA
Source organism: Idiomarina sp. H2 (assembly GCF_004364275.1). Classification (NCBI taxonomy): domain Bacteria; kingdom Pseudomonadati; phylum Pseudomonadota; class Gammaproteobacteria; order Alteromonadales; family Idiomarinaceae; genus Idiomarina; species Idiomarina sp. H2. Next base: position 116,564 of record NZ_SNZY01000001.1, read on the forward strand.
CGCGGGTTAAGCACCATCTCGTCACGGCGCAGCATCCAGGTGCCTTCATTCGAAGCCGGCACACGTGAAATACCATCGTGAGCCTGTCCCTGGTAAGTCGTGCCTTTGATGGTGGTAAGCAGGCGACCACCTTCGGTCGCTGCGGTGGCCATCGCTGGTATATTTGTCGGCCAGGGCAGGGCAAACGCATTGGATATAGCCGTCGACAGGTTCAGAACGCCCTGGGCAATAGCAAAGCCTTTGCTGACCGCAAACATCGCTTTATAAGCTGCTGATTGTTCACCGCCGAAGGCTTTGGCAAGCCCCGCCATACCATCAAAGATTTGCTGGCCGGCATAGAGCTGAGTTTGCAGCTGCTTGCGCTGAAGCTCTTCGGTCTGCTTGTCGAACAACTGTTTGGCCGCAAGTTTTGCCCGTTCAACTTCCTGAGTTTTGGCGATTTCAAGCTGGCCGTACTGGTCAATTAACTCCAGACGCTTTTCGTATTCAGCCTGAAGCCGCTGCTCCGGGCTCATCAGGTCGTTTTCCATTGAGCCGGTCAGCGACGTGAATTGCTGCTCGGTTTTCTTGTCGGCCTGTTTTTGCTCTTCTTTTTGGCGCGCGGCATCGGCCAAGCGCGCTTCGTTTAGTAAGCGTTTCTCCAGTTCAGCATTGATGCCCTGAAGCTCGCCGTGTTCAATTTGGTAACGAACCCGGGCAAGCTCGGTGGTAATGTTGTGCACGTTCGCCTGCTCGCGCAGGTTGGCCAGATAGTCTTTAGCGGTCGACTGAAGCTCCTGACGCTCTTTTTCCGCGTCCAGCTCTTTGGCTTTCTCAATCAGCAACTGCTTGGTAGTGGCTTCGATTTCTTTTAACGCACCATGCTCCACTTCATAGCGAACCTTAGCCGCTTCTGACACCTGCCCCTGAAGTTGCTTTTGCTTCTCAAGGCTTTCCAGCATTTTTTGCGCCTGCTCCTGAACAGACTTAAGGCGCATTTTTTCTTTTTCTTGCTCAGCCTGGTTGTTGGATTCGCTCTTGTTGTCGATGACGGTGGAGCGCTCGCCCTGAGTTTCTTTTAGCTGTTTAATTTTTTTCTGAACTTCTTCAATGAGAAGTTCTAGGCTCTCAATCTCAGCTTTCTCATTAGCGTAAGTTTGACCAGGGTCGCCAGCAAAGACATTGAATGCCGTCATCTTATTGTTTTGCTCTAATGACTTTTTCTTTGCTACTAGCTCATCTAAGTGTGCGGAAAGTTTTTGCAACTCGGTGCCAGCGGCCTGCTGATCGGCTTTGAGCTGATCGACCGTTTTGGTTATGGCATCTGATAAGGTGTAAAGCGAGTCAGAGTATTCGAACGTGTCTTCAGCGGCTTCTTTAGCACGCCCGCCAAAGGTCATCAATGCCAGGCCGCCAGTAATAAGCAAGCCCGGCCAGCCACCTAGGATTCGTAAAACACCGCCACCAATACGTCCCAGCATCCCCATACGACCGGCAAGCGCTGCGGTCGCGGCTGCGTTAGCGGTTTGCGCGGCTGTGACGCGGGCGTTCGCTGCCGTTAGCGCGGTTTGTGCGGCTGTGTAGCGGTTGGTTGCCGCTGTTGCGGCCGTCAGTACGGCGGTTGAGGTACGAAACGCTGCCGCTTTGTTCAATTCAAATTGTGCTGTACGCTGCGCCGCTACCGCCTGCTGGTATTCCGCCTGAAGCGAGCGCTGTTTGGCCACCAGTGATCGGGTTTCTTCCTGGGTGGCACGTGCACGTGCCACGATATAGGCACCGAGCATACCGGTCAGTGAGCCAACGCCCGCAATCAGAGTGCCTTGCAATGCGGTGGCAAGGGTCTGGGCATTATTGGCCGCAAACTCCATCGCGGCAGATTGTGCGTTTAACAGCGGGGTCAACGCATCATCAATCGGATCTTCGAAGGCGTTAGCCATGGCGTAATAGCTGTTGCGGTTACGCTGAATTTTCGAATTAATATTGTCATAGGTAGACTCGGCAGCGCCTTCCCACTTCTTCAGTGCCTGTATAAGCGTTGTTTTGAAAAACTCAGAGGTCACCTGGCCGGAATTAACCATTTGCCGAAAGCCACCTTCACCGGCACCGGATGCTTTGTCCATGGCTTGCAGCAATGAGGGTAGCGACTCAACCACTTGGTTAAGCTCTTCGGCACGCACAACAGGCGAGGCGAGTGCTTGCGATAAGCCGTACATGACTTGCTGCACTTCAGCTGAAGTAGCACCTAAACCCGCCGCTGCATCATTGATGCCGATCATGATTTCGCGAGTTTCGGCCCCAGTGACGATGCCACCACTTTGAAGCGCCAATAAGCGAGCGTAGGAATCGGTTAATACCAGAATGTCACGACTCTGGCGCTCAGCTGTTTCGCTGATAAAGCTTTGCGCTTCGGCAAACTCTTCGGATGAGCCGGTCAGGTTGCGAAGTCGAACCTCCGCATCCTGCATCTTACCGGCAGCACTGGTCAGGTTAGTGGCCATGTTCTGGAGTTGGGTCACACCGAAGTACGTCGTAATGGCAATGCCGGCAGTGCGAAGTGCACCGCCCATGGCGCTACTTTGGCGGGTCACCTGGTCAAAGCCACGCGATGCGGTTTGAGAGCTTGCGCCGGATGCTCGCAGCTCGCCATTAAGTACCCGGTTCTGGGCGCTGGCTTTACTGAGTGCATTGACCAGGTCTGAGGATTCGCCCTTAAGGCGTATCATCAAGCTTAAATCGTTACTCACGCGCTCTCCTCGTTAATCGCATCGCTGTAGTAAGCGGTTAGTGTGCGCAGATTCTGATAATCGCTTGGGTTTATCTCGATACCGCGCATTCGCGCATCCGCTTCTACGGCCACCACATCCAGCCCTAAACAAAAGTGCTGGTTCCAGCGCAGCAGGTCGTACACCTGAAAGAACCATTCAACCGCCGGATAACAGCTGTTTAATACCTCAATCTCATCGCTACTGGCGGCGCTCATGCGCTGTTTTTCTATCAGCTCTTTCGGAGCTCCCGCAGCTTCCATCTGCTTGATAAACGCCGCGTCTTCTTTCGGGTCGGCGGCGTTTCCTTTAGCAAGCTGATGGGCCACGGACTCTAGTTTTTTGCTTCAGCCCCTATCAGCACTTTTAGAAATGCCTGGTAAATGGCCGAGGTGTAATAGGGCACTTCGGTCACTTCGCGGATCGTCTTTTCAGTGGTATCGATGTCTTCTTTCGTCTCACCCACACCGACAATCACATGACGCATCAGCGCCTCTTCACCCAGTGCCTGAAGGCGATTAAATTCAGAGCGGGTGATGTAACGGAACCGACAAAAGAAGTCGTGCTTTTCGGTTTTGCCGCCATCCTGAGGGACGTCTGCCGTCACCGGCCAGGTAATTTCATTAACGCGTTTAAACTTAAAACCCATGTCTATTTCTCCCTGTTAGCCGGCGACTACGCAGTCACCAGCGTTTCATCTTGAATAACCCGGAACGGGCAGTCGAACGTCAGTACACCGTCTTTATCGCCGTAGGTGGGCTTACCTAACTGGATGGCCGTACTGGCGATGGTGACGATGTTGCCGTCAACCGTACCGTGCACTAAGTTGATTGGCATCGTGGCACCGGCGACATAAACAGACGTTGGATCAAAATCGGCATGTGCCGGCGCTTCAAACACAATCTTGCCGTCGGGCTTCCAGTCAGTGATGTACACCTGCTCGGATTTGGTGTTCTCGCTGTAAATGACTTCGGTTTTGCCATCAAGCTCAAACTCGTGCATCGACAACTCAGTGCTGTCTAGCGTCATAGTGGTGTGTTTCGCGCCGACCGTGGCCGGAATTTGCCAGCCGCTAAAGTCCGCTGCCGGGATGCTTTCACCCGCTAGACCACCAAACAGGCCGGTGAACTCAAACTCAATCTTGGGCACTTCACCGATTTTGGCGATGTACTTATAGGTGCCACGCGCGCCCAAAACTTTGTGATTCACACCATCGATATAGGCGTGAAGCGTCACGTCTTTCTCGGTGTTGTCGTCAATACGCTCGTACGTCACTTCGGTGGTACCGACGGTCTCACTAAAGCCGCAGGCCTGAAGCACCGTTGTGTAATTGGCCGGCGTAATCGGGTCGCTGCCGCCGGTCAGCTCAACTGAGAACGTCACTTTGCAGTGCTTACCAACAACCAGAAACTGATTATTACCCGGGCGACCGTTGTCGAACTCGCGGTCCACTTCCGTCGCTTCAATCGGCGTGACTTCCAAGTCCATCGTCTGCATGGCTTTGGGGGTCACCGCATTGTCGATAATGTGGTCTTCGCCGTAGCCGCCGGCATCACGCAATGCGGCCAGCAACAGGCGTTTTTTCGTCTTACGAGACATGGTCTTGTCCTCTGAATGTGAAGCGGCTGCGGTATTGCTCTAACCAAAAGGCCGCTGTTTTGCTAAATGACACAATGCGGCCCTGGTCAAACAGCAAGGCCTCATAGGTTTCGCTTGGCTCCCAGCCCAAAAGGTGCTGGCGAACGTGAACTTTCAGCGACTCCATGCGCTCAATGGCATCACTGCCCAGGCGGTCGTTAATGCTACGACAGGCAATCACCACACCAACGCCGGTCGTAATGGGCTGCTGAAACTGATAAGTGTTCAGCTGGTCAGCTGCGCCCCGGTCCGTCATCGGAATAACGAAGGCTGTGTCCGTCGCAATACGATTATTTTTGATGACCGAGTCGAGGTTGGTGGCGGACTCAATGTGCTGAAACACCGGCTCACCATCCAGCGTAAGTGTTTGCAGGCGCTGCTCAATCAACTCGCGCATCATCAGATAAAGCCTTTGGATTTATCGCGGTTAAACACATTGCCGCCTGACTGAATATCCGGCAGGTCGGTCGAGCTTGGGGCGCTATTGTCGGTGTTGACACCAAGCGTCACCTCGCCACGACCAACTGACTTCAAAAAGGCAATGGCGGTGTCGTATCGCTTAGTGACGACCTCAGGCGCATCGTTGTCGTACAGCTTATAGCGAGCTATATCTGCACACAGCGAGGTCAGCACGCTGGGGACCGGGTTCAGGGGCAGGTTATAACGGCCATGCAAATAACCATCAATGAGCGCCGAGGCGTCATCGACTGCATGTTGAGCAACCACATCGGAGACAGAGCCTGTCCCGTCCCGGTCCGTCAGCGCCATGAGCTCACGCTCGCCAAAACGCGCCACAAGGTCAGTCACTAAGCAATAACTCATCGCTTAGGCTCCAATTAACGCTTTGTAGCCTTCCCAAACGGTATCGCGGTCTGTTGCATTTGGCTTGACCGTTTTACCGTCCACTTCCACCGCTAAGTCACCCACGTTCGGTTTGCCGTCAGCATTAAGCTCCAGCTTGCCGGCTTTGTGTTGAGCGTAAATGGCGGCCACGTAATGGGCTAAGCCTTCGGGCTCGAACTTGGATAAGTCCAGCTCGTCCGGCGCTTCGGCATCAAAGGTCACTTTCGTCGGCTCTTTTTTATCGCCTCCGGTGCTTTGACTGGTTGATGACTTGCTTTCAGCCACACGCTGCACGGAAATGCGCGGGTCAGCATCGAGCTGCGCAAACTGTGCTTCTGTCACTTCCAGCTTATTTTCGCCTTTGACCAGGTCAATCCCCGCACGGCGGTAACCGTCATGGGCGGCGACCATAGCAATGGCTGCAATTAATTTACTCTTAGACATCGTCTTTCCTCGGTTAAAAAAAGCCGCCCGCCGTTACTGCACAGGCGGCTCCAGGGAGAACATCAGCTCAATCGTTTAGTCGAGCCAGCTAACCACTAACACTTCAACGGCTTTGTAGTTCGGGTTACTCGCGCCGCCTTCCTGGTTCATCACTTCGATCACCTGATTCGCTTTGGCGCGATTCTTCGGACCGACGACCAGCAAGTTAGGACGAACACCCAGCGGACGACCTTCGTCTGACTTCAAGCCCATCATGGATTCCATGGCGGTATCGAAGTTCGCGGCGGTCAGGTCAGCTTTCGAGCCAAAGGCCAACTGCCACAAGCCAAAGCCTGCGTTAACCCGCGCATCGACGCCGTACTCAAACTCATCACGCTGCCAGACCGCTTCCGAGGTATCGTCCTGACGCGCTTTAATGCTGTAGTCACGGCGCTTCTGGAAGATGATCGGTTTTAACGGACGGTTGGTGTCGAGCAGGAACCATGGCACACCGCTGCCGGCTTGCATGTTGCTCACCGAGTCTTCGCCTACCTTATGGTCGGTATCGAAAAAGTTCTGGCCGTCGTAACACAGCTCATCAAAGCCTTTGGCCAACAAACCAAACACCAGCTCATCAGGGTGCGTTAGTGCGGAATAACCCATCTCTTCAAACAACGGGGTGAACACGCCGTAGGTGTCGTCTTCAATGTCGTCCTTCGGAATACCGACGGTTGACTCGAATTTCTCGTTAGTGATTGAGTAGCTGTGCGCTTTTAAGTTTTTGATGACACGGTCACCAATCCACTTTTGCAGGCGCGGGAATTGACCCAGCCACTTGTAGCTTTCTTCTTTGGTGCTCGATGGGACTTCCGTCGCCACGCGGCTCCATAGCACTTCGTTGCTTTTTAAACCCTTGTTAAACGCGGTTTTAATCGCAACGTAAAGCGTGCTCAGGTTCTGTTTATTAACAATCATTACAACGCCCCTTAAGCGATTTCGACCCAGACACCTTTGGCGTCTACGTCAATAATTTTGCCCAAAGCCGAGCGTGTGCCGGTGCCGTCACTGTTTGCCACAGTTTCGTCATCGACTACGTATGCCTGGCCACCAATATCTGTGCGGGTCACACTGCCGTCATTCGTCAGGCAGAAAACACCACGGCGAGAGCGGACGTTTTTTTCACCGGCGCTGCCGGCAGAATTATCCACGTGCTCCTGGCTAATGCCCCGAGCTACCAGGTCGGCTGCTGTAGCACCCGGCACGGCATTGCCAGAGCTGTCCAGCATCACAATCGAACCGCCAAAAATGCGGGCGGATGCCGCCACCGGGTCGGTGACCAGCGTCAGGTCTGAGCGATGAGTATCGCGGTCATTCGTTAATGGCATTACTGACCACCTCGCTGTTTCTTGTAGTCTTCAGGGTCGAGATTGCAGGCTTTACAAATCGCCAATTCGTCCGCTGTTAACTCGGTTTCTTCTCCATCTGGCTTTGTGACGGTCTTGCTGTCTTTGCCAGACGCCTTGTCCTTGTTGTCACGCGTAAGGGCCGCTACCGAAGGGCGTGATTCAAGGTTCGATTTGAGCGCTTCAACGCCGTGCTTTTCAGCCAGCTGTTTCGCCCAGGCTTCTTCCGAGGCCAGTAAGCGACCTTCCGAGCGCGCGGTGTCAATCAAGGCAGCAACCGCTGCTTCATCGCCGCCGCTTTTGAGGGCCGCGATTTGCGTGCGCAACTCGTTAGCCACCTCAATCGGAACGTACTTGGCCGGGTCGGCCTGCTGTTGTTTCAGTGCTGCGACTTCTGTCGTCAGCTCATCCGAGGCCTCGGCTTTTGCCTTCAGTGCGGCAATTGCTTCATCAGCCTTGTCGGCGAGCTTTTTACAGGCGGCTTTGTCTTCAAGGTCTTTCGCCTCAAATTCAATGCCTAATGTCGTCAGCAACAATTTCAGTGCTTCGTTCATCGGACTATCTTCCTGTTGTGGTTGAATGCCCGAGGACTCGGGCGTAGGGGTAAAGTGCTTCATGGCCGCCAGCGACTTCATGCCGTCTAAGCCGGGGTCGTTGGTCAGCGCCGCGTGGTAGAGGTCGGTGACTTCGCCGGTTTCTTTGTCGTAGGGGAACACAGCCGACACATAGCGGTATTCTTTGTTGTCGATGTAGGCTTTGGCTTTGGATGTCCAGGCCGGCTCAAGCGCAAATAGCCCTTCGCCTGGCACGTACTCAAGCTCACGGAACCAGCCCGCCGCCGGCGCTTCTTTGCCGTTAGCTTCTGAATTCAGGGTTTGGTGCTCGTAGTCAAAGTGCAGATCGTTAGCGCGGGCAGAAACCTTGCTAATCAAACGGTCAGCAACGTCCTGGTTCATCACCCAGTGCGGGGCATCGAACGGACGACCGTCCTTGGCGCGGAACTCACCGTCAGGCAAAAGCTGGACGCGACGCTTGCCGGATTCGGCGAGCGTAATGATGGTGCTCATAACGGCCATGCCGGAAGCATCAGCCTCCGGGCGGCGAGTCGTCAGAGCGACAATTGGGTTTGGGTGCTTTTTCGTTTTCATGCCGCCCATATTGGCGACACTCGGGGGGAGGTTGGGATTAAAGTGTTTTGCTACTTTTTGAGGGGGTAGCTTTGGTGGTCGGTGGTTGACCAGGCGTTATTACTATCCAGAACAACGGGTCAGTTTTCAATCAAAAGTTGTGGGTTATTACGCGCAGGTGTAAAACCGCACCCGAGCAAAACACCCTGACCCCGTTTAAAACCCGTTTAAATTTTCCGTCACGGGATTTTCAGGGGTGACTTTGAACCATCGTAGCGGATAAATCATTTAAGGCGCTTAAAACGCTTCTGAGAGGTGCGCCCGAAAAATCGCGATAACGACGTTTTCATCCTCATCGGATAATCCGAGCCAGGGGCGGGCGGGTAAGTTGCGTTTCTCGTAACCGAAGTGGTGGGCGGCACCGTATTCCATCGGCGTGCCGAACAACAGCTCTTCCTGAGAGGCGTTGTAGTTCAGCGTCCCTTTGAGTATGCCGTCCTCAATCAGGATATCACTGGGGCGTTTAGAGCGCGCCTTGTAACTTTCCGACAGCGGCGCCCAGGCATCACCGTCTGGTGACTCGGCGCGGTCAAAGCGGTCCTGGTGCGATTCAATCAGGTATTCACCCACTTCGGCGTTGGGTTCGCTGAGGTCAACGCCTTGCTTGCGCAATGTGTCAAGGACTTGCTTTATAACGGCAGTACTGCCATCGACAACAACGCGTGCACCGGCCATTAGTCTATCTCCTTAAGCAGCGCATCGCGCTGACTGGGCTCTTCCACCTGCATCAGGAACGACTCGACCAGATCATAGATAAAGTCTTTATCTTCACCTTTGGCCTCACGAATAAGACGATTCAACCGCCGCGCATTCTCAACGGTCGGCGATTGATTAACAATTTCTTGTGCGGTCTCTACAACACCTTTACTCATCGTTTCCAGTTTCCTTTTCGATTTGATGTCATGGCACTGTCTACCTGCTCATCTATCCAGTCGGCCAAATCAATCGACCACCGGCGCAGCTCATCGCGGGCAAAAAACCACATAACAAAGTGCTCGGCAAAGAACTCTTCGGCGTTGGTGCCGCCGTAACGCGTGATAAGGCCATCGCGAGCACGTGATGTCCAGTTGGCCTGTCCACCCCAAAAGTGGATCTGATGGCCAAGCTCATGCAACCAGGTAATTAACACACCGTCATCATTATAGCCTTTTTGGCGCAAACGGCGAGACATTGACCATTCGAGCTTGCCGTCGCGGCGCTCGTTTAAGAGTGCTTTTAACTCGGTTTGAATGCGCGTTAAATCGACATTAGAAAAGCGGGTGTCGGCTTTTACCTTCACTACTGTAAAGTCCCAGGGCACAGCCGTATATCCTGCGGCGCGGGTAGCGCGCCCATACGTCCACTGACGGTCCCTGGCATCGAGGCCAAGGTATGCGGCCACGTCCTCCTGAATATTGCGCGAGGCTTTATTGTTGGTGCCAATTTCGGTCTGCTTAATAAAGAGCGTCTTAGTCGGGTGCAAAGCCATAAACCGGCTGAGCGTATCGACTGAGCTCTTCAGGTTACCCGGGGCGCGCTGCCATATCGCGTTAAAGGTATCGTTGGTGACGCCTCTGGCCGTGGAAAATAAATCCGGTACCACCCGCTCGGGCGGCTCATAGACTTTGGCTTTGCGCTCGGCAACCTGAGCCAATGAGCGGGTTTCAACACCTGAACCGGGCGCGTAGTCAAAGCCCGGGTCAATGCCGCGCGGCATCTCAAAAACCTCACCCGTGACTGTGTCGGTCCATTCATACGTGCCGTCATTGGGTGCGTTGCCTGGTGTCAGGCCACGGCGCTGCATTTCGTTTTCAGAGCGGCCATAGACTTTACACTTGCAGCCGTAGCCGTTGGTCGGGAAGTGCTTCGCCCACCATGGATCGTCTTTTGGCAATACCAAGCGGTCCCAGGATAAATGCAATGGCCTTGGCACAATGGAGTCACCGTGGCGATATTCCCAGAAAGGGAAGCGCTGCAACTGAGCGTAACGGCCCGCGTTGTAACTCTGCCTGACGTTGGTCTCATAGATAACCCGTGAACGCCAGTTCGCGTTGCCGGTATGCGACCAGCCATGGCGCGCCACAATGTTTTTGAACTCACGTTTAAACCAGCTAATTGACCGGCCGTTAGCAATGGCATCATCCACGGCCATGCGAAAGTCATTGAGTAAATCGTCTTTCATGGCACCGGCGACCATAAAGGCACGGTCGTGCGCTTTGCCCCAGACATCCGCCCAGCGCTCCGTCGGCACGTTGAGCTTTTGCCGGAAGTACTTTATCGCCTCTTCAAAGGGCAGAGAGCCGTACTGAGCGCTCGGCATTACTCACCGTCCTTGGTTTTGTAGTTCAGCTTAAACACAGCGCTACTAGAGCCAAGCATAGCAATGAGCAGACCGACAACACCAAAGATAAGTGCGCTAAAACCAAAGCCTGATACTTCCAAGAACGCCGCTGCAACAGCCCATAACCCGCTTCCGATGTACTTCATAAGTTACCCACCTTAGCGCGCCACTCAAATTCCACCGGGCCTATGTAAATTCGGGTATACCCCGGCTTCCCTGGCGGTCTAATGAATGCTGCCCGCCAGCGCCAACGAAATGCGATTGTCCATCGCCGACCAGATATGTGCCAGCCGTTGCCACGGTAGCGGTCTTCAAAGCGTTTAATTATCATCACTCACCGTCCTCCACATCCGAGCGACCGGCCAGCTCAGCGGCCAGCATTGACTGTGCTATCAGGTTGCCCATTTGCTCGCTGTCAATATCAAGCTCCGCCAGTGCGTCCTGAAGCTCTTCCAGGGACTCGGCCTGCTCAACGAGCTGACGCACTTCGTCGGTCATATTCTCCAGCATGGGAGCCATGCGCTGTTGCAGCTGGCTGATAAAATCATCGGTCGCGTCATCGTCAATATCGCTCTCACGACGCAATGACACAATGCGCCGGTTCGCGGCTTTTGGTTCAGGCTCTGCCGGCGGTACCAGTGATTTGTTATTGGAGACAACCAGCAAGTCATCATCGTCTTTGGCTTCGGGAATGTTGGTTTTCTCATGCGCCCACTGTTTCGAAATGCGCATCCCCATGCCCACCAGTTTCGGTACCGACTCGCTGAAGCTTTTTAAGTCCTCGGCGTCTTTGGTGTCGAACTTAAAGCGCAGGCGGCGATGCTCACTTGTAAAGCTGGTGCCGTTCAGCATGTAAAACGGCATGATGAGCTGTGATGTTAATGTGCGGCCAATTTGCTTAACATCCGAGTCACGCAGTTCCTGACGCACTTCGTTGTGCACGTTGCCTAGCGCATTGGTTGAGGTCTTGCCGTCGGCCTGCGAGGTCAGTGTTCCGCCCAGTATTGCTTTGGACTGGGATTGCTCCGCCCAGGTGATCATGGTTTTGTATGGGTCGGATGAGCCTTTGGCCGCGTCTTTAAATTCGATTTCCATGCCTTTGGGAATGATGCCACCGGCATTGTGGCCAATCGACATCACCGCCCGCAGCAGGGTGCTTTTTTCATCGCGGGTGGCACCCGTGGGGTACTTGCCCAGGCGCAGCGGCAGGCCGTAAATCTCAAGGAACTCGGCCAAGTCACGCACCGAGTAGTTCTTAAACAGGAACGGCCAGGCCAGCACACGCACCAGACCGGTACGGGCAATGTAACCGCTTTTCGCCTGGTGGCGGTGCACTATCCAGTTAAGCGGTTCGAGTGCCGCACCTTCCGGCGTGTGGTCACGCAGCCGCAGCTCATTGCGAAACAGCGTATGGGTTTTAAACCACGCCGGGTCACGCCACTCAAGCTCCGGCGTCCACAGCTTCTGCTCGTACTGCCACTTCATTTCAGTGGCGCTGAAGCCTTTGGTAATCGCATCGCCCATGTCCAGAATTAAGTCGTCGAGGAAGTCGCCGTCTTCGAGCCATTCGGTGATCATCTCGGCATCGCGTTTTTCGGCTTTGCTGGCATCTTTCGGCGGTTCAATTGTCCAGTCCACGCCCAGCATAGCCCGTTTACGCTTTTGCAGCTCACTGAAAATGTGGGCGTCTTTTTCTTCCATGTCTTCAGCCAGCTCGCACTGGGCAACAATATTGCCCAGCTCGGCATCATTTAAAATGGCCGCCAGCTTGGTCGGGGTCAGCCCACGCGATGGGTGGTTACTGAAATGCTGCAATAAGTGCGCGACTTCAGAGCGCTCTGTTTGCGCCTCTTGAAGGGCGGTTAAATCAATCTTATCGCCGTTATAAACTTTTACTCTTGGTTTCATAAGGCTCTCCTACCAGGCACCGTCGAACGGCTCGTAAACATCGACATCATCGTCATCATCCCACTCACTGCGTTTAGCCGGCAGCGCCTCGAACTCAATCGGCGAGCCGTCCATCCAACTGGCGCGTTCGGCCATCGCCAATGCAACCGCAAAGTCACCGTGGCGCTGTGTGCCATCCGTTTGTTTGTCGCTGCCCTTATCAATTTTGGGAACGCCGTTTTTAACCTGCACTTTGGCAAAGTCATCCAGGACGTTCTGATGACGCGGCAACTCATACATGCCGTCTTCAAAAGACGCTTTTAGTTTCGGCATCCACTCGCGGTACCAGTTGTCGTTTAGCATGACCTGGTCCACCATTTCGACGCCGTATTTAAGTGCGGCGGCTTCGGCTAAGTAACCGCCGTTACCGGTGGCATCAAACGCCATGGCGCGCAGGCGGGGCAGGCGCTCTAAAATGTAAAACATGATTTGACGCTGGCCGTCGTAAGTCAGCTTCGACAGCTCCACCACAAACGGGGTGCGTTTGGATAAGTCCGGCTTAATTTCCAGCGGCAGAAATACGGACATATCGCCGCGACGGGCAAAGTCCTCACCAAAGACGTGTTGGTTGAGCGGGTTTAACTGCTCCAGCAGGGGCAGCAGGTGTGTTTCGCACCACATATCAATAAAGAGGTTGCGGGCTTCCTCGGTGCGCAGCTCAAAGTCTTTCGGGGCTTTTAACGTCACGATTGGAATAGAGCGGTCGCGCACCATGGCGTTTTCAATCAGTACCCGCTTAATGTAGTGACCGCCTGATTGCTTGGGCACACAGCCATATTCTTCATTGGCCGAGGCTTCATCCGGGGCGTTCTTATACAGATCATCCCGCCACTTTTGTTGCTTCTCTAAAGACCATTCTTGCCCGGTCACAAAGCAGATGCGTTTATAAAGCCCTTCCTCGATGGCATCATCCAGGGTAATGGTGTGCACCGAGTAGTCTTTTTTGCCCGCCCGGGCATCGTTAATGTACTGGTTAAACAGGTTATCAACGCCGTTATGGGTCGATATGATGCGGATACGGTTGCCCCACATGGTTAAGGCCATGGCCGCTTTTAATAATTCATCGAGGGACTCATGGAAGGCGGCTTCATCGATGATCACATCACCCTGCAAACCACGCAGGTTCGACGGGCGTGAGCTGAGTGCCTGAATTTTAAATCCGCTGTTGGGGAAGCGGATCATATAACTGAGTATTTCTTCCTGTTTGCCTTCATCCCAGAATGGCTGCTCGTAGACGTCAGCTTCAGCTAATTGATTATAAGCTTTAGCAAACAACGAACAGGCGGCAATGTATTCCAGCGCCATTTCCTTTTTAGAGCCGACGTAGAACGCATTGCCGCCCCCGCGATGCTTAGGTTTGGATGCGGTTAAGACGTTATCACTAGCTTCCGCCCAGGTGATACCGGTCCGGCGCGACTTTTCAGCAATCTTAATGTTGGCGTCATCTTCCATCCAGCGCGCCTGATAAGGCAGTAACACCGGCTGTTTGGCCGGTGAAAGTCGCAAGTCGCTGTCATGGGAATCCACCCCGGCCAGTTGGCACTCTTCGCGCAAGTCTATCTTGCGCGGTGGTGCCGTTGGCCGCACCTTCATTTTAGCCATCGCTATATCCTGTCATGGTTATTCCCGGCCCAGCAGAATGCCGCGAATTCGGTCTTCCAGCTCTTCCGACATGCCATCAACACCGCGCAGGTCATTCTCAACGTCTTCGGCCATGCGTTTGCGCAATTCAAGCTCTCGCTTGGTCGATTCAACCGCCGCTTTTTCCAGCCGTTCGATGGCGTGTGAAAGGTCTTTTAACATCTTCGGTTCAACGGCTTCACCGCTGTCGCTCATCTTCAGCACCTGGTCAAACGCAAGCGTTCGTACCATCTCGATAAGCAGTTGTGACACTTCGCCGGAGGGCTCGGTACCCAGCTTGGCTATCCACTGGTCGGAAACAGCACGCGCCTCGCGGATACGTTGACCAACCGTCTCCATCGAGGTGGCGTAACGGTTTAACCCTGAGCGTGACAGCTTCAGTTCATCCGGCAAGCCGGAACCATCAATAGCCTGGTTCACCTGCTCAAGAATGTCCGCCTGAGTCAACCGGCCATCGCGCAATAGCTTGTCCAGGCGCTCTTTAATTTGCCCGGGTAACTGATCCACTTTGCTCGGCTTGCCGCGTGTTTTTTTACTCATGTCAGGCTCTCCGGCGTTTTACGCCCGGCCATGTAATGATGCCCTCGGCTACGTCCTGCCCCTGGGTGGTCAACTTGGCAATGGTGTAGCCGGTATGAGAATCCAACGTGACCAGCCCCTGAGTCTCCAGCCAGTGCAGATTGCCCCGACATTCGTCGCTACTCATTGAGTTACCAAAGTGCGCACACACCGTGCGAATTTCGCTATCATTCATGCGATAACTGGGCTCATTGACCAACGCAATTAAGATCGATAGGCGGAAGCTCTCCGCCCGAATTTGGCGCAAACTCATTTCTTATTAAGCTCCTTTTCGAACAGCATATCGACGTGGTTGCTAAGCTGTTTTATGGACGGCTCCAACCGCTTAATATCCGAACTCACTTGCCCGAGCTGTCGCTCCAGCTGCCTGATTTCGCCATGACTGGGCGCTTTCTCTACCGCGTCTTCTACGCGAGTCAGGCGCAAGTTAACCTTTTGCAGCTCTTGCTCGTTCTTCTCCTGGGCAGAGCGAGAGGCGAAATGCTTGGACAGCACCAAGAACCCCAGAAATGCCAATATCTGAAGCGCCGCGATAATGTAAGGCGCGAAGTCCACTAGCCACTGCATCACTGCACATTCCTCCGTTCGTAATCTTGTTGGCAACTTATACAGCGCACCGCATCGGGAATATGCTTAAGGCGCACTGGGTCAATGTCGTCCAGGCAATCAATGCAGACCTGAATGCCCTCGACAAACATTGGCTGCTCGGACGGTCGTCTTTTCGCGGCATTGATAGCCCGGTCTCGATGTATTTGCTCCAGCTTCTGGGCGCGGTCAAACTGATCCATTCTTTTTACCCAAAAACTTGAATTTGTTACCGAAGCCGTCTAGCGTGCGGAAACCCATATAAGCGAGGGTCGGCGCTAAGAACATGCCGGCAATTTCCCAACTGGCACCGTCGCCTTTATCGAACACCGCCAGCAGTTCAAACAGCGCGATATAGGCAAAGCCGAAGTAAAACGCCCGCCGTGCAATCTTCGGGCGAGTGCGGCGCACGTACTCATCTTCCGCGTTGTCACCGCTTCGAATGGTTTCCTGTTGCTGCTCGTGTTGGTGCTGCCGGTCTTTTAGCTTGGCCATAGCGGCCTGGTGCTCCAGCTCACGCAACTGTTTGCGCTCTTCGCTTTCCATTCTCTTCAGCTCAACCATGGCTTTCGGGTCGGTCTGTAACTTCTCTAAAACCTTTTCCGGGCTGTCTTCAACACCCAGCCAACTGGCGATTAATGAGCCGGTCGCGCCGCCTGCGGGCCCACCTAATAGCGAGCCAACGACCGGAGCCGCACCACCGATAAACTCTTTTACTTTATCCCACATGAGATGCTCCATAGCGTTTGCCAAACAAGCGTTGGCGGGTTTGGTTAAACAGGCGACGGCCCGCATCGTCATTACTGACGGCGCGCTCATTCATGACCATCATTTGGTCAATTTCAATGTCGCTCACAGCGAACCAGCCGGCTTCATAACTTCTGGCTAAGTGAACCGGACCAAACGGGTTTTTAAAGGTAACTTCAGTGCCGTTTAAACGATGGTTAAACTCAGCAATCAGGCGCTCGTTCCAGCCCTCCACAAAGCGTTTCTTAAAGCCATGAAACCCCGTGGTCGGAAAGGTCGGGGCAGGCAATTTGATCTTGCGCCCATTCACTGCCGAACCCCTTTTGAAAGGTTGTTAAGGTAATGCTGAAGCTTGAACAAACGACGCATCCAACCGCGTATAAACTTGGTTTGCGACGGCGTTTCTGCGGCAATTTCGTGGTAGCGCAGGGCGCGATGTGACAGAAAATCAATGAGCAATTGCTGTTGGTTGCGTGACTCAATCGCGGCAATTGTTACCGGACCAATGAGTCCATCGGCTTTGACACGCAGTGCTGACTGGAGCAGCTTAACGGCGGTTATCGAGCCATGATTAACCGACGCATCGAACACCGCTATAGCGATAGGGCGCGGTAAGTCCTCGCAGCTGGCCGGATAGAAGTAATTGGTTAGATAGCGCAGTTCGGCATGGTCGCGAGTGAGTCGAGCCACGTCCACGTCCGGGTTATAGTTTTGGGCGATGCCGAAACGCGTTAAGCCGCCCTTGTCGTCGGGGTCGTCGGACTCAATGCCTTCAACCTCGAATACAAAGGCCAGCCCCAGTTCAAAGGTTTTCTGGAGCTCGGCGTCTTGGTCTGAGAAAAGTGTTTTTTTGTTCATAGCCGCCATGGTGGCGGCTATTGGTCAAACGTGGGGATTAAAGCGTTTTGCTACTTTTGGGGATGTGGTTAGAAAGGAACTTCTTGAATTTTTTGTGCTCGACAGTGAGCTGAACCATTGAATGTGTTTGATTGCCTTCGTCGTCAATGCTTACATCACAGGCAAAGTCCCAGAAGTGATATAAACCAAGATTGCGCGAATGCGAGGTGACATCGCCAACTACAGTATATTCACCATCGCTGTGCTCATAAACTTCATCTATTTCGAAGTCGTGAGCATCTCGGTTTTCATCAGACAGAGCGCTGGCCACCTGTCTATAGCAACTCCTGTCCATATCTTCTACGAATAAATCAACATCACTTTTTGCGTAGGCAAAGTAAAACATAATAAGCACCAAAACGATGGCGGCTAAAATCCCATATACTTGCCCTGAATCGCTGTCTTCCGGTTGTTGTTTGAAATCATCTTGCTGTTCCATAAGGCCTCCCTACCCAAATAGTTTATGTTGACGACGGTCGCGCTCTAACTGGCGCTGCTCGCGCAAAATCGCGTAAATCTGCTGGCTCGTTAAACCGTACTCGCGTTGCAGCATATCAATGTTGCGACCATCATAACGTTGCCAAATATCGACATCGCGCAAAGCTTTTTTCAGCCGTTCATCACGTGGCAGATAATACTGCCTGCCACCCATATGGTGCGCCTGGCGTGCTACTAGCCGTTTTGCCAGCTTTAACGCTTTGCCTTCGTCCAGCTTAGCAGAACTGGTCATTTCATCTTTAAAAATACTGACCAGCTCGGCCAGTGCATGCGGCCATGCCGTTGAATCAAGCTCTATATCTTCCGCTTTGCTCAACAATTCATCAAGGTTTTTATCGTCTTCAAACATTTCATTCTGCATTTTTGCGCTCCTCTTGAGCCTTACGACACGCCTCAAAGACCTTGCTTACTTCTGCGTACGGCAACGTTTCGTCCTTGTCCAGGAGCGCATAACTATACCCGAATTCAGCATCTAACCAATTGATCATCAGACGCTTATGCCATTTTTTTAATGACTCAAGCACTTTGAAAGCGCTGTCATAGCTTAACCAGCCAACGTGACGAACGCCGCTCATACGGAAAACCCAATTATCCAGGGCTTCTTCCGAACCGTCGTGTAATAACTTATCTTTGGCCGCCTGTATCCAAATAGCCCGGATAACACGAACCTCTCCAACTCTGACTGGCTTTTTAGAAGAGGGCGACTGGCGTTTTTTGTTCTTTTTAGCGCGTTTTTCAAAGCCTTTTTCTTCAAAGTGATTAAAAACCTTTTCCAG
This sequence comes from Idiomarina sp. H2, assembly GCF_004364275.1. Taxonomy (NCBI): domain Bacteria; kingdom Pseudomonadati; phylum Pseudomonadota; class Gammaproteobacteria; order Alteromonadales; family Idiomarinaceae; genus Idiomarina; species Idiomarina sp. H2. The sequence continues at coordinate 134,789 of NZ_SNZY01000001.1, forward strand.
CTCGGCCACGCTCATGTTTTTGCATGACGTTTTTTGGCAAACGCCCTGCAATGCGGCTCGATAGGTTGCATCATCGAGATGCAATTCTCGCTTGGCCACATGGATAAGCTGTATTAATCTTGCCTTGCTATTCATTACTCACCTCGGCTGCTCATCAGTGACTGGCAACCACGCCAGTCAGACGCCCCAAAGGGCGTTTCGCTTATTGGCCAACTTGCTCAGCGGTGCAGGCTTGGCAGCTTACTTCATAGGTTTCTCCACAGTTCTGGCAAACGAATTGAAGCTCAGGAAAATGCTTACGGTAAAATGCCGTCAGGGCTCTGGGAGAGCTGAAGGCGGGCAGCACACAGCTCACGCGTAACGCAGTCATATGGTCTGCTTTCTTTTTGCCGTAAATACGTTTCAATTCTGCGTATCTCTTCTTTGGCCATACACGCATTTTCTTCGGACACCAGAAGCGTCCCTCTGGATGTTTTGGGTTACCCTCTGGGTCAACCGATGCCCATGCACCTTTTATCCAACCGTTAACGAACACGCTGACCACCAGCTTTTCGCCGTCTAACTGCTTTTTAAATTCCAGCTCGTAACCCTCAACTTGCGCCTTAACCTCGCAAAACATGCCTTGGAGTTGGCTTTCTAGAGATTTCCATTTATCCATTTTAAAACCTTTTGGCTGCTCATCAGTGACTGGCAACCACGCCAGCCAGACGCCCCGAAGGGCGTTTCGCTTAGGCTTCTACGTTATTGCCGAACACCCAGTCCCATACTCGCTTAATGAGTGGCTGGCGAGTGCGGTTGTTTAGTTTAAGCAAGCATTCAATTTGGATATTGGTAGCCCGGGCGCACTCCCATAAGGTGTCGATCTTCTTTTTATTGGCGTTTACTTGGGTTTCCAAAAGCGATGTCTCGTTTGGCTGTTCAGCATTAGGTGTCTCATCGGCTGGCAGCTCTTCCGTAGGGCGTTTATCATAGAGCGCTTTATACAGCTCTCCGTAGACTTCCTTTTTGGTTTGTATCTTGCCAATTTTTATTCTGGCCAACACCCGAACAACCTCTTGCCTCAGTGCCTTGAACTTGCCTTCACCCGTATCATTAAGTAGCATTTCCCCTTCACCGGTAAGCAACCAATTTGCATTAATTCCTAGTTCGGCGAACTTCTCTAAAACCGCGAATGAAGGCCTAGCAATAGCTCTCTCTTGCGCTTGATAACCACGCATTGATAGACCAACTTGGCGAGCAAAGTCGGTTTGGTTTAGGCCTGTATGAGCTCTAGCGCGCTTTAGGCGGTTGGTTAACTCAGACATGGCCGCTCTCCCGTTGCGTGCTCGGATAAAAAGCGCTGTTGATTCGCTGATTAACCACTGACTTGATTTCATCCAGATGCTCTTTAAGCACTTGATGGCGGCTTAATAGCTCGTCGGTGTCGACTTTTTCGAGGTCGGACTTTGTGGTCCATGCATAGAACTTCATTGGCACATCGTGCTTTGGGGTACGCTCTGAGAACGAGAGTGAATCACTTATAGATTCCGCAGTTGCGCTCTCTTTAGCGTGACCTTTCGTTTCTTCGGCTGTTGTATCATCTGCCTTGCGCGCTTTTTCCTCGCGCTCCTTTCTTTGGATTTCCTCGGTAACTGGATTACTAGCCAGCAAAGGCTTGCGCCAAGGGTGTTCAGGAGCTGGCTTCGACGATGCCTTAATTTCAGTCTCGGCGTGATAATCACCTTCGCCCATGTCATAGCCGGTAATTTTCAGTTCACCATGATCACCTTCCGGCTCATCGGATTCCTGATCACTGCCCAGTGCATCCTCTAAAAACTCTTTGCCTTTGGCGATGGCTTCTTTACCCGCAGGAGTGACGTTGTACTGACCGTTGCCCTGGCGCTTTATAAAACCAGCGTCAATCAGTTGCACCGCAAGTTCTTTCCAGTCGGAATACGCCATTACCGGATAGCTCTCATCAAGTACTTCTATAATTGCCCGTAGGCCGCAGGGCTGTACCTCCTGCAATGTCTTTAAAAAATCGAGTTTCATTGTTCTGCCTCGTTGTTTTGGTTCAATGTTTGGCTGCTCATCAGTGCCTGGCCGCCACGCCTGACAGACGCCCCGAAGGGCGTTTCGCTAGACTTTGGTAAAATCGACGGAGATAGGCTTGTAATCACCCGCACTGTCACGCTCGTAAAAGCGCATGTACTCTTTGCTGCCGACCACGTTGATGGCGTCAGAAATAGCGTCCATGGCTTTTTGCCAGCGCTCGTCCTCAATTTCATAACGACGCAGTGCCAGCACTTCGCGGGTGTTGATATTGCCTTCCTTGTCGGTCTCGAAGACACGCTCAACCAAGGTTTTAAGCTCGGAGCGGGCATCCTGTGACCAGTCCCGGACGCACTCTTTAATGAGTTTTTCCGCCACCTGTAATTCAGGGCCCAGGGTGATGCGGTCCTGGACAGCAACTGACAGCTTGTAACGACCATCAAATGAATAGATGGTCACGTTGCCTTTTTTGCCGCCCACTGTGGTTTGGTAGCGCTCGGCTATCATTTCCATGAAGGTGCCAAAGTCGTCGAATAACGCCTTTTTAAAGGCTTTTAAATCGCCGTTTTTCTCTTTGGCTTTGGTGACCATCTCGTTCACAAAGTCATCTTTTAAAATGTCCAGCTCGTGGATTTGGTCAATCGGAATCAGACGGCCTTTGGCGTCTTTTTTGTACTGTTCTTGTTGCATTGGTTTCCCCTAGTGCACTTGGTCAATGATGCGTTCGTTCAGCCAGCGCACAGCGCAGCCTTCGAACATTCCGGTACGGATTCTGACGAGCTCACCGCCGCCCCGGCGGATTGAGACTTCGGCAGGGCGCTGCGCAAAGCGCACGCCCTTGGGTGGTTCAATGGTGATCACCGGTTTGCTGGCCGAAATACACACATTGCACACGGTGATATTAAGCGCCTGAAGCTTTTCCACTGCCTGAATTGCGACGGCCCAGTTTTGTTGTTGTTTGGTCATGTCACTCACCTTTGTTTGCTGTTTTTAGGCGTGCTGCGAGGTTGTGTACTTCGCTCTCCAGCAACTGTATGTAAGTCAATTGCGCGTCTTTGCTGCTGTCTTCCTGGCTGGTCGCCTGGGTCTTTAACAGGTGCAACGTGCGATGCGGGTTGTACTCCTGTGGCTCGTCGGTGCTGACGTACAGCGTGGGAATCACTTCACCGCCGAACTGTTGCTTCTGCTGGCTATGCGGACAGCCACTGCGACAGGCTTTGAAAAAACGCAGGTTCATCGGATTGCTACCGGGCTTTTTGCGCTGATTGCTAAAGCATTGCTGTGCCGGTATTTCACCGGCCACCGGGCACTCCACAGTACGGTTAAAGAACACGCCCTCAACGCGGGCTCTCATGCGGTCAAGGTTGCCGGGGTATTTACCGTTGACCAGTTGCGATACCGCTGCACGACTGGTCTCCATCATTTCAGCTACAGCGCCTAATCCTTGCTTGCTGACTTCGCGCTTTAACACGTCTATCCATTGCATGATTCAGCCTCCACTTTGCGCACTTCGCCGTTGTTGGGGTCGGAGCAGGTTTGCGGTGCCACGCGAGGGTAGTCAGGGCCCGTATTGCGTAGCAGGCGATAACGGGCATAACCGGCTACTTCGCCCGGACGGCCATTGTTGATTTTGCGCACATAGCCCCAGCGAATAAGCTCGTTCACGTAGCGTGAAACCAGCGCCATGCTGACATCTGCCGCGGCGCACACTTCGGGCTTGGTGAACGCCCGGCAAATGCGCAGGGTGTTCCAGATTTTCTGACGTGCCGGTAAGGCAAGGTCGATGGGTTTGCTGGTCACTTGAAAGACCTTTAAACGCTTTTTTAAACGGCCTTCAGTAAAGCCCACTTCTTCGACATAGCCTTTACGACGAAGGCGGTTAACCATGGTCTGCGCATGGGTGCGGGACACGTCCAGCTTGCGCATCACATCGTAGCGGGTGAACTGGCCGAGCTCGCGCATAACGGCTAACTGACACTCGGCGGTTACTGACAACTTTTTATGATCCATTGGATTATCCTTATTATCTTTAGCGCACGACAGCCATTAACGGCGTTGCAATAGGAACAGCGGCTCTTTGCCCCAACTGCGGCGGTCCACTGCGTCGAGCTTGTTTGCCATGGCAAAACGCTCAATCTTTTCCAGGGCAACAAGAATTTGACGCATGTCGCCACCGCTCTCATTGCAGATGTAGCTGAGCATGTCCTCCTTGATGTCCACATCAATTTCGAACAGCTCTTTAACCAGCATTTCCATGTCGTCTAGGTCGGCCGGCTGAAACTCGACCCACTCGGAGATGCGGTTAGACATTTGCTTGCGGTGCCTAATGCGCTTGGCGATTTTCTCCATGCCAATCATTACAATTGGCTCTTCGGTGCTGTCGTAGATGTCGCGGATGGTTTCCATGATGCGGTCGTTACTGACTGCATGATCGATTTCATCAATAAAGAGGCAGCAGCGATCCATAACAATGCGCTCAATCACTTGGTCAACCATGTTGGAAAGCGGTGGACGTGGTACCTCACCCATTTCCTGCAACACGCGCCCTAAGAATGAGCTGGGTGTGTCGGTGGCATAGCAGCGCACATAGATGCTACGGGTTTGGTTGAACATCCAGACAACGGTAGTGGTTTTACCGAAGCCAGAGGGGCCGTGAATCAATCCCAAGCCTGGGATAATTGATGACCGACTCTGCAAGTTACGTAACAGATTCATTGATTTGTTAACGTTTTTGACTGTAACCACTTTATGTTTCATAATTTAAGTCCTCTTTTGGGGTGGTAATTTACGAGCGCGCTAACCGTTTTTGGCTCGTTTAGCGTGCTCGTAGGTTGCGACTTGACGCCATGCTTTAACCTGCATTTCACCAACGTCACTCATCATGTAATCCTCAACTTTCATTTGCTCTTCTTCGGTTAAACCTTCCTCCAGCTCTTTGTAAATGAGCATTTGGATCAGGTCCGCCTCGGTACGGATGATTTTCTGGCGACGCTCGCGGATAGGCGCTTCCTGAGCGCTCAATTCCTCTTTCTCGCGCTGCTGCTCGGCAATCATTTCGCTGATGCTTTTAGCCTCGACGGTGTCTTTAAATTCAGAGGTTTGCGCTGAGCGTTTAATAGCCGCTTCAATATCGCCAAATGGGTTGGCAGCCTGAACGGGCGCTCTTTCAAAGCCAGTAACGTTTTGCTTGGCTTGTTTAGCAGCTTCAAGAGGGGCTTTATGCAGGTTTTGAATATCAAACGACCTAGCCTTGGAGTTATGCTCCCTGAGCAATCCGCGCAGCTTGCGCTGTCCTTCGGCGCGCGCCTTTTGGAATGGGGCGCGGTCAATTTCATTGCCGACCAACTCTTTGTCGTATGCAACGATGACCTGGCCGGTACCATCCGTTCCTTTAGGTGTACAAAAAACGCGACCTAAGTTCTCAGGGTCGTAATGAACATCCACTTCGAGATAAGCGGTGGTCGGATCTTGGAATTCCTCAGCGGCATATTCACGGTTGTTCAGCTTAATAGCGCCGCGAGTGACTGACCGCGAACCGGCGTAATTCATACAAACCACAAGCTGACGCTCGTCTACAACACGCTTCTGATAGCGAGACTCACGGTAAACCTGGTTAGGCGTCTTTTTATTCAGGCCGGAATGAGGCTTGTCGTGGTACATATCGACCCACTGATTGATGATCTCCTGAAGCTCATAAGACGTCAGGCTGCTTTCAATAATCTCTCCGCCGTTGCGTTTCTTAGCTGCCAGGCGCTGCGCAAAACTCTTAACCGCCTCAATGCGTTTTCGCTCTGCAACGTTGTGGCCACAAAACTCAGCCATCCATTCCAGGATGGAATGGTTTAACGTTCTGAAAGCCCTCTCGATGAACGATTTTTCCCAACCGGAGTAGGCATTACTGATGGTTTGCTCGACCTGGAGTCGCTTTAACGCCATTTTTACTGCGTTACTTTTGTAATCAGCACCTTGGTCTGTTTTTACGCAGCCGCCATCATTCGGCAATCCCCAGTCCATAATCATGTGTTTAAGCAGTGTTAAAATGCTTTCAGAGTTGCTCTGAGGCGCAACAATGACTTTTAATCGGCGCGTATAAACATCAATCCCCGCAACTAGGTGGAAGCGACCATCCTGTAAAATAACGTCAGCTGGGGTGCTGTCTAATTGCCACAAATCGTTAGGATAGCGACCGGTATCATCGCGGCTGAATAACGGGCGGATATAATTGTTGTATCCATCAGGATCTGTGCTCAGTGCAATTAAAGCGCGGTTATTCTCAACCCACGACTTAACATAACGGCGGATGGATGAAGGGCTTGGAACATGCCAATCACGCCCTTCGGTCACTTTTTTGGACGCGATAAGCTGACGTATTTGTTCAGCCTTCGTTGTCAGGCTTGGGCGCTTTAATATCAAGCCTTGAACAAAATCAGCCAGCTCTGGCTGATTGGCGATTTTGTTCTGTTTCCGCTTACGATACTGACCGGTAAGACCGACAAAGCCTTTGTCCTTATAATCCTTTTCCCAGCGATAAAGCGTGGTATAGCTTATGCGGCGCTTAGTTTTTAGCGTATCGGCATTTACTTCGACTTCACCACGATTGTATGCCTTGGCAAAGCTCTCGTGAGCCAGCCGGCCTGAGCCGTGCCCTTGTGAATACAGTGACCAGTGGAACAGAATGTCACTAGCGGCTTTACCACGTGCGATAGCAGCGTCGCTCAAGCCTTCGAAAATCGTCCGGTACTCTTCCGAACTCTTGGTTTGAAGATAATGCGCTTTTACCGTCTCAAGCGTTTCAGCATCGAGAGAGTGCACTAAAATGAACCGTTTTGGTTTTCCGCTACCAACCTTTTTAGGCTCTGTTTCAGCCCAGCCAAGCCGTTCTTTTAAACGGTAAACCGTCCGCTCTTGCTTGCCGATAATGTCGGCCAGTTCAGCTGCGGAAATTTCGTCAGGAATTAAGGATTGCTCAAGCGTCATGACGGCTCTCCTTGTCGCTTATCTGAAGCTTCTGTACTATGCTTCGGTTTGAATGATTTCGACGTCGGCCATCCACGATGCTTTTTGATCGGATTGTTATTCTCGTCATAACGAGAAGGCCATATATCCCAAGGCTTCATACCTAAAGCCTCAGCTATTATTTCTTGGGCTTTTGGATAACGACGCCGGAAAGCACGACCAACGACATTGGGTGAGAACCCGTGTTTTTTTGATAACTGGCGTAACGTCCAGCCTGCTTTTTCCAATGCACACTTGATGTCAGCAGGGTGCATGTCGGAAGCAGGACCAGGTGCCATCCTGGTTTTTTTGCGGCTTTCTTGTGTGTTCATAAAGCCATGATGATAAATAAAGTTACTATTTACAATAGTGACTACCATAAAATAATGTGACTTTAAGGTAAGTGCATGAAAAACATGGAATTAAAAAATTCAGATTCCCAAAGTTTTACGGTTGGGGAGCGACTTAAAGCAGCCCGGAAGGAGGTTGGGCTCAACCAATCAACGTTTGCAGAGATGGTCGATATGTCACTTCGTGGTTACCAGGCAAACGAACAGGATGTAAGCAACCCTTCAACTGTTGTCCTAAAAAAGTTCGCTGAGTTAGGGGTTAGTCCGCTTTGGCTGCTGACCGGTAACGGAAATATGATGCTGGATAAAACTTCAAAGCAAATTTATGAGGATGCAGATAATTCAGCGACAGAAACGAAAGCAATAGTAGACGCTTTAAATTTAATATTTGATAACCTCATGGAGCCAACTCCGCCAGAAACAAAGGTTAATAATACTCATGAGATATATGACGAAATTGGAATTAAAAACCACGTCGCATTTCGTAAATTAATTAATGAGCTCAGCGAGCCATTTAAATCATTTTATTTATTGCCGGTTATTAATCCCAAAAACGAGTCAGCCTTTCACGACTTCGGAACAGATTTAGACCTTTATAATTTTCACCCCGTACGCCGGAGCTGGGTGGCAGATAAAAAACTCGACCCCAAGCACCTAAAAGCGGCTTTCCCGACCGATGAAGCAATGGCACCGACAATTGCCCAGGGAGAGATCGCAATCATTGATGACCGAGCCTCGTTATCCAGCAGCGGCATCTATGTGGTTAGCGTCCAGGGCAAGGTATTTATGCGAAGAGTGGAGCATAAAATCAACGGACTCCATTTAATGACCGATAATGAGCATTACTCCAACGAGCAACTGAACCAGGAAGACAGTAAAAAAGTTGAAGTGATTGGGAAGGTGGTCCGAATCGACAAACACTCAGATAGATTTTGATGATGTCAAAAAGTCGCGCTATAAATAATGTTTATAGAGCTTGTGCGGTGCGGTCTGCAAGCCTATTTTCGGACGCCAACCTGGACGGCTCTGAAATCAACAATTTCCGCACCGATAAATTTACAACAAACAGCCTTTAAACCGCTTTTTAAAAGGCGTTGAGCGAATCCGGCATTTAAACGCAGCGTGTCGCTAACCTCTGGATTCTGTAAAAAAGTTTGCGACACAGGCTAAACCGAAACCAAACAAAGCGACATCGTCGCACACAGCGTCACGACAAGCTTTACTCAGATTCTCCCGCATGATTTTGGATTCTCCCGCGTTTCAGTTTCACTGCACTGGTGATTTAATCTAGGTGACCCGTTACAAGAGGGGACTGGATTACATCATGCTTTGTAAATACAGCTGCTCACCCAGTCGATCCATTAAGTTCAGTTGTATCTGTAGCCAGTACGCGTGATCTTCTTCGGTATCTTTTAAAATACCGACCAGCATTTCGCGAGTAACGTAATCGTCAACTTCTTCGCAGTATTCAATGACTTCACGCAGTGTTTTGGCGTTGTTGTGCTCAAGCTGTAGATCGTTTTCCAGCATCTCCCGAACATCCGAACCTATGGTATGAGGTTCGCGATTGCTCATGTTGGGTTTGCCTTCCAGGAATAAAATTCTGCGAATGAGCAAGTCTGCATGACCGCGCTCGTCGTCAATTTCATGGTTAATGCGCTCATAAAGCTTCATTAAACCCATGTCTTCGTACTGACGCGAATGTGAGGTGTACTGGTCAATTGACGTGAGTTCAAAGGCCAGCAGGCGATTTAGTTGCTCAACGACATTGTTATCTCTGCGCATTATTCAGCTCCTTGAATTTTTGTTTGCAAATAGACCTCGTTACCCAGGCGCGATATCAAATCAATTTGAGTTTCAATCCAGTCGAGATGCTCTTCCTGCGAGTCGAGAATATCGCGTAATGCGTTACGGCTGACATAGTCTTTGTGTATCTCACACTCTTTTATGGCTTCGCGTATTGCGCTGACATCATTAAACTGGACTTTGTGGTCCATTTCCAGCATTTCTCTTGGGTCTTCACCAACGTATAACTTACCCAGTTCCTGCAAATTAGGAATGCCTTCCAGGAACAAAATGCGTTCGATAAGCACATCGGCGTGCTTCATTTCGTTAATAGAGGCTTTATAAACAGGCTTGTTCAAACTTTCGAAGCCCCAGTTACGATACATGCGGGCATGAAGAAAGTACTGATTAATAGCGGTAAGTTTGAGCGTCAGTATTTTATTCAGTTGCTGGATGACTTTAGCATCACCTTTCATAGCCGTATTACTCCTTAATTCACTAGGTATGAATTAAGTGTAGCATACGGAAACCGGAAGTTGAGTCTCTTTACCTGCTTGATTAGAACGTTGTTCGAGGGCTTTGTGAAGAACATCTTTGGCACAGTTTTTACAACAGCCGCACTGTGAGGCTACACCGTATTGCTGGCGTAAGTCTCGCATTGAGTTCACCTCACCAGAAACTACGGCCTGATGGATGACTTTATCGTTAATACCTTTACAAAGACAAACATACATAGACTATCACCTCACTTGATAGTGACAGTCTATGTTAAATGCGAACGATTTGCAATAGTGTTTTATTGCGGGGCGATGAAGCCGGTTTTCAACAAGTACAATGTGTAGAGCAAGTACAGGCAGATAAAGATAAACCCGTGTACGCGGTTAATTCGCCCTTGTCGTGCCTTGCGAATACCAAAGACCATTAGCAGTAATGTCAGTACAGCCATAGCAACCCAGTCGCGACTTAATACCAGAGGCTCAAGCGAAACCGGCTCGATAGCACCGGCAATACCCACCACAGCCAGAGTATTGAACATATTAGAGCCGATAACGTTGCCCAGTGCCAGGTCGTGCTCATTCTTGCGGGTTGCCGCAATGGCGGAAGCAAGCTCTGGTAAGGAGGTACCAATGGCGACTACAGTTAAGCCTATGACTAAATCGCTGACGCCGAGTGATACCGCAATGTTTACGGCGCCCCACACTAAAGCACGTGAACTGACAATGAGCAGCAATAAGCCCACAATAAGCCAAATAATAGCGGGCTTCATTGGCAGAGGGTTTGCGTCCAGTTCTTCGGTGAATTCCGCGGCTAAGCTGTCGTCGCTGCTTTTTGAACCTATCCAGATTGACCAGCCCATGTAGCCAACAAAAACAACTAACAGAAGAATAGCTTCCAGTCTGGTAATTTGATAGTCGAGCAAAAAGAGGGCGCTTAACAGGGTTATTGCGATTAGCACTGGCATTTCACGGCGGATAACCACAGATTTAACCGCAATAGGGGCGAGCATGGCGGTAATACCTAAAACCAGCGCTATGTTGGTTATGTTCGAGCCATAAGCGTTACCCAGTGCTAATGCGGGGTTGCCCTGCATTGACGCCAATGCCGATACGACCATTTCCGGCGCCGATGTACCGAAGCCTATAATGACCATACCGATAACTAATGGCGCCATGCCCAGATGTTTTGCTACTGCGGCTGCACCTTCAACAAAGCGGTCGGCACTCCAGACCAAAACAGCCAAACCTATAATGACCGCAACAATCGATAACGTCATAACACCCTGATCCTGTTTAAAAGAAAGGGCGCTAGTTTAACGCATGGTTTCCTTAATAGCATCAATACTTGACGGATCATCAATGGTTGAAGGAACAGCGACATCCTGGCCTTGTAATACCTGCCGAATAAGACGTCTCAGTATTTTTCCTGACCGTGTTTTAGGTAGCCGCGACACAACATGTAAGGTTTTAAGACAGGCAATAGCGCCAATTTCTGCTCGTATTGACTGGATAAGTTCCTGTTGCAATTGCTCGTGACCAATAGTGGAGGCGTTTTTAAGAATAACAAAACCAACCGGCAATTCACCTTTTAGTTCGTCGGGTTGGGCGACAACGGCACATTCTGCAACGTCTTTGTGAGCGGCTAGAATTTCTTCCATTTCTCCGGTAGACAAGCGATGGCCTGCAACGTTTATTACATCGTCTGTACGGCCCATGATAAAAACATAGCCTTGTTCGTCGATGTACCCTCCGTCGCCACTGCAGTAATAACCCGGAAAGGCGTTGAGGTAACTACTGTGCAGCCGCTGTTCATCGCCCCATACGGTAGTCAGACATCCGGGAGGTAAAGGTAAGCGTACACAAATTGCCCCTTCTTCTTTGCTGCCTAAACTTTTTCCCAGTGGGTCGAGGACACTGATTTCATAGCCGGGAACCGGAAAGGTGGAAGAGCCAGGTTTTACTTTTACCGCTTCAATACCAACAGGGTTAGCGCACATTGGCCAGCCGCTCTCGGTCTGCCACCAGTGATCGTAAACCGGCAAGTCGGTTAATTCGGTTGTCCATTCATAGGTAGCCGGATCTAAACGCTCTCCGGCCATGTAAATGCGTTTCAGTGAGCTTAGGTTATAGCGCTGAATAAATTCGCCTTCAGGGTCTTCTTTTTTTATTGCCCGGAAAGCCGTAGGAGCAGAAAAGATGGCGCTGACGTTATAGTCCTGAACTATGCGCCAGAAGGCTCCTGCGTCTGGCGTATTAACCGGCTTGCCCTCGTAGAGTACACTGCTGCAGCCAAAGAGCAGCGGACCATAAACAATATAAGAGTGACCAACGACCCAGCCCACATCGGATGCCGTGAAGAAGACTTCCCCCGGCTTTAATCCGTAAACGTAATTCATAGAAAAATTCAGGGCAACGGCATAACCACCGTGGTCGCGCACAACGCCTTTCGGCTTGCCCGTAGTGCCCGAGGTATAGAGAATATAAAGAGGATGAGTTGCCGGTAGAGGAACAGCTTCTACAGGGCTTGCTGTCGCTAATGCCTGTTCCCAGTTGGTGTCCTGACCTTCTTGCATTTCTGCCTGGCACTGCTCGCGCTGGTAGACAATAGTGCGCGGTTTGTAGCTCGCTTCAGCCAGAGCTTTATCCACAATAGGTTTGTAGGGCAGAACTTTGGTCCCCTCAATACCACAAGACGCGGTGATAATGAGTTTGGGAGCCGCGTCGTCGATGCGAACAGCCAGTTCGTGCGCAGCAAAGCCACCAAAAACGACGGAGTGAATGGCCCCAATGCGAGCGCAGGCCAGCATTGCAATAGCGGCTTGCGGTATCATAGGGAGATAAATAATAACCCGGTCGCCTTTTTCTACGCCGTGTTGCTTCAGCACATGAGCAAAGCAGGCAACCTGCTCCCGTAACTGATTAAAGGTGTAACTGGTTTTACTTTCGGTAACCGGTGAGTCGTAATACAAAGCGACTTGCTCGCCGCGGCCTGCTTCAATTTGTGCATCGAGTGCTAAATAACTGATGTTAACTTCGCCATCCGGAAACCAGTCTGCCAGTCCATTCTTTTTGACCCGGGCTGCGACTTTAGGCATTTTGAACCAATTTAAGCGACGCGCTTGCTCCAGCCAAAAACCTTCAGGATCTTGCTGAGCTTCGGAGTAAACGTTTTTATAGGCTTGCATAGCACTACCTCAAATCCTTTTATGCAGAGCCTTTAAGCATATTCTGTTGGCTTAAATTTCCTATTCGACTTAGGTCTAAACCGCTTTGATATAAGTCAGGTTTACCAGAATCTCAGGCGTCTCAACAACAGGAATTCGACAATCGCGATAATTACCAGCGCACCACAGAAAATCATAAATGCACCTTCGCTTTCTACCCCGGGCATACCACCAATGTTTATTCCAAAAACACCGGTTAAAAAACTGAGGGGTAAAAACACTCCGGCAATAACCGAGAGCCAATAGGTGTTGCGATTCATTTTTTCGGCTATGGCCTGCTGCAGTTGCTCGCGCTGCATCCAGATTTGCTCCAGCATCAGGTCAATTTGCTCGAATAAGCGCTGAGTGGTATCGCGCTCGTTGATAAGCCATTGGTGCAACTCTGTGCTCATAACCTTTTCGGTTTCGGTACTGAGTTTTTCTAAAGCGGCCAACTGCGGGCGGATAAAGCGGTTAAGGCGTAACAGACGACGATGCAAAGCGGTGAGTTTTATCTGAACCGATGCGGTATTATCAAAGCCTTCACCCTCAATAGCTTCCAATTTTTGCTCCGCTGAGGACACCACATCTTCAATTCGTAAGTTTAATTGCTCAATGAGGGCAACGATAAAGTCGTGTAACGACTCCGGCCCTATTTGTTGACCAAGTTGCTCACGCAATTTTGCTACGGATAAAAAAGGACGTTTACGAAAGCTGTACAACGCGCCTTTATAATACAGTAGGCGCAGACTGAGCATGTCTTCGGGAGATTCACCCGTGTTTAAATTAACACCCCGTAGCAACAGCATAAAACCGTCGGGTAAACGCTGAAAACGAGGACGGGTATCTTCTTCCAGTACCGCATCAATAAGAGGTTCTGGTATACCGGCTTGAGTTAACCATTCGGTTAACCCTTCGGCATCACGCTGAAAATGAAACCAGGTGTTTTCTGTGGCGCGCGATGGCGACTGAAGTTGTTTTGCGGGATGTTGACTGAAATCCCATGCGTCAATTAAAAAATCCATAGAATCCTCACATATGACAATTATTCAGAGTCTATAGTGAGGTATTCAACTTGTCATTTGTTTTACGCATCAGTTAGTCGGGCAACTCGCACAAAGACGAGTCGAATACGACCAAATGATCAAAGTCGATATCAATTCCAATTTGTTCGCCTGTTTTTAACGGTTGGTGTGATGGACCGACCGCCAACACGTGACTGGTGTCGGCCAGCTCCAGAGTATAGAGATAATGCGAACCACGAAAACCGCAGCCAACCACTATGGCCTGCATACTGCTATCGTTATTAATTAATACATCATCGGGGCGAACTAAAAAGTTAACACTCATGTCGGGTTTGTTGTGCAACTGAGAGTGCTCTATGATTCCAAATGCACAATGTAATTGATGTTCTCTTATTTCGCCATTCAGCAAAACGCCGCGGCCAATAAAGTCGGCGACCAGTTGATGCGTTGGTTGATGATAAAGGGCATAAGGCGTTTCCCACTGCAGTAGCTGACCTGAATACATCACGCCGGATTTATCTGCCATAGCAAAAGCTTCTTGCTGATCATGAGTCACCAGTAATGCGGTAATACCTTCTTCTTTTAGCAATCGTCTTACGTCGTGAGCCAGCACTTCGCGTAGTTCGGCATCAAGACTGGAGAAGGGCTCATCAAGCAGCATCAATTTAGGTTTCGGAGCCAGAGCGCGGGCCAGAGCAATCCGTTGTTGTTGTCCTCCGGATAACTCGTGCGGGTAGCGATTTTGATAACCGTTAAGACCAATGCGGATGAGCAGCTCTTTAACTCGCTCTTCCTGCTGCTTTTTGGGTAATCGATTAATGCCAAAACGGATATTGTCGGCCACAGTTAAGTGGGGGAATAATGAAAAATCCTGGAACATCATACCAACTTCTCTTTGCTCGGTTGGTATTTGCACCTGGCTGGATGAGACCGTTTTTCCGTGCAGCTCAACTTGTCCGCCGGAAACCGGAATAAAGCCGGCAATAGCGCGCAGCAAAGTGGTTTTCCCACAGCCACTGGGGCCTAGCAGGCAACCTATCTCACCCGGCTCCAGAGACAAACTCAGTCTGTCGACGATGAGGTCACCGGAGAGCTGGATGCTGACTGCGTCAATATTCAGTAATGTGCTCATTTACTCTCCTGCTTTCAGTGTTTTACTGCGTAAGGCCCGGGACAGCATAATAACCGGAATTAGCCCGACTGCGACAATCATCAATGCGGGGGGCCCGGCATCAGCTAAGCGTTCATCAGAGGCCATTTCGAATGCGCGCACTGCCAGAGTGTTAAAATCAAATGGACGTAATACCAGCGTGGCGGGCAGTTCTTTCATCACATCGACCAGCACCAAAATTAACGCCGCCAATAACGGGCTGCGAAGCAAGGGTAAGTGAACCCGCCATAAAATACGTTTACCGCTGGCGCCCAGAGTTCTCGCTGTATCGTCCATTTGCGGTGTGATTTGTTCCAGCCCCGAGTTAACGGTTTGCAAGGACACCGATAAAAACCGGACACTGTAGGCAAACAAAAGCGCGACAACGGTACCAGAGAATAATAAACCGGGATTAAAGTCGAATAACCATTCGCTGATACTGATAATTTGATTGTCTAGCCAGGCTAAAGGCGATAACAATCCAACGGCTATAACAATACCGGGAATAGCGTAGCCCATGCCCGCCAGACTGATAGCCGCGCGTAAAGGTCGGGTAGGGTGGCGCCGGCGACCGTAAGCAAGCCATAATGCCAGAGCAACAGTGATCAACGCCGCTAATAAGCCTAACCAGAGTGTGTTGAAGGTTAACATCCAGAATTCGCTTTGCTGCCATATTTCTGATTTCTGAACCGACCACAAGAGCAGTTGTGTCGCTGGTATAACAAAGCCAAGCACAACGGGCAGCCAGCAGACCAGCGAAGCCAGAGCCGCTCGCCAGCCGCTTAGTGGTCGCCGCTGAGGAGGCTTGGTTGCAGAGCGCTGTTGATAAAAACGAGCGCGACGTCTGGAGTAACGTTCAACCATTATCAAAATAATGACGAATACCAGCAATAAAGCGGACAGTTGCAGCGCTCCCTGCGCATCGCCAATGCCATACCAGGTGCGAAAGATACCTGTGGTAAACACTGTGACGCCGAAGTATTCCATGGTGCCGTAATCAGCCAGAGTTTCCATTAATGCCAGAGTGACGCCGGTTGCTATAGCCGGTCGCGCCAGTGGCAGAGCAACTTTCCAGAAACTTCTTAATGAGCTGGCGCCCAGGGTTTTTGCACTTTCAAACGCGGTTGTCGATTGCTGCATGAAAGCGGAGCGTGTAATAAGGTAGACGTAGGGGTAAAGAACAATACAAAGAACAAAGATAGCACCGTTCAGGCTGCGTATTTCAGGAAACCAGTACTCACCTATATTGACAGAGAAAATGTCCCGGATAACCCCCTGTACCGGGCCGGCATAATCGAGCAGGCTTGTATAGGTATAAGCTGTAATGTAGGCAGGCATAGCCAGTGGCAGCAATAACGCCCAGCTTAACCAACGCCAGCCGGGAAAATCGTATTGACTAATGCACCAGGCCGTACTTACCCCGAGCAAAGTGACACCGGTACCGACAGCGAACAATAAGATCACTGAATGACCGATGTATTCCGGTATCACGGTTTGCCAAAGATGTTGCAGAGTGTCCCATTGAGGGTTCAGTAACGACAAAGCTACCACTATGAGTGGTAGCCCTATCAAGACCGCGACGGCAAACAGCAACAGCGTGCCACGGTTCATCTATACGTCTCCTGGTAGTAAATTAACGCCAGCCGGCACGGTTCATTAAACGCACGGCGTCGCCGTTATTCTCACCCAGAATATCCATTTCAATGTCATCCTGCTTAAAGTCACCCCATTGCTGGAGTGTTTCGCTCCACTCGACGCCTTCGCGAACCGGGTATTCATAGTTGGCCTGAGCATACCATTTTTGTGATTTTTCAGAGACCAGGAACTCGATGAGCTTTTGAGCTTCGTCAACGTTTTTAGCGTGTTTGGTAATGCCTATGCCAGAGACGTTTACATGAGCACCTTGTTTGTCCTGTGCTGGCCAGAATATTTTAACTTTTTCGGCCGCTGAACGCTCTTCTGCGTCGTCGGAGTTCAGCATATGACCAAAGTAATAGGTATTGGCAATAGCGATATCACAAACACCAAAAGCTACGCCTTTAATTTGGTCGCGGTCGCCACCAACGGGTTTGCGAGCAAAGTTTTCGACAAAGTCTTCTGCCCATTCTTCAGTTTTTTCTGCGCCGTGGTGTTCAATTAGCGCAGCAACTAACGACTGGTTATACAGATTATTGGAAGAGCGGATGCAGATACGGTCGTTCCATTTTTCATCTGCGAGGCTTAAATAAGAGTCCAGTTCGTCCGGGTTAACGCGCTCTGGCGAGTAAAAAATGGGGCGGGCGCGTAAACTTAATCCGAACCAAAGGTTGTCGGTAGAGCGAAAATGAGAAGGAACGGCTGAATTAATTTCGTCAGAGTTTACCGCCTGAAACGCGTCTGCTTCAACGGCGCGGTGAAGAGCACCTGCGTCAACGGTTAAAAATAGATCCGCCGGGGTGTTCTCGCCTTCGGAGTTCAATCGGGCCAGCAACGCGTCCGCTTTACCGGTTAATAAATTAACTTCGATGCCGGTTTCTTCAGTGAATTTTTCCAAAACGGGTTTGATCAGCGCTTCTTTTCGGGCTGAGTAAATATTAACTTCAGCGGCGGCGCTAGTGAAGGACACCAGTGTCGCAGAAGTCGCAGCAAGTATTGCCAGTAGTGAATGAAACTTACGCATTTCAGATGACTCCTTAACGAACTATTTTAAGAGAAACGCGACGATTATATCAAACAAAGCGAATAATGATAGCCATTCTCATTTAAAAAAATAGTCATCTAAATTCGCTATTTGAGGGTAGTCAGAGTGTTAGCTTCTGCTATTCTAAAACGACTTACTTTCAGCGGAGAAATTATGTCTGACTTATCGATGCTTGCCCTGATTGGCGTATTGTCCATTAGTTGTCAGTGGTTAGCGTGGCGTATTAAGTTGCCGGCAATACTGCCGTTATTAATTTGTGGCTTATTGCTAGGGCCTACTCTGGGGTTACTTGAACCCGACTCGCTATTTGAAGACTTGTTATTTCCTTTTGTCTCGTTAGCGGTAGCGGTTATTTTATTCGAAGGCAGCCTGACCCTTAAGTTTGAAGAAATTCGTGGTCATGGCCGTATGGTAACCAATCTGGTCAGCATAGGCATGCTGGTAACCTTTATTGTTATAGCGGTGCTAACGCACTTTATTATGGGCTATGGCTGGGAAATTTCAGCCTTGTTTGGCGCACTTGTTGTGGTAACGGGGCCTACCGTTATTCAGCCTATGATACGCTCTATCCGGCCGATTAATAAGTTAGCAAATATTCTACGCTGGGAAGGCATTATTATTGATCCGCTGGGTGCTTTGCTCGCGGTATTGGTATACGAGTTTATTATTGCCAGTCAGGATGTCGCTTTCCTGCACGCGTTGCAGGCTTTCGCGACAACCATTGCTCTGGGTTTTGCTCTGGGCTGGGGCGCTGCTCGCCTGTTAGGTTTAGCTTTAGGTCGTGGCTGGTTCCCGCATTATTTACAAAACGTTGCTACCCTAACCATAGTGCTGGGAGTTTTCGCGTTATCCAACGCTATTCAACATGAATCCGGCTTATTAACCGTTACGGTTATGGGTATGGTTATGGCCAATACGCGTAACCTCAATATGGAAGAAATACTAGAGTTTAAGGAAACTCTCAGTGTGCTCCTTATTTCTGCGCTTTTCATTATTTTGGCAGCGCGGCTGGATTTTGCAGAGTTTGATGCGTTGGGAATGCCCGCAGTTATTCTAATTGCCATTATTTTGTTTGCGGTGCGCCCTCTGGCTGTTTGGTTGTCTGCGATAGGAACCGAATTAAGATTTAAAGATAAGGTTTTATTATCCTGGATAGCGCCTCGCGGTATTGTTGCGGCGGCAGTTTCTGCATTATTTGCGTTAAAAATGGAAGAATCTGGCTGGACCGAAGCTGCGGCGGTTGTTCCACTGGTTTTTCTGGTGATAATGACCACGGTTGTATTGCAGAGTTTAACCGCGAAACCATTAGCCAGAATGCTTGGGCTGCTGGAACCACAAGCCAAAGGCTTCTTAATTTTCGGTGCTAATCAAATGGCGCGGGCCGTTGCAAAAAGCATACAGGAAAGCGGCATCCCCGTGCGTCTGGCTGATACTAACTGGGAAAACATCAAGTTAGCGCGAATGGATAACTTACCTGTGTATTTTGGTAACCCGGCTTCTGAACACGCAGCTAATAATATTGATTTAACCGGCCTTGGCCAGTTGTTGGTTATGTCGCCCTACAAACAGCTGAACCCCTTAGTGTCTATGTACTATCAGGATTGGTTTGGTTCCAGAAAAGTGCATGGTTTAAACGGTGGAGAGCAGGATTACCGAGCCAGCCATCAGTTGACCGAAAGTTACCGCAAGACATTAAACTTATTTGGCGACAGCGTAACCTATTCAAAGCTTGCAAGCCTGCATTTTAAAGGCGCTAAAATTAAGTCGACACCTATTACCGACAGTTTTAGTTTTGCAGACTACCAGCAGAAGTATGGAACTCGTGCGTTGCCGATGTTTGCGCTGGACGATGCCGAAAAACTCCATATTTTTACCACTGAAAGGGAATTGATACCACAGTCGGGTTGGACAGTAATAGCCATGATTTCAGCGGAGCCTGAAGAAAATGACGTCGAGCAGGATAACGCAGAGCGAAAAGAATGATGTTGTCGGCTGCCCTCAATGTGACTGGGTAAGCCGACTCGTCTCTCTTTCCGGGAATGAACGCGCTGAGTGCCCACGTTGCGGGTACGTTCTGGAGCATGGCAGGAGAACAGAGCATTTTACTTTGGTGGCAATAGCCACCTCGGCTCTGGTCATGCTTTTAGCCAGTCTATCGGTCGACTTTATTCGTTATTCTGCGGCCGGTGTTGAACAGTCAATGACCCTACTGGACACTGCGTGGCAGCTTTCTTATTTTCACGAAAAAGTATTGGCTGTTTTAGTTCTTTTAACGGTTATTCTCATTCCGTTTATTTACCTGGTGAGCCTGATTTGGGTTTACAGTCATGCTAAAAACGCAGCACGAAACCGAAGTAGTCTATATTTACTGCGCTTAACCGAACATCTAAAACCTTGGTTAATGACCGACGTTTTCCTGCTTGGCACTTTGGTGGCGTTGGTTAAGATCTCCAGCCTGGCAGATATTCGCTTACTGGAGGGCTTCTGGAGCTTTAGCGCCTTTGTTGTGCTGTTACTTTTCGTTTATGAACGGGTGAAACAGACACCCGTTTGGCGGCATTTGATTAAAACGTCACAGTCAGCACCTGACGGTCAACCCGGAATGACAGCATTTGAACAAGGGTTACAGACTTGCCCGGTATGTTATGCACTGAATTCTCAGAACGCTGATACTTGTTACCAATGCACAGAGCCACAGAAAACATCCTGGTGGCGTAGGCCAGGCACAACGGTCGCGTTAATTACTGCCGGCGCTATTATGTTAATTCCAGCGCATTGGTTACCGGTTATGGAAACCGTCCGATTTGGTAGCGACCAACCGTCAACCATAATTGGCGGAGTAACGGAGTTATGGCAAAGTGGGGATAAACCAATAGCGGCTATTGTTTTTGTCGCCAGTCTGGTTATACCTGTGGCTAAAGTACTGGTGCTGATAACTTTGCTAATATTAGCTCGCTGGCAAACTCCGCAAACGGTTCGCCACCGTCTTATTTTATTCAAACTGACGGACTGGATAGGGCGCTGGTCAATGATCGATATTTTTGTTGTTGCGATACTGGTAGCTTTGGTTCGTAGTGGTTCCGTTATGTCGGTTTATCCGGGCAGTGCTGCGGTTTCATTCGCGGCAGCTGTGGTTCTTACTATGCTTGCAGCGATGAGTTTTGATACACGCTTATTCTGGCGAGAGGCAGATAAATGACAGAGAGTTCAACGACTAAGGTCCGCAAATTTTCCGGCATATCACCGGTCTGGATTGTACCGCTGCTGGCTCTTGCTGTGGCGCTTTGGATGGTTTGGCAGGATACGCGCGGAACCGGGCCCACTATTACTGTGGCGGTAGGGGACGCCGAAGGCATCGAAGCCGGAAAAACTCAGGTGAAAGTTCGTAACGTAGACGTCGGACAGGTTACTGAAGTGCGCCTGTCGGAAGACTTTTCTTCGGCTGTTATAGAAGTGGCGATGAACGAAGGCACCGAGCGAATGTTAAACTCGGAGACCCGAATTTGGGTAGTAAAACCCAGAATTGGACGACAGGGAATTAGCGGGTTGGGAACTTTACTATCAGGTGCTTATATTCGTTTGCAGCCAGGAGACTCTAAGGAGCAGCAGTCGCATTTTAAAGCACTGGAACAGCCACCTGTTACTTCTCAAGAAACTCCAGGGCGCCGGTTAAATTTGACCAGCGAGGGGCAAACCAGCGTAACAGTAGGTGACTCAGTGCAATATCAAGGTTTCACCGTTGGTCAGGTAGAGCAGTCGGAGTTTCAGGTCGATGAACGACAAACTCGATATCAAATTTTTGTGAAGGCTCCTTATGATGAGCTTATTACCGAAAATACGCGGTTCTGGTTGCAGCGGGGGGTTTCTATTCAGTGGAATTCTCAGGGACTGGACTTGGCTTTGGGCTCCATCGAGTCCCTATTGGGAGCCAGTGTGACTTTTGGTGTTCCTGAAGGACAGCCACGGGGGGATAAGCTTACCAGTGAACAGGAGTTTGAGCTGTTTGAAAGTCTGGAGGAAGCAAAACAGCAAGGCTATATTCACGGTATTGATTACGTTGTTTTACTGGATGAGTCTATTGCGGGTCTTGAAAAAGGAGCTCCTGTTCAATTTAAAGGGGTGCGTGTTGGCACGGTAAGAGAGGTGCCGCTGCGTTGGTTCCCGGAAAACGGTGATGAAGCTCCTTTAAAACGTATTCCCATTCTTATTCGCTTTGAACCTGAGCGCCTAAGAGGGTTGGTGGCCGATACCGATATTGAAAACTGGGAAAGACGTTTGCCAGAATTATTTAAGCAGGGTTTAAGAGCGAATATCCGAGCCTCTAACTTGTTAACCAATACCTTATTTGTCGATGTTCGCTTTTATCCGAACGCAGGTGAGAAAAGTGGCGACGATATATTTGCCGGATACCCGGTTATGCCGGCAATGGCTAGTGACTTCACTCGACTGGAAGAAAAGTTAACGGCGCTATTGGATAAGTTCAATCAGTTGCCACTGGAGCAAGGACTTAATGACTTTTCGGCAGCGATGAGTTCGGTCGACAGTACGGCCAGGAAGCTTGATAGTGTGTCGGAAAGTTTGGCGGCTATTGTTGAGCAACCACAAATGAAGCAATTGCCTCAGTTATTGCAGCAAAATCTTATTCAGCTGAAAGAGCTTACCGGCAGTTTTAATGAAGGTTCCCCGACACGACAGCAGCTGAATCAAACGTTAACTGAAATTGAGCAGCTCTCACGTGAGTTAAAACCGGTAATTGAGTTGTTACAGGAACAGCCGAACTCGCTTATTTTTAGCCCATCTATAGAGCCCGATCCGGAGCCGAAAGCTTATGAATAGCAGATATTCTTTTCCAAAAATACTCAAGCCGTTTGTTACTGGTGCAGCAATTGCGTTGCTCGCCGGGTGTTCCTCTAACTCATATGAGATAACGCAATATCGACTTCCACATTTGAGTGAGTCCGCGGAAGCCTTGTGTCATGCGGATAAGCGTCCTGTATTTGTGGGTGATTCAGCGGCGAAACCCGGGTTGCAGCTACAGCAGGATGAAACCCGCTGGCATAGTGCCCGGCAGCACCGTTGGAGTACGCCTCTGGCGCATCAACTTCAGCGTAGTGCTCAGCGCCTTTTGCTGGCTGACAATTGCGAAGGCAAGCTAACGGTTTGGGTTGACGATTTTTATGGAAGTAATGACTCACGGGCCGTTGTTGCGGGTCACTGGGAGTATAAAAGTCAGGATAACCAGACGGTGCTGAAAGGAACCTTTACTGAAAGCATGCCGTTGAAAAGTGACGGCTATCCTGCGTTAGTCAATGCTCTGGATGAAGCCTGGCTTGATGTTATGGACACCATCAGTCTGGGAGTAGGGCAGAAGCTGGCGCGTTAAAAGCGCCATTCTCCACTCAATTGAACGCCCACTTCGCCGTCGTAATTGCTGCCGTCAAGGTATTGCAGAGAGAGTTTAACTAACCCCGAAAAAGCAGGTTCAGTGCGCCGCAGTAAAGCCCGTGACAGAGTGTCATCATCTTTTTCTTTACTATGACTGACCAGCGCCGTCCAGGCAGAACCGTCGGCTGAAAACTGGCGATAGCTGGCAGATACAGTCTGACTCTCACGGGGGAAAGGCGAGCCGGGATTACGCTGGTGGTTCAGAAAGTATTGTCGTTGGTTTTCGTCCAGTGAATAAAAGTCGTGTTCTTCTCCGCCGTCTAACTGACTGTATTCAACCGTGAAGCTATGACGACGTTCTTTAGAGCCTGTCATCCATTGTGCGCCCAGGGTATATACCGGTTTGTCGTCGGTTTCCAGTTTTCGGTCAATACCCAGTTCTGCGTAAGCTGAAAACTGATGAGTCCCCCAGTCGAAACCGGTTCTGGCATCGGCGGTCAACATCCGGTTGTCGGGGCGGTTGTCGCCGCTCTGCTCAATGGCGCTTATACCAAACCATAAATGCTGAAATAACTGACTGGAAAAGCGGATGCCGCTGACCCGATAATGGTCGCTGTATCCATCGTCCTGATAGGCACTGAATAAACTGATTTTGAATGGATTCATTCCGGCAGGCGGATAATCAGGAGCGTAATCGATTCGAATTTTGGGCATAGGGCGGGCATTGTTAGAAAACAGCAAGCTGCTGTGCTCTGCCGGCCCCCAACGCAGTGGCAGTGAATCCAGACTGAAACTCCAGTCATTCAGGTTGTAAGCTAAGTAACTGCCATCCAGAGTCTTTTTGTGGTCGCCTTCAAAAGGGTCCTGACGATAATTCACCTGAATTCTGGCCGCCCAGTTAGTACCGTGCATACTGCGGCTTAGGCTAATTTTACCTTCTTCATAGGTGTCGTCGCCGTAATCCTGAACGACTTGTTCACTATCCGTTGCACCAATATACCATCGTGTTTTAGGCCCATTCTGAGCTTGTGACAATTGATGACGTACATGGCGTAACGCCAATTGCTGGGTTGGGCTTAGGTCTTTCAATTCAAGCGCATCCAACTCAGGCAGTAAGCTCTTCCAGGTAACTGGAAATTGCTGAATAGGTGTTTTGATAAGCCCTGATTCAGCTAATACAATCAGACTGTTTCGCAATTCTGCGTCATCTGCTTCAATCCATACGGAGCTAAGCGCAGAAGGGGTAATGAGTAAGCTAAGACCACCAGCAATAAGGGCGTTACGAAAAAATGAGATGGATGACATGAAACTGATTTGAATCCCTATGACAAATTACACTCTATACTGCCAGAAATTTTAACACTAAGACAACGGTTTATCTGCGCTTTTCAGTTATAATATCAAGCCTTGGAGGTTTCCTTATGACTTTTAAAAATTTTTTGATGGCAGGGCTATTCCTCGCAGTTCTTAGTGGCTGCAGTCAGGAAGGTACAACGAATTTGCGCAGCGCTGAAGTTAAAGCTCTGGACGAACAGTTACTGCCTAATGATAACTGGCAATTGAGCCGGGCAACGATTGAGCTCAGCTTTTGTCGTAACCGCATTAATGAGGCTTTGCTGGCATCGGAGGCAGAGCTACGAGGCTGGCGCTTATCGGGAGAAAGTACCGCGTTTCCCCCATACAGAAGCGAGGGCTTAGATGCCTTGTCCAGGCTTTTTGATAAAACCGATGTTTTACTGTGGCAGGCAGAAGGAAATGTCAGTGCACAACGCTATCACGTGGTTAAACCGGCCTCTGCCTCAAAAGGCGAAGTTGTGGATGCAGTTTTTCCTGCTGTCGTTAGCTTATCCTCAAGTGAGGAAGTTTGTCATGCGGCAGTTGATGACTCTGAATATTGAACAAACTTTATTTGTCGAAAATTCGTAGAGTTAGCAGGTTTTTGTAAAAATTTTCTGCGATTCAGTATAAGTAATCTAAACTGAAGATTAGAGGCAAACGCAGAGGGGAGCAGTTATGTCTATTGGGCTAAATATTGAAAATAAGTTGCGCGAAGCGTTTACTCCGGTGCATCTGGAAGTGGCAGACGAAAGCCATATGCACTCGGGTGGTGCTAATGCTGAATCTCACTTTAAAGTGGTCTTAGTTACTCCGAAGTTTAGTGGTGAGCGACTCATTAACCGACACCGTGCGGTTAATAAAATCTTAGCGGATGAATTAATGAATCATATCCATGCATTGGCGCTACACACCTATACTCAAGGTGAGTGGGAGCAACTGGGAGAGTCCAGACGTTCACCCAACTGCCTGGGTGGGTCGAAAATAGCGGCAAATTAAGAAAAATTCCGCATGTCTGATGTGTTCCTGTCGTTTGATTGGTTACAATAGCCGAAATAATGCGAACAACAGGGACACATCAATATGATCATTAAGCCAAAAATTCGCGGTTTTATCTGCACCAATTCTCATCCGGTGGGTTGCGCCGAAAACGTCAAACGTCAAATCGAATTTGTCCGTAATAAGCCTGCCATTACCAATGGCCCCAAGAATGTATTAGTCATAGGCTGCTCCACAGGTTATGGACTCGCGTCAAGAATTACGGCTGCTTTTGGTAGCGAAGCCCATACTCTTGGTGTGTGTTTTGAAAAAGAGCCTACAGAAAAGAAAACAGCGACAGCTGGCTGGTATAATACCGCCGCTTTTCATCAGCAAGCGAACAAAGCCGGTTTAGCTTTCCATTCAATTAATGGCGACGCATTTTCTGATGAAATTAAGCAGGAAAGTATCGATTACATTAAGCAAAACATGGGGAAAATTGACCTCGTTGTTTACAGCCTGGCATCACCTAAACGTAAAGACCCCGATAGCGGTGAAGTCTACAGTTCAGTGTTAAAGCCAATAGGCAAACAATACACAACCAAAACCTACAATACGGACAAAGATCAGGTACACGAAGTGACACTTGATCCGGCTACCGATGAAGATATTGCCAATACCGTAAAAGTGATGGGCGGTGAAGACTGGGAACGCTGGGTTAAAGCTCTGCATAATGCGGGCGTTTTGGCCGAAAACTGTCAAACCACTGCTTATACTTACATAGGTAAAAAACTGACATTGCCAATTTACGGTCATGCAACCATCGGCCGCGCAAAAGAAGATCTGGATCGCGCGGCATCAGAGCTCGTCACCGAATGCGATGATCTTAATCTGAAAGCTTACGTTTCTTCATTAAAGGCGTTGGTAACACAGGCGAGTTCAGCTATTCCTGTTATGCCGCTGTATATTTCATTAATTTATAAAGTGATGAAAGAAGAAGGCACGCACGAAGGTTGTATCGAACAAATTTACCGCCTGTTTACTGAAGGTCTATATAATAGTAATCCGGAGCTGGATGACGCAGGCCGGCTTCACATGGACGGCTACGAAACCAACGATAAAACTCAGGCAAAAATAGAAGCACTCTGGGAGCAAGTAACTCAGGATAACTTCCATCAGCTTGCCGATTACGAAGGATATCATCAGGAGTTTCTGCACTTATTCGGTTTTGGCTTTGATAACGTTGATTATGACGCGGATATTGATCCAAAAGTAAACTGGTAAGCGTTGTGGGAAAAATGCTAAAATCCCATCGATAAGTGTGGAAAATGTTTCAGGTTGCCGATGACAAGCCCCCTGAAGGCGGTTGTTTGTGTCGGTAACTATTTGATTATTCAGGTTTCCAGCCCCAGTGGCTGGTTGTGATGAATCTTCCCTTAACGAGTAGTGCAAACGCATATGATTACGATCAAGAAAGGGCTGGACATCCCTATTAAAGGGGCGCCCCAGCAAGAACTATCCGACGGTAAGGCTGTGACGACAGTCGCTACCCTAGGTGAAGAATACGTGGGTATGCGCCCAACCATGCACGTGAAAGAAGGTGACCAGGTTAAAAAAGGTCAGCTGATTTTCGAGGATAAGAAAAACCCTGGTGTCAAGTACACAGCCCCTGGTGCTGGTGTAGTAAAAGACATCCTGCGTGGTGAGCGCCGAGTATTGCAGGCGGTTGTTATTGAATTGAAAGGTGACGAGCAGGTTACTTTTGACAAATTTGACAGCGACAAGCTCAATTCATTAGGTCGTGAAAAAGTTCAGGACATTCTGGTTGAGTCTGGTCAATGGACTGCGCTCCGTACCCGTCCTTACAGCAAAACTCCGGCATTAGATGCAGAAGCCAGCGCGATTTTTATCAACGCGATGGATTCTAACCCGTTAGCTGGCGACCCAACTTTATTTATAAATGAACAGAAACAAGCTTTCATTGATGGTCTGAAGGTTCTTTCTAACCTGACCGAAGGCAAGTTGTTTGTTTGTAAAGCGGGTGACGCTGAAGTTGATACTGGCGACGCAGATGTCACGCTGGAGTCATTTTCCGGCCCTCATCCATCAGGTTTGGTTGGTACTCATATACATTTCCTTCAGCCAGCGAGCATTAAACGCCCGGTATGGCACATCGGTTATCAGGACGTTATCGCTTACGGTAAGTTATTCACTACAGGTGAAATCTTTACTGATCGCGTTGTTGCGGTTGCCGGTGAAGGCGTTAAAGAGCCTCGCCTGCTGCGCACCCGCTTAGGTGCTAACTTGCATGAGTTAACGGATGGTGAGCTAAGTGGTGATAATCAACGTATTATCTCAGGGTCAGTCCTGCATGGTCACACTGCGGATAACGAACACGCCTGGTTAGGTCGTTTCCATAATCAGGTTAGCGTTATTCCGGAAGGCAATTATAAAGAGTTTCTGGGCTGGATACGTCCTGGCTCGGACTTGCACTCAGTTACACGCGCTTATGCCGGACACTTTAATCCGAAGAAGTTATTTAGCATGACAACGTCACTGAATGGTTCTTCACGTTCAATGGTTCCAATTGGTAACTACGAACGCGTAATGCCTTTGGATATTCTGCCAACATTACTGCTACGTGACTTGTTATCAGGGGATACTGATGAAGGTCAGCAGTTGGGTTGTCTGGAACTGGACGAGGAAGACCTCGCATTGTGCACTTATGTTTGCCCCGGGAAGTACGAATATGGCCCGGTGCTGCGTGACTGTCTCACTAAGATTGAGAAAGAAGGCTAACCATGAGCTTGAAAGACACACTCGAGCGTATTGAACCGCAATTTGAAGAAGGCGGTAAATACGAGAAGTGGTACGCGCTTTACGAAGCCGTAGCCACTATTTTGTACACACCAGGTACTGTGACTAAGTCGGCTACGCATGTTCGTGACCGTATCGACCTTAAGCGCATTATGATCTTGGTGTGGATGATGACGTTCCCGGCAATGTTCTGGGGTATGTATAACGTTGGTAACCAGGCTGCTTTGGCTTTGGCTGACGGCTATGCGCTTTCTGACGTCTGGCAGGTTGGGTTATTCCACTTGTTCGGTGGCGAGTTAGGCGCTAATGCCGGCTGGGGCGCGAAAATGTGGTATGGCGCGTGTTTCTACCTGCCTATTTACGCGGTTACCTTCTTTGTTGGTGGCTTCTGGGAAGTCCTGTTTGCGTCTATTCGTAAGCACGAAGTTAACGAAGGTTTCTTCGTTACCTCGGTTTTATTCTCCCTGATTTTGCCGGCAACAACGCCATTATGGCAGGTTGCTTTAGGTATCACCTTTGGTGTCGTTATCGGTAAGGAAATTTTTGGCGGTACTGGTCGCAACTTCCTTAACCCGGCACTAACCGGTCGCGCATTCTTATACTTCGCTTATCCTGCCAGCATGTCAGGTGATTCCATCTGGACTGCCGTCGATGGCTTTTCTGGTGCAACAAACCTGGGTAAAGCGGCTCTGGGTGAAATGGATTATGGGAATACTCAGCTTTGGTGGGACGCCTTCCTTGGTAACATCCAGGGATCAGTAGGCGAAGTCTCAACCTTACTGATTTTGATTGGCGGCTTAGCGTTAATTTATTTCCGTATTGCCTCCTGGCGTATCGTTCTGGGTGTCTTTGCTGGTATGGTTCTGTTCTCCGGGCTACTTAACCTTGTTGGTAGCGAGACCAATCCAATGTTCGCAATGCCTTGGTACTGGCACTTAGTATTAGGTGGTTTTGCCTTTGCAATGATGTTTATGGCTACGGACCCGGTATCTGCGTCCTTTACCAATAAAGGGAAGTTTGCGTACGGCTTGTTAATTGGTTTTATGACGGTCATGATTCGTGTCATTAACCCGGCATTCCCGGAAGGCATCATGTTGGCCATCTTATTTGCTAACGTATTTGCACCGTTATTTGACCACTTTGTAGCACAGGCAAATATCAAACGGAGGTTAGCGCGCAATGGCTAAGAAAAATGAAAGTTTAGGCAAGACCGTTGGTGTCGTGCTGGCGCTTTGCCTGGTTTGCTCAATTGTTGTTTCTGGTGCTGCTATTGGTTTGAAACCAATGCAGGAAAAGAATGCGGCACTTGATATGCAGAAGAACGTTTTGGATGCTGCCGGTATTCTGGAAGCCGATACCGACGTTGTTGAAACTTACAAGCAACGCATCGATACCATGGTTGTCAGCCTTGAAGATTTAACCGTTAAGGAAGACATTGACCCGACATCTTTTAGCAACCGCAAAGCAGCGAGTGACCCTGAAAGAAGTAAAAAACTTGAGAAAAAGAACGACCCTGCTGGTTTAGGTACCCGCGAAAATTTAACACAGATTTATCTTGTTAAAGATGAAAGCGGCGAAACAACAGGTCTTGTTCTTCATGTTCGTGGCCAGGGGCTATGGGGAACCATGTACGGCTTGCTGGCGTTAGAAGGCGACTTTGACACTGTTAAAGGCGTTAACTTCTACGAGCACTCTGAAACTCCGGGGCTTGGTGGTGAAATCACCAATCCGGCCTGGGTAAAAACTTGGCAAGGTAAAGAAGTTTACGGCGAGGACGGTAACGTCCAGTTTGAAGTGGTAAAAGGCGGCGCCAAAGGCGAGCACGAAGTTGATGCGCTTTCTGGTGCAACTTTGACCAGTAATGGTGTTGAATACCTGGTTCAATTCTGGATGGGCGAAAATGGTTACGGTCCATTACTCAAGAAACTTCGTGAGGGAGAGTTGAACAATGGCTAATGTAAAAGAAATGAAGTCCGTATTATTCGGACCGATATTCGCCAACAACCCCATCGCACTGCAGATTCTTGGTATCTGTTCTGCATTGGCTGTAACGTCGAAAATGAGCAACACGTTGGTTATGTGCATTGCACTAACCGCTGTTGTTGCGTGCTCTAACTTGTTTATTTCGATTATCAGGAATCATATTCCGTCAAGCGTACGTATTATTGTTCAAATGACAATTATCGCGAGCTTGGTTATTGTCGTTGACCAGATACTAAAGGCTTACGCTTACTCAATTTCTAAAGAGTTGTCAGTGTTCGTTGGCTTAATCATTACTAACTGTATCGTTATGGGTCGCGCAGAAGCTTACGCTATGAAGAGCACTCCGTTTATGTCCTTCCTGGACGGATTGGGTAACGGTTTAGGTTACTCAGTGGTGCTGTTGGTTGTTGGCTTCATTCGTGAACTCTTTGGTTCTGGCAGCTTGTTTGATGTACAGATTTTACCTCTGGCATCACAAGGTGGTTGGTTCGAGCCGGTTGGCTTGTTACTGATGCCACCAAGTGCCTTCTTCATCATTGGCGGGTTTATCTGGGTACTGCGTACCTTCCGCACTGAACAAGTTGAACCTAAGGAGTAATGGTCATGGAACAATATATCAACCTGTTCATCCGCGCGGTTTTCATTGAAAACCTGGCATTGTCCTTCTTCTTAGGTATGTGTACGTTTTTGGCTGTATCTAAGAAAGTAAAAACGGCATTTGGTCTGGGTGTCGCGGTTATTGTTGTACTGGGTGTTTCAGTACCGGTAAACAATTTAATCTACCACAACATTCTGGCGCCAGGTGCTCTGGAATGGGCGGGCTTCCCGGATGCAGACTTAAGCTTTTTGAAATTCCTGACCTTTATCGGTGTTATTGCGGCATTGGTACAGATTCTGGAGATGACGCTGGATAAATATGTGCCTGCATTGTACAACGCACTGGGTATTTTCCTGCCACTCATTACCGTTAACTGCGCTATTTTTGGTGGCGTAGCTTTCATGGTCGAGCGTGATTACAATTTCGGCGAATCCGTTGTGTTCGGAATTGGTAGTGGTGTTGGCTGGGCTTTAGCTATTGTTGCTCTGGCTGCAGTGCGCGAAAAACTGAAATATGCAGATGTACCTGATGGCCTGCGTGGCTTAGGTATCACATTTATTTCAGTGGGTCTGATTGGTTTGGGCTTTATGTCGTTCTCCGGCGTATCCTTATAACCAGTGTGTTGAATCGGTAAAAAAAGGTACGAATCGATGCAAGAGATATATCTCGGTGTAGGGATGTTTACCATCATCGTACTGGCTTTGGTTGCGATTATTATGTTCGCAAAATCAAAGCTGGTACCTCAGGGTGATGTGGAAATCCTGATTAATGACGACGAAGACAAAAAAATCGTGACCCAGCCAGGTACTAAACTTCTGGGCGCGCTGGCTAATGCTGGTATTTTCGTCTCGTCAGCTTGTGGTGGTGGTGGTTCATGTGGCCAGTGTCGTGTCACAGTTAAAGAGGGTGGTGGTGACATATTGCCGACCGAACTTGACCACATTACCAAACGTGAAGCTCGTGAAGGCTGTCGTCTTTCGTGTCAGGTTAACGTGAAACAGGACATGGAAATTGAATTACCAGAAGAAGTTTTTGGTATTCGCAAGTGGGACTGTACGGTTAAGTCTAACGACAACGTGGCAACCTTTATTAAAGAGTTTATTGTTCAGTTGCCGGAAGGCGAAGAAGTGCCTTTCCGTGCGGGTGGTTTCATTCAGATTGAAGCTCCACCGCATCACGTTAAATACAAAGACTTTGATATTTCTGAAGAATATCACGGAGATTGGGATCGTTTCGGTTTCTTTGATGTTGAGTCTAAAGTTGACGAAGAAGTTGTGCGTGCGTATTCAATGGCTAACTATCCGGAAGAGAAAGGCATTATTATGCTGAACGTCCGTATAGCGACGCCGCCACCTAACGACTTAAGCTTGCCTGCAGGTAAAATGTCATCGTACATTTTCAGTCTGAAGCCAGGCGACAAAGTCACAATTTCAGGTCCATTTGGTGAATTCTTTGCCAAAGACACTGACGCTGAAATGGTCTTTATTGGTGGTGGTGCTGGTATGGCACCAATGCGTTCTCATTTGTTTGATCAGATGCGTCGTATAAAAACTGATCGTAAGGTTTCGTTCTGGTACGGTGCCCGCTCTAAAAAAGAAATGTTCTATGTTGAAGATTTCGACATGCTGGCCGAAGAGAACGAAAATTTTGACTGGCACGTGGCATTGTCTGATCCACAGCCTGAAGACAATTGGGAAGGTGATACTGGCTTTATTCACAACGTTCTTTATGAGCGTTATCTTAAAGACCACGACGCACCAGAAGATTGTGAGTTCTACATGTGTGGACCACCGGTCATGAACGCAGCAGTTATCAACTTGTTGAAAGACTTAGGCGTTGAAGACGAAAATATCATGTTGGATGACTTTGGTGGTTAATTCATGATGCTATCGAAACTGTCGATTGCTAAAATTTGGCTAGCCCTTCTGGGGCTGGCCTTTTTAGTTTCTTGTTCTGATGCACCTGAGAAAATATCCTTTAGCGGTAAGACTATGGGAACCACCTATAGTGTCACTGTCTACTCTAAGGATCCCAGACACAACAAAGAAGAGATTCAGAAGAAAGTTGATATAGTGCTCAAAAGAGTTAATGCACAAATGTCGACTTATGATCCAGAGTCTGAACTCTCCCAGTTTAATCAGTTTAAAAGTACCCAACCTATGGTTATTAGCCGTGACCTTGAACGGGTAGTTAATCGTGGTCTCGAAATTGCTGAGGAAACGGAAGGTGCTCTGGATATAACCGTTGGTCCTCTGGTGAATCTTTGGGGCTTTGGTCCTCAGGCAAGACCAGAAAAAGAACCGTCTGAAGAAGAGTTGAATGCGGTTCGGGAAAAAACGGGCTATCAGAAACTACGTGTAGAAAATCATCAATTGATTAAGGATAACCCTGATCTATACGTCGATCTGTCTACTATAGCCAAAGGCTTCGGCGTCGACAGAGTGGCTCACTTATTGGATCAGTTGCGTATAAAGCAGTACCTGGTGGAAATTGGCGGTGAGGTTATTGCAAAAGGCGGCAAGCCGGATGAAGCATTATGGCGCCTGGCGATAGAAAAACCGGTTTCAACGGAACGTGCGGTGCAACATGTTGTCCAATTTAAAGACGGTGCTTTGGCGACATCGGGTGATTATCGCAATTACTATGAAGAAGATGGTAAACGATATTCGCATATTATTAACCCGGTAACCGGTGCTCCTGTGCAGCATAACTTGGTTTCTACTTCAGTTTATGCCGAGGACACAATGTCTGCCGACGCTTATGCAACTGCTTTATTTGTAATGGGGACGGAAAGAGCAAAGTCCTTCGCAAAAAGACACAATATGGCAGTTATGCTCATTTATAAAACCGAAAACGGTTTTGAAGAGTATATGAGTGATGCATTTAAGCCGTTGTTGGCCGAGCAGTAGTAGGAGTTTTAATGCAAACCTTTATAATGGTATTCGCCTTATTTATTATCGTTGTGCTGGCGATGGCCGTTGGCTATATTGTACAGCGCAAGACAATTTCCGGTAGCTGTGGTGGCATCGGCGCTCTGGGCATGGAAAAAGCCTGTGACTGTGATGAACCATGCGACAAGCGAAAAGACAGGATGAAAAAGGAACAAGCCTGGAAAGAAAACCAGATTCATTGACCCTTTTAGTCATAAAGGTTATAAACATATAACTTTTAGTTAATTTGGAGGGTGGCATGAAACCAGTAGATATTCAGACAAACGCAAACGAACTTTATCTGGACTGTAATGCTACCACTCCGGTACTTCCCGAAATTATTCAAGCTGTTTCGCATACGATGGAAACAGTTTTTGGTAACCCTTCAAGTAGCCATATTACGGGCTTAAAAGCTCGTTATATTCTGGATACCACCCGTCAGTTAGCTCGTAAAATTGTTGGTTTGCCGTCAGGTCGACTTATTTTTACCAGTGGCGCGACAGAAGGCATTCAGACGGCTGTGGTTTCTGCAATTCATGCAGCTATGCAGGTTGCTCCCGATAAGCGAAAAAAATACCTCCTGTATGGTGCGACAGAACACAAAGCCGTGCCCCAGGCCCTGGCTCATTGGAATCAGTTACTTGGACTGAAAGCTGAGCTTGTTGCCATTCCAGTTGATAAACAAGGCCTGTTGGATAGCCAGTTTATTGCTGAGCATGTAAAAGATGCTGCCATGATATGCACTATGGCTGTTAACAACGAAACCGGTGTTATTCAGAACTTAAAACAACTGGAAGAAACGATACGTCAGCATAGCCCGGATGTACCCTGGATGGTTGATTGCGTTCAGGTATTAGGGAAAAAAGCTCTTAATTTAGATGAAACAACCATTGATTACGCTCCGTTTAGTGGTCATAAGCTTTATGGGCCCAAAGGCATTGGGTTTATGGCGGTTCGGGATTCAGCCCCTTATACCCCTCTAATTATTGGTGGAGGGCAAGAGTCAGGTCTGCGTTCCGGAACCGAAAACTTACCCGGAATAGCAGCATTAAATGCGTTATTTGAATTGATGCTGGATGACAGTAACCGTCGCTTTCATAGTGAAGCTAAATTACAGGATTATCGATCTCAGTTGGTTGAAGCCCTGCGGTCAGCTTTCCCCTCTATTGTATTTAACCATGACTTTGAGCGTTCGGTTCCTACTACGCTGAACTTCTCCGTAGAAGGAGTTGCCTCGCGCGATATTATGGATGTTTTTGACGCCTGTCAGATAAGAGTGAGTTCAGGCTCTGCATGCAGTTCTAAGGTAACAAAAAGCTTTGTTTTAGACGCTATGGGGCTGGAAGAGTGGCGCAGCGGTTCTGCTATTCGATTATCTTTTGGTCCGGCAACGCGACAAGAGGAAATTACTGAGGCTTGTGTACGTATAAAACAAGCTGCTGATGCATTGAGAAATTCCTGCTTGATTGTTGCGGACACGAATAACGATAACGACGCTCAGTTAGACGGTGTTGTGCAACTGAAGTACGACGATCATTGCTGTTACCTGGTAATAGATAAGCAAGCTAAAGAAATAGCCGTTATCGATCCTCATCCGGCTTTGGCTGGCAGAATTGAGAATATTGTCAGCTGCCAGCATTATCAAGTGAAAGCGGTGGTATCGACATCCGCTGATTCAATTACCAGCCAGTCTATTGAGTTGTTATTACCAATACTCATGCCTGAGCAGTCAATAGACGAGTACGATGTGTTTGGCTGGCCTAAGTCTGCTACTGATTCCTGTGACGTGGTTCCAATGGAATGCGAAGGCAGTGTCAGTGGCTGTGTGAGTATCGGTGAGCGACGTTTATTTCGAGTCGGTAACCGTAATCCGGTTTATGTATTAAGTGAATCGGCTGCGCTGAAAAGCCGGGTGGGTTCAGACTTTTTATTTACCGGGTCTGAGGCAGCATCGAGCACTTATGAGTGCTTTATAGGCGAGAGTACGCTTATTTGCCCGGGGCAAGACTCAGAGCACCATATTGTTTACACGCCTTGTGAATTAAACGGTGACTGTCGTGTTGATGAAGGGGTTAATATTCCGGTGGGGGATACTGACGAATTCTGGCATCGCGATGATTTATTAATTGTTGATGTGCGAGAGCGGCAGGAGCACGTGTTGTCCGATATTCCCTGTAATGCAGAGGTGGTTAATGTACCATTGACTGAAGTCATTCAGTTTATACACAGTAACTCACACTTGCGAGAACGCGATATTATTTGCTTATGTCGCTCGGGCAACAGAAGCCAGGTTGTCGCTAACGTGCTTAAGCGGCACGGATTTAATAGCCGTCACTTATTAGGTGGGCTGGCTTTATTAAGTTCTCCAGCCGCTTAATGTACGTGAACTGTTAGAGCTTAGGGCGCTGTTGCGGCGCCTGCCATTGCAAACGGCCAACGTAGCCGTCTTTACCAACCAGCCAGCAACTGATATCCCCATGACACTGAATATTCCAGATGTTGTCATCAGAGAGCTTAAACCATTTCTTAGTTTGTAGGTTAAGTGCCGCCGCGCCCTGGGGGTTAGACGTTAGTAACCAGGAACCGTTGTGATCGATAAGGCTCAAGCTATAAAGAGCGCCTTTAATTGGTGGCCCGGGCAAGGCTTCAAATTCGTTATTTTGATAATGCCATAAACGGTTTTCATCGCCAGAAGCATCATTTAAGTCACCACCAGCAATATAAAAGGTTTTATCGTCAATAGGCCACACACTGGTAATGCCCGCCATAGGGCCTGCTTCCATTGGTGTTTCTACCACACGAAAGCGAATGCCAAACGAGCCTTTAATTAATACTCGAGCTTTATCAGCATTACCCGTTGCAATCATCCAGTTGTCGTTATTAAATCGGGCACAACTGCCACTTGAGGCGAAACCACCTTCGTTAGATTGAGGTGGCTCGGCAACCGCACTACGAACTTGCATCCAGTTGCGACCGTCGGCACTGCGTACCATCCGCCATTCGTCTCCAACACTGTCGCCATGCACCCAGGCTTCGCCGCTAGGAGCTAGTGCCATGCAGTTGAAGAAGCTGTCCGCCTCGCCGCGATAACGCAGACGCCAACTGTTACCACCGTTATCAGTGTAATAAATACGTGATTGACCTCCTGTGCCAACACTTAATGCATAGGCGCGGCGGTCATCAATCCCTTCAATATCGCGAAAATCGAGGTCATCAGGTCCGGGTTGAAAATATTCCCAGCTCTTCCCTGAATCTGTGGTTCTGGCTACGGTTCCTTTCTCACCGGAGATCCAAATAGTATCGCGACTAACAGGACTTACCCCCACCCATTGTTGCTGGCGGACGTTATCAAAAACTTCGATCTCCGGAGGCTCAGCCACTGCTGACAAACTGAACAATGCGCTGAAGGGCAAAGCGAGCCTCAGTATAGTAGCGGCTCGCTGCTGTAGCTTCGATGTCATAGACGTAACCTAATTAATTATGCATGTTATTGAGTGTAACACGTTTCATTTTTACCGATACGTCAGTTCGAAGCTGCCGGTTTACTGAGCGTCGAAGCACAAGCCATTATCCGGAATGCTGGCGTCGCTCATCAGGTACAAGTAAGTTGGCATCAGGTCCTTCGGCGTTTTAAGCGACTTAGCGTCTTCTGCCGGATACGCCTTCGCACGCATTGCTGTGCGGGTCGCGCCGGGATTAATGACATTAGTGCGTAATTTAGTACCTTCATACTCGTCGGCGATAACCTGAGCCATGCCTTCGGTGGCAAATTTACTGACCGAATATGGCCCCCAGAATGCGCGTCCTTTTCTTCCTACGCCGGAGGAGGTAAATACTAACGATGCATTTGGCGACTTCTCCATTACCGGAATCAGTGCCTGAGTCATGGCAAACTGACCCGTTACGTTAACCTGCATAATGTCGTCCCAGCTGTCTTTTTCAATGTGAGTAAAAGGGGACAGAATGCCAAGCAAACCAGCGTTATGCAGCACGCCGTCAAGCTTACCGAACTGATCGGCAATGGTCGCTGCCATATCGCGGTAATGATTTTCTGTCGCGCCTTTAATATCTAGCGGAATAATTGCCGGTTGTGGGCTTCCCTGAGCGATAATTTCGTCATAGACCGACTCCAGCTTGCTGACCGTACGCCCCAGTAAAATAACTGTAGCACCATGTTCCGCGTAGCTTAGAGCAGCTTGACGACCAATTCCGTCGCCTGCACCAGTAACTAAAATAACCTTATTTTTCAATAATTCAGGGCTTGCCTGATAATCATGTACGGTTTTAATTTCCATAACAGTTTCTTAATACCATTGGACTGTGGTCGGGTGAGTGGGCTATTGTAACGATATTCGAGTAACTTCTCAGCAAACGAACGAAAAATCGGTAAAAAGCCTTTCATCTTATTTGATACAGGTGTATAAAAATCGTTAAGAGAAGACGTAAAATAACAAATCATAAAAAGAATTGAGGATACCTCATGAAGAAATTATTACTTCCGCTTGCAATTGGTTCTGCACTTAGCCTTGTAGGCTGTGGTAGCGGTGACGAAGCTCCTGTTACAGAAACTGAAGTTAGTGTTGCTGCGTCTCGCGTAGTTTTTGATCCGTCGAATGGTGCTTTACCTGTACCAACAAACATACTCTTAAGCGGATCAGTTGACGGTACGTTGAATTTGCCGGTTGAAGATGCGTCAGATATAGCAAACCCTCAGGTTGCTATCAATGGGCTTGATGGCTGGGGTACGCACTCAACCTTAACTTTTAATTTCTCATTACCAGTTGATGAAAACGGTGAGAAAGTCACTATTGAAGCTGCGAGCCTGGAAGCTCAGGGTTCAATACGGGTATTTGAAACGATTCAGGGCGGCAGCGCTGTTTCTGAGCAATGTGCCGCTGCAAATCCTGCGGCTGTATGTGCCGTAACAGGTGAGCTTGAACACAATACCGACTTTACGGTTAAAGCAACGGGTGAGGGCAGTGTTGCCGTTGTACCACTGCGTCCATTCAAACCTAAAACCGGTTACCTGGTGGTATTGACCGACAATATTCAAGACTCCCTCGGTCGCGATGTTAAACCATCACAAACCTATACATTAATGAAGCGTAATGCCGATGAGAAGCCTGTTTCAGGTGATGCAAGTGCAGTCTCTCTGCAGCGCCTGGTTAACAGTTATGAAGGTTCTTTAGAGCAGTTTGGCGTTGATCCTGAAGGCGTGATTTACAGCTCGAACTTTACTACACAGTCTGTGGGTGATGTTTTGGGCGCGACAAAAAGTTTACTAGGACAACGGGTTTCGGCTTCTAATCCACCAGTGCTTCAAGCCGTTTCTCAGGGGATTACTTTGAATACGGTTTTGTCCGGCGCAGGAATTACTGATCCGAACGTTCTGGCTGTAGCAAGTGCAGCAAAAGTTTATGGAGGGCAGGTAGACTTACCTTATTACTCGCCGTTACCTACTACAGAGAACCCAAATGCACCTTTGACAGGACGGTGGACGGCTCAATGTGATAGTCCGGCTGCTATACTAAATGCTTTGCAGGCTGGTGAAATTGATGCTGCAGCTGAGGGAATCAGTGCTGCAATGATTGATGATCCAAAATTGATGCTGCCGCCTAACGACTGCTTTGATATTGAAGGTGTTGATGAGGAACGCAATTTAACTCGATATAATCCTATTCCTGCAAATCAGGGCGATCAGACTATAGAAGCGTTTATTACCATTCCTGATTTGGCAACGGCAAATGGCGTGCGAGCTACAATGGGGCTTGATCCTTTAACCGCTCCGGCCAATGGTTGGCCTGTTATTATCTTCCAACACGGTATTACGGGCGAGAAAGAAAATGCTGCAGCAATAGCGGGGACTTTCGCAGTAGCCGGATTTGCGACTGTTGCCATCGACCATCCATTGCATGGCGGGCGTGCATTTGATGTCGACAATGACGGCACTGATGATATCGACGCATCCAGTGAAAGTGGCGTTACCGCTTATATGAACTTAAGCAGTTTATTAACGACACGAGATAACTTGCGTCAGTCTATTACTGACCTTATTGGGCTTCGTCTAAGTTTGAATTACTTTCAGGATGCGGGTGCTACAGAAGAACTAAACGGTCAGGATGTGCATTTTGTTGGACATTCTTTAGGCGCAATTGCCGGAACTGGTTTCACAGCCTTAGCTAATACGTCTTTCGGTGAAGACAGCCCGCTTGCGGCTCTTGATGGACAGTTTTCTGTTCAAGCCTCAAGTTTAGGTATGCCAGGTGGTAGCATAGCGAGTTTCCTATTGGCTTCTGACAGCTTCGGACCGACTATTAAAGCAACTTTACTCTATTCGTCTAACCCAGAGTTTAAAGCGGCGGCCGACCAGGCTATCGCTGGCGGCGCGACTCTTGAAGAATTCTACGCAGGATTTATGGCACAAGCGTCAGAACAGCAAGTTGCGCAAATTAATGCAACTCTTGAACAGTTCGCTTTTGCGGCTCAGACCGTTATCGATTCAGGCGACCCTGTTAACTATGCAAGTAGCGTAGTCGCATCGGAAACACCTGTACTTATGATTGAAGCTGTAGGTGATGCAGTAATTCCAAACGCAGTTGAAAATAAACCTTTGGCAGGTACCGAACCTCTAGCCGGATTACTAGGTTTAGAGGGCATTTCTGAGACAACAACACCTGATGGCAATTCAGTGTCGGGCATCGTTCGTTTTGGCGGTGATGCAGAGCACGCTTCATTAGTTAGTTCAGAATCGTCTGCGGCGGTTACGGCTGAAATGCAGCAACAAATCGCATTTTGGTTTGCATCTGATATGATGCAAGTGACAATCAGCGACGCAGATTTGGTAGAATAATCTCAGGTTATTGAACACTTGGTATTCAAAGGCCGGCAGTTATGCTGGCCTTTTTCGTTTTAGGAGAGTGGTATGGATTTTGTTGCTGATATTGGAGGCTTTTTACTAAAAGCCGCTATTATTGTGGTGGCTGTTGGTTTTATTGTGGGCCTTATTGCTCAAGCGGCGCAGAAACAGAAAAAGAGTAAAGGTGACTTACAAGTCACGCATTTATCTAAAGAGCTGAATGAGCTGAGTGAACAATTGAAAATTGAGCTTATGGATAAAAAAGCTCAGAAAAAAGCACTGAAAGCGTTAAAGAAAAAGAAGGCTGTGCAGAATAAAGAGAAACGTCTTTTTGTTATTGATTTTAAAGGCAGCATGGATGCAAAAGAGGTCGACAGTTTACGCCATGAAGTCAACGCTATTCTAAACTTGGCCACCGAGAAAGACGAAGTACTGGTAAGACTGGAAAGCGGCGGTGGTGTGGTTAATGGTTATGGTCTGGCGGCGGCTCAGTTGCTGCGTTTGAGAGAGCATAACTTAATCGTTAATGTTGCTATAGATAAAGTGGCTGCAAGCGGCGGTTATATGATGGCCTGTGTTGGTCATAAGCTCA
Source organism: Idiomarina sp. H2 (assembly GCF_004364275.1). Lineage (NCBI taxonomy): Bacteria > Pseudomonadati > Pseudomonadota > Gammaproteobacteria > Alteromonadales > Idiomarinaceae > Idiomarina > Idiomarina sp. H2. The sequence continues at coordinate 175,979 of NZ_SNZY01000001.1, forward strand.
TGGCGGCACCTTTTGCCTTTATCGGCTCAATAGGCGTGGTTGCGCAAATACCGAATTTTCATCGGCTTTTGAAAAAGCATAATGTCGATTTTGAGCAATTAACCGCGGGTGAATATAAGCGCACTTTGACTATCTTTGGTGAAAATACTGATGAAGGGCGTCGTAAGTTTAAACAGGATTTAGAAGCCATTCACCGTCAGTTTAAGTCTTTTGTTCAGGAAAACCGAAGTGAACTGGATATAGACAAAGTAGCAACAGGCGAGGTCTGGTCAGGTCAGGAAGCAAAAGAGCTTGGCCTGATTGATGAAGTGACGACCAGTGACGCGTGGTTAATGAAACAGCATAAAGGTTTTGACGTATTAAAATTACAGTATGTTATCCGTAAACCGCTAAGTGAACGTTTTGCGAAAGGTATGTCTGTTATTATTCATACCTTAAAATCTTCCTTAACCCGGTCAGATGTCGCACAATAGAAGGTGTTCAGCGAGGCTTACAGTTTTATAGCTGCTTATTTAAAAGCTTTCTGCTAGGCTGTCGCAGTTTTTCTAGAATGAATAATAAAGGACGCTTATGAGCGAAAAGAAAAAACTCAGTCTGACTAGCCGCATTGTTATCGGCATGGTCGCTGGGATCATTCTCGGTACCATTATTCGTTACGTTGCCGGTGATAATGCCTGGGTTTCTTTGTATTTAACCAATGGTCTTTTCGACGTTGTTGGTCAAATATTCATTACCTCTTTGAAAATGCTGGTTGTGCCATTGGTGTTTGTATCACTGGTGGTCGGTACCTGTTCCTTAAGTGACCCTAGTAAGCTTGGGCGCTTAGGCGGAAAAGCAGTGGGCATGTATATGGTCACCACGGCCATAGCAATTACTTTTGCAATTGGCTCGGCAATTATGGTGCAACCGGGCTCGGGTATTGAGCGCGCTTCAGATGCCAGCTTTGAGCCCAGTGAAGCACCATCGGTCAGCGAAGTCATTGTTAATTTGTTTCCCGACAACCCCATTAACGCTATGGCTGAAGGCAATATGCTGCAGATTATTGTGTTTGCATTGCTGTTCGGTATTTCTATGGCTCTGGTTGGTAAACCGGGTGAACGTTTGAAAGGCTTTTTTGATGATTTAAATTCGGTCATCATGAAGTTGGTTGTTATTTTAATGAACCTGGCGCCTTATGGTGTATTTGCGTTAATGGCTAAGCTGTTTACGGAAATTGGCGTGGAAATGATAGGCAGTCTGGCGAAGTACTTCCTGCTTGTGCTGTTTGTGCTGCTCGCTCATGGTTTAATTGTTTACCCCTTATTTATGCGCGTTCTGGCACGGGTTAAGCCGGGTATCTTTATGCGTAAGATGCGGGATGCCCAACTGTTTGGCTTTAGCACAGCAAGCAGTAATGCGACTATGCCTATCACATTAGAAACCGTTACCCGTCGTTTAGGTGTTAGTAACAGTGTCGGTTCCTTCACTGTGCCGCTGGGCGCTACCATCAACATGGATGGTACGGCTATTATGCAAGGTGTTGCTACCGTCTTTATTGCGCAGGTTTATGGCCTGGACTTAGGTGTTGCTGAATACCTGATGGTGATTATGACTGCAACTCTTGCATCGGTCGGTACTGCCGGAGTGCCCGGGGTTGGGCTTATCATGCTCGCCATGGTGCTGCAGCAAGTTGGTTTACCGGTTGAAGGTATTGGCCTTATTATCGGTGTGGATCGCTTGTTGGATATGACCCGAACCGCAGTTAACGTAACCGGTGACGCTATGGTCAGCTGTGTGGTTGCGCGCTCAGAAGGCGACTTTGATGAAGATGTTTATTATGACAACGACGCTGGCAAAAAGCTGGAAGAGCTCTAACGGCTGACGTTTTTCCGGTTATTACTTTGAGAGCCGGTGCACACTCAAGCGTGCACTGGTACTCCTGAGTGAAAACGTAGCTCAGTATCTTCAGACATAATCAATTCTGCTTCCCACTCTCTGAACTGATTAACCCGCTCGGTAATGTCCGTATCGCTTAGCTTCTGCGCTAACTCGAGGTAATCCTGATAATGGCGTGCTTCTGAACGTAACAGGGACACGTAAAAGCGAGCTATATCCTCATCCAGATAAGGAGCCAGTGCGGCAAAGCGCTCACAAGAGCGCGCTTCAATAAGAGCGCCTATAATTAACTTATCAATTAAAGCCTGCGGCTCGTATGTACGTACATGCCGGATCAGGCTGGCCGCATAACGCGATGCGCTGAGCTTATAAAGGGGCACATCACGCGCCTGCATTATTTCAAGAACCTGCTGGAAGTGATGTAGCTCTTCCCGAATTAAACGGGACATTTTATCAATAATTTCGTCGGCGTATGGTTGTGACTCTGCGGCTTGTAAAGCGTGAGACAGCTGCTTGCTTTGTTTAAGTTGTTGAAAATCTCCGATACCGCGATAAACCAGGTCTTCGTATGGCTGCAGAGCGTCAAGCAGGGTTTGTCCGTGATCTTTATTAACGGCATAACGGCGCAGCAATAAGGCTGCACTTTGAGCCGCTTTTAGCTCACAGTGCAAATGATCCAGTAAGATGACGGGCAGATTCTCAGCCAGCGACGCTTGCTTAACCCACTCAGGAGGTGTTCGGCAAAGTAAAAACGAGTGTATTGGGTCGAGTAGATTTAGATAGGGTTCGACGAGACTATAGTTCACAGCGATCCTTCTTGGCGTAAAAGGTGTAATAAGAAATTAACAACTAACCCTTTGTTCTATAACAAAAGGCCTTGACAGAATACCGGTGGTGCTGAATATTAGATACATGGGGTGAATTTTTCAGAAGTACCCGCATCAAAAATTATAACGTATTTACGAATTTGGCGGTATGACCGCGAACTATGGGGAAGTGAAATTATGATACTGAATCATATTTGGGGTTTATACGCCCATCCAGCGCAAGAGTGGAAATCGATAGACAGCAAGCGTGAGAGCTTTCTTTATTCGTGTTCTCATATTTTACTGATAGCAATATTACCTTGTCTGGCAGCTTACTATGCTTCAGCTCATATCGGCTGGAGTGTTGGTGCCCGCGAGTCTATTTATCTTACCCAAAGCAGTGGCATCATGCTTGGCGTTGCAATGTATATTGGTATTTTGGGAGCCACGTTTGCGTTGGCTTACTTAATTTACTGGATGGCAAAAACCTTTGGTGCTGATCCCAGCTATACGAAATCGCTTGAATTAGCAGCTTACGCGGCAACTCCGGTTATTATGTCGGGGATAGCGTCAATTTATCCTGAGCTGTGGTTTGTTGCTTCCGTTTTTCTTATTGGTGTGGCTTATTCGGTTTACCTGCTTTACTCAGGCCTACCGGTTATTATGCACATTCCGGAAGAACGTGGCTTTCTGTACGCGAGCTCGGTAGTGACCGCAGGTCTTATTGCTATGGTTGTATTAATGGCAACAACCGCCATTTTATGGACCAATGGTTTTGGGCCAGATTTTATTTCTTAAGGTAAATGCTAAATAAAAAAATGCCCGGTTCTGTTTAACCAGAACCGGGCATTTTTTATTGTTTTCAATAAAGTGCTTTCGTAAAAGTTATTTCTTCAGGTAATGACCCGCCAGACAAGTAACCGGAGCTGCTGTTGGTTTGCCGTGTTGCCAGTCTCCGCCTTCCACACCGCTACCGGCAATATCAATATGGATATAACTTATTGGGTGCTCACTATCAATGCCATGATTGTCCAGACCGGACACCCCGGTCAGAAATGCCATTGGGAATTGGTGTCCACGTGGCGTAGCGGCAGAAGGACCGTTGTTAGATGACAACAGGTCATCGCATAAGGTACGGCCTTTAACAAAGTCAAAATCTTCACGACGCGACCAGGATATTTCTGTCGGGTCACCATAGGTTTCGCCTGCATTGAATAGAGCCTGAGCCAGATTTTGACGACGTGCATGGCCATTGGGTACCAGAGCACTGTATGGACCTTTTGAAAGGGCTGCGTGGCCTGTCAGAGTTGCTACCGTATACAACTCGTGTTCTCCGTCACTTTTCGCCGCTTCCTCACGTAAATGCGACAACAAGTCGGCCATTATCAGGCGACCTTCGGCGTCGGTATTGCCAATGCGAACACGCTTTCCGCTGTGGCCGGTAATAATTTCATCGGCAACAAAAGCATCCGAACCAATGCTGTTACGTACCGCGCCAATTTCAGCAATCACATTAAGGTGTTCTGGCTGTATTTCCGAAACCGTTTTTAAGAAGCCGGCAACGCCTGCAGCGCCACCTTTATCGCGGCTCATACCGGCCATATGACCACCGGTTTTTAAGTCAGCACCACCGGTGTCGTAAACAATACCTTTACCGGCAAACATGACCGTACGTTCCGGGTTATTGCCGTGGTACTCAAGGCGAATAACACAAGGGCGGTGACGCTCTACAGCCATTGACGAGCGACCAACGGCTGCCAGTAGAGGATACTCATGCTGTAGCTGCTGGTAGTCATCGATAACCGTGACCTTAACCGAAGTGTGGGCAAAGGCCTGGCGGCAATACTCAGCGAATTTAGGTGGTGCCATACGCTCAGGTTCGGTACCTGCAAGGTCGCGGGCAACGCGTTTACCGGCTTCAACTGCCATAGCCCATTCAGCGTCGAGCTCTCCGACTAAAATGACGTTCTGGGTCGGTTCAATGGCTTCTTCACCATGAGCTTCGCGAGCTTCCAGTGGCTGATAAAGTGCCTGACAAAAGCCAAGGTAAGCGGCTAAAAAGGCTTGCTGATAACGTTCGTCATTTACGTTGACATTATTCAGGGCAATAACCGGATGGCGTGCGCCAGCATCCTGTGCGACTTTTGCTGCAGCATGTGCCGCATCGAAAACTTGACGGACATCGTCAAAGTCACGGTTTAACGGCCCGGTAGGCGCAGCGACCAAACGCTGGCCCGGAACACCGTCTGCTTTTAACAGCAACGGCTGTTTTCCTACTCTTTGATCGGTAATTTGTGCCTGCTGGATAGTTTCAGCCAAAGCTGAGTCGTCAATAGAATCAAAATTTCCAATTAAGATAAGTGCGTCGGCACCATCTTTTGAGTATGCGTCAGCCAGTGAGCTGACGATTTGCAACTGTGCAAATGCCATAGGTAAAACCTCTTAATCAGTTTGTCGGTTAAGCGCGACGCCAGCGGGTGCCTTCAGCACCGTCTTCTAAAACAATGCCCATGTTGGTTAGTTCATCACGGGCTTCGTCTGCTGCTGCCCAGTCTTTATCTTCCCGGGCCTGATTACGCTTGGCAATCAACGCTTCAATTTTGGCGACATCGTCGTCGTCACCCTGTAAAAACTCTTCCGGAGACTGTTGCAGCAGCCCCATAACTTCAGCCAGCTCAAGCAAAACGTGCGCTAACTGCGCGGCTGTGTCCGGAGCACTCTCGCGGTTGCGGTTAATTTCCCGGGCAATTTCAAATAACACACTCATGGCTTCCGGTGCGTTTAAGTCATCGTCCATTGCCTGCTGAAAGCTCTGCCAGTATTTGCTACGCAGTTCTTCGCTGGCGGTTTGCGGTGTTATGTCACGCAATGCGGTGTATAAGCGCTCCAGAGCGGAGTGCGCCTGATCCAGATTTTCCTGAGTATAGTTCAACTGCGAGCGATAGTGGCTCGACAACAGGAAGTACCGCACCGTTTCCGCGTCGTATTGTTCCAGTACGCTGCGAATCGTAAAAAAGTTACCCAGTGACTTCGACATTTTTTCATTGTCGACCTGCACCATACCGCTGTGCATCCAGTACTTTACGTACTCAGATTGATTTGCGCAGCAGCTTTGAGCTATTTCATTTTCATGATGAGGAAAAGACAAGTCAGAGCCGCCACCATGAATATCGAAAGTGCTGCCTAAGTGCTTCTTATTCATTGCTGAACATTCAATATGCCAGCCCGGGCGACCTTCACCCCAGGGAGAAGACCAGCTGGGCTCTCCGGGTTTAGCGCTTTTCCAGAGTACAAAGTCGAGCGGATCTTGCTTGGCTGTATCAACATCAACCCGCGAACCGGCTTGTAATTGTTCTAAGTCCTGACGACTGAGCTTGCCATAATCGTTAAATGTGGAAACATCAAACAGAACGTCGCCGTTGCCGGCTTCATAGGCGTTGCCGTTTTCAATAAGGCGTTCAATCATCTGGATAATTTCATCCATATGACTGGTTACACGTGGTTCAATATCGGGACGGACTAAGTTCAACGCGTCAAAATCTTTGTGCATTTCCCGAATAAAACGCTCAGTCACCTGATGAAAATCTTCTCCGTTTTCAGCTGCACGTTTAATGATTTTGTCGTCCAGATCGGTGATATTGCGGACATATTTAACGCTGTACCCCAGCTTACGCAGATAGCGCACAACGATATCAAAGGCGACATAGGTTCTGGCATGACCAATATGGCAGTAGTCGTAGGTGGTAACACCGCACACATAAATACCCACGTGGCCGGGTTGAATAGGCTCAAATAACTGCTTTTTGCGGGTGAGGGTGTTAAATACGGTTAATGCCATAAATAGTGTCTCTTACTTTTAAACGGTTAGCGATGAAAACTGGGGGCTTATGATACCACCTATGGTACGGCTCTGGTACACTATTGGCTGGTTTAGTCAATGAAACAGGTACATTCAATGCAAGTCGTTTTACATACCAATCATGGTGATATCACTTTAGAAATGCACAATGAAACCGCGCCTAAGACTGTAGATAACTTTTTACAGTATGCCCGTGACGGTTTTTATGACGGCACAATTTTTCACCGTATTATTAGTAACTTCATGGTGCAGGGCGGTGGTTTTGAGCCCGGCATGAAGCAAAAAGAAACACGCGCGAATATTGAAAACGAAGCGCCGGCAGCAAAACCCAATGTGGTTGGCTCGGTGGCTATGGCGCGCACGCCCGATCCTCATTCCGCATCGTCTCAGTTTTTCATTAACGTGAACGACAATGCCTTTTTAAACTTTCAGAATGAAACACCGAATGGCTATGGTTATTGTGTATTCGCTGAAGTTGTTGAAGGTATGGATGTGGTAAACACCATTAAAGACGTGAAAACCGGTTCAGCGGGCTTCCATCAGGACGTGCCGGTTGAAGACGTGGTTATTGAAAGTGTGTCGGTTAAAGACTGATTCCATGACCACCGGTTTTATCGCTGACTTACATTTAAGTCCGGGGCGGCCAGATATTCTGGCTGCTTTTGATGACTTTTGTCAGCAACACCAAAATCTTGATGCGCTATATATTCTAGGTGATTTGTTCGATGCCTGGCTGGGCGACGACGACACCAGCGAATTTGCGGCGCAAGTAAAAAGTCAGCTGAAGCACATGACGGATAGCGGTGTACGCCTTTACTTTATGGCCGGGAACCGTGATTTCATGGTGGGTGAGCGTTTTGCCAGCGACGTTGGCTTAACTCTTCTCCCGGATGAAACGGTCATTGACTTGTATGGCGAGCGGATACTGCTGATGCATGGTGATACCTTATGTACGCTGGATAAAGGCTATCTGCGTTATCGGGCTATTATCCAGAATGCTATGGTCAAAGGTATTATGCGCAGCTTACCCTTGTCCTGGCGTATGCGTATTGCTAATCGGTTACGGCAAAAATCCAGTAGCCAAAGACCTGAATTAACCCCGGAACAGCTTTATAAAATGGATGCTCAGCACAGTGAAGTGCTGCATGTTATGGAAAAGCACGGCGTTAGAAAGCTAATTCATGGTCACACACACCGTCCGGCCGTGCATTGCTTTACTCTCGGTGACGGCAAACCTGCTAAACGTATTGTATTGGGCGACTGGTATCAGCAGGCCAGTGCTTATCTCGTTTCTAAATAACGCTTGCGCTTTTTCGCACTGAGTTTGGTGGTATCCACTAACACCAGTCCGTCTATCGAATGATTAAAATCCGGGTCAACGCCAAACTCTAAAAACTGCACTCCGCCGGGTTCGCATAGCTCTGAGTACTGTTTGTAAAGTGTGGGAATGGCGGAACCGATATTTGCCATGTAGCTTTTTAGCAGAACAAATTCATCGGCGTAGTTGTTACCGGTAAAGTCAGGCACCGTTGAGTCGGTGTTTAAACGATAAGGAATGTTCGCCCTTGCCATGGGTGTTTGCGGTGGGAAATGGCTGCTGTAAAATTTAACTAAAGCGGCCTGTGCATCCTTTGGTAAGGCGTTGCTAATACTGACAGAGCCAAATAAGTAACGATAATTTGGGTGCTTACGCAACAGAGCTCCAATACCAACCCAAAGATAGTCCAGACTGCGTTTACCCCAGTACCGGGGTTGAACAAATGAGCGACCCAGCTCCAGACTTTGCGGAAAAATCTCCTTCATAGCGTCTGAGAACTCATAGAATCCGTCACTGTAGAGTCCGTTTTGGCCGTGCGTTTCTATTATTTTATTGCAGTCGCCCAGACGGTAAGCACCAGCAATTTCAAGATCATCCGGATCCCAGAGTATCAGGTGCATATACCAGGTATCGTACTCATCAAGGTCGCGTTTACGCCAGGTACCTTCGCCCACGGTGCGAAAAGCCACTTCTCTTAAGCGGCCTATTTCCCGAAGAATAGGGGAGCTACCACTGAATTCATACAGATAAATCTTTTTGCCACATGGGGTTTCACCCAGTAATTCACAGGCCTCAATGGCCGCTTTCAAAGGCTGGCGCGACTCGGGACGGGCTATTGCTGTTTGAGTCGGGAAAATCGGCTTTTTTTGAGTGCCTAAACGGTACAGGTGCTTTTTAAACAGTTTAACCTGCTGATTTACACTCAACCCCTGATGAAGAAAGGCTTCAACCGGAATTCTTTGCCCTATATGACACTTAACCTGCTTACGTTGCTGACGAAACATTTCCTTCACCAGGAGCATGGTAGCTAAAGGCTTGTAGACCATAGAAGCGGTGTAAAACCAGGCAGAGTTGTGGGCATCAAGGCGTATAGGCAAAATGTCACTTTGAGTCGCCTTGGCTATTTTCAGAAAGCCACTTTGCCAGTGTGTGTCACGTACCCCGTTAGGGCGTAACCGCGACACTTCACCTGCAGGAAACAGTATGACGCACCCTTCGTCGTGAAGGTGGTTATGTATGTTGCGAATATCTTTGCGGCTGGGTTTGCCGCCGAAGACATTAACCGGCAGCAATAAAGAATTAAGAGGTTCGAGTGCAGACAGCCATTCATTGGCAACTATTTTTACATCGCTGCGCATTTCACTCACTAACTTTAATAACGCCAGCCCATCAAGAGAGCCTATCGGATGATTCGCAATAATAACCAGACGTCCGCTTACAGGGATATTATCCAGTTCTTGCGAAGAGTAGGAGTAAGTGAAATTGAAGTAGTCCAGAGTGTGTTCAACAAAGTCTATGCCTTCTAAAGAGGGCGAGCTTTTGCCAAACTTCTGAATGTCTTCTTCGTGTAAAAGGTTGCGTAAAACCCAGGTTGTTGGCTTTTCTAACCAGGGTTTACCTTTAATGAGTGGAAGCTTGTCATTAACGACTTTGTCTACAGATAACATCAAGTGCTCCGGCAGCTACTGATGGTAAAAGTGTAGAGAGCGTAAATGACAGTTTAATGACGGTCGCTAACAAAAAGGGAGCCGGTTAAGACTCCCTGGAATTCGTTCTGTGCTTTAACAGTACGCTTAGTCGTTAAATTGCTTACCGAAGAATGAGTCTTCCAGCCATTGTGGACGCTTATCGGCGTTCGCAATTTCTTTACCAATGGCAAAGTTAATATTGGTAAAGCGGGCTCCTGCTTCGTAGTTAATATCTAAATTGAGTCCATCGCTGGGCTTGTGATAGTGCTCAGCAAAAAACTCGCCCCAGACTTCGCCGCCGTCTTCACCTTCGGTACGTGAGGTAAAGCCAGTCATTAAAAATACCGCCGGAATGCCTTTTTTGACCAGAGTGTAATGGTCTGAGCGAGTAAAAATAGCCTGCTCAGGCATAGGGTCAGGGCTTTGCTTTGTATCGAATTGCTGAGCTGCCTTGCTAACAGTGTCACCCAAAGTTGAATGAGAAGCACCAAAGGCAATGACATCGGCAAAATCATACAGTAGTACCGGCATATCCAGGTTTACGTTTGCTACGATATTTTCTAAAGGAACCGTTGGGTTATTGGCAAAGTAGTCCGCACCTAACAGACCTTTTTCTTCTGCAGTTACCGACAAGAACATAATTGAACGGTCAAATTCTTGCTCTGACTCTACAAACAAGCGCGCGGTTTCCAGCATAATGGAAACGCCACTGGCATTATCCATCGCGCCATTATTGATATTGTCTTCGCGACTCATGTCTTTTACTACGCCGATATGATCGGAATGCGCAGTATAAACAACGTATTCGTCTTTCAGCGTTTTGTCAGAACCAGGTAATACGGCTGCGACGTTAGGGCTGGAAATTTCCTCGTGACGCGATTCACGAGCCAGGGTGACTTCGCCTTCCAGTTCAAACCCTTTAGGAGAGAAGTCCGGGTCTTCCTCAATTTTCTCGAAGATAGTGCTCAATTCAGTCGGAGCATTCGCAAACAGTTTCTCTGCAGGTTCATCATCAATATAGGCAGAACCTTTTAACTGCTGTTCTTCGCCTTTAGGTAAGCCATTAGGACCTAACCAGGTCATGCGAGGTGTCTTGGTGTAATAAACACTGGTTTCGTATTTGCGAGTTTTTTCGCGCACTGGTGTGTGTAGTGTAATAATGCCAACAGCACCTTTTTCGCGGGCAATATCACTTTTAATGTTGGCCAGGTGAGCACCTTCCTCGCTAGGTAAAAATTCCGGACGGCCGGTTAACATGACAACAATTTTGCCTTCTACGTCAAGGCCGTTGTAGTCATCAAGACCAAATTCAGGAGCTTCCATACCATAGCCGACAAAAACTAATGGCGCAGTAATTTCGTCCTTTTCTTCATAATGACTTGGACCGGTAATGAATTGCTTAGGGAATTCAAACTCGACCACTTCACCATTGTTTTCAAAGGTCATTCGGGCGCTGTTTTCTTTCAGTGTACTTTTACGAAAAGGAATGCGCTGATAATAAGTGCCGTCATCACCTGCAGGCTCAAGGCCTAACTGCTTGAATTCAGAAACGATGTAGTTCGAGGCAATTTCGTGCTCGTTGCTACCGGTTTCACGACCTTTAAGGTCATCGTCTGCAAGAAACTCTAAATGAGCACGAATATTGGATTCCTCAGCACGGATTTCCGTCGTTTTTGACTCGGGTTCTGATGCGCCACAAGCCGCTACCAGCAGGCTTAATGTAACGGGCAGAAGAATATGGGATGGCTTCATATCATGTCCTTGGTTTTATTTTTATCGTAATAGCGAAGCTAGTGTACCGCAGCAGATAACAGACAACCAGAGTGGATAGTTGAAAGAGTGTTGCAAAACGTATCAGGATTTTGTAATGTTATATTATTACAATAACGAGATGGCGTTAATCTGAAACAACGTTAACTGGAGTGGTTATGAAACTGAATGCGTTAACTCTTGCATTACTGGCAACAAGTACCGTCGTGCATGCGCAACAGCAAGAAGAACATGAACACATTAATGACTATGAAGTCATTGTCATTAATGCAAGCCCGCTGGATAAGACAGCGCTTGAATCAGCACAGCCGGTCAATATTATTTCTGGTGACGCGCTTAAGCAAAAGAATGCTCATAGTCTGGGGGAAACTCTGGCAATGGAACCGGGCATCAATAACACTCATTTTGCGAATGTCGCTGGTAGACCCATTATTCGTGGACTGGGCGGACCAAGAGTGAAAATTACTCAAAATGGTCTCGATACTGGTGACGTATCCCGTGGTGGTCCCGATCATGCAGTTACAACGGAAACCAGTACAGCACAACAAATTGAGGTATTAAGAGGGCCTGCAACTTTGCTTTACGGTAGTGGAGCAATTGGTGGCGTGATTAACGTGGTCGACAACCGGATCCCTTCTGAGCCTGTTTACGGCATTCAAGGTAATGCAAATGTGTCAGCCTCTACCAATAATGATAACAAAGAAGGCTCTTACGACTTGCAAATAGGCAATGGTCGCTGGGCACTTTATACCGATGCTTTTATTCGCCGCGCCAATGATTATGAGACGCCATCCTTTACGAATGACGAAGGTGAAACGGTAGACCATGTTGAGAACTCGTTTATTGATGCTCAGGGTGGCACCATTGGTGCCAGCTACCAGTTTGATGACGGCTTTTTCGGAGTGTCTTACCAGGGACTCTATCAGGAATACGGTATTCCCGGTCATGACCACGGTCATGGTGAGGAAGAAGATGAGCATGAGGAAGAGCCGGGTCATGAAGACGAGCATGAACACGCAGAGGCCGGCCCTTATGCAGACCTGGAGCAGGAACGTATTCAATTTGCCGGTCAGTGGCGTAATCCATTCAGTGGCTTTAACCGCTTAGATTTTCGCGCCGCTTTAACTGACTACCAGCATCAGGAAATTGAAGACAATTTCGTTGCGACTCAATTTGAAAATGAACAAAAAGAGATACGACTGATTGGTCAGCATAAAGAAATTGCAGGGTGGAAAGGTGCTGTCGGCTGGCAGTGGGACATCAGCGATAAAGCGGCTTTTGGAGAAGAAGCCTTTACGCCGAATACCTCGCGTCGCACTCAAGGCTTGTTCTGGGTCGTAGAGCAGGAATTTGGTTCTCATCACGTTGATTTAGGTGTTCGTCACGAGCGCACATCGCTTTCCAGTGAGGAGCGCAAACTGGATACCTTTGATGCCACTTCAGCGTCTGCTGGTTATCTCTACCACTTCAATGATCACACCTCGGTTTCATTTAACCTCAGTCATGCAGAAAGAGCTCCTGCTGCAAATGAAGTCTTTGCTAACGGGAATCACTTTGCAACCCGTACTTATGAACTTGGCCTGGGTTACGAACTACATGAAGAAGAGCTTGACGAGTATCATGTTGAGCCAAACGATGTGGCAATTAAAACCGAAACGTCAAACAACATTGATGTCGGGTTGCATTATGAAAATGACAGCTTTCATGCAAATTTGAACGTGTTCTACAATCGCGTTGATGATTTCATTTACGATGATTTTATTGGCCTTAACAGTGAACAATTGCATGGTGATGAGGACCATGACCACGAAGAGCATGCCCACGAAGAGGAGCACGAACACGAAGGCGAGCATGATCATGGCGGTCTGCAAGTGGTTCAGTTTAAACAAGTTGACGCCGAGCTTTATGGTTATGAACTCGAGTTAGACTGGAAATTCACAGAACAGTGGTCACTTCACGGTTTTAGTGACTATACCCGTGCAAAACAGCGTGATGGCGATGATTTACCGAGAATCCCGGCGCAACGCATTGGTACAGAAGTGCGTTATCAGGCCGTTGGCTGGGATGGTGCTATCGGTTATACGCGCTACATGGAACAGGATAAAATAGGGCAGAATGAGACCGTAACCGATGCTTATGGCTTACTGAACGCCCGCGTCAATTTTTACCCGGAGTGGTTAGCAAACTACGGTGCTACGCTTTATCTGAAAGGTGAAAACCTGACAGATCAGCTAGGCTTTGTTCACAGCTCCTTTATAAAAGATGACGCACCTGTTACCGGTCGTCGTTTCCAGGCTGGCGTATCTATTAGCTTCTAATTGAACCGCCCTCCCGAAAATAACGCTATCGTCGTAATTCGGCGGTAGCGTTTTCGTGTTATTTCACCGCAGCCAACCGATTTTTATCCCGAACTTTGTTAATATAAGTGGTAATAAACTCATCGTTGGATCTTGCATCATGCCTTTTCATTTTAATCGTCGTATTCAGGCGATTGCTATTATTGTTTTTAGCTTTTTTAGTCTCTCTGTTTTTGCCGAAGAGTTAACCGTAGAACGTTTGTTTAGTGGCCCCAGTCTTACGGGGGAAACACCAAAATCGTTAAAGTTTGCGCCCGGCGGGCAATACCTTTCATACTTAAAAGGCAGTAAGGAAGAGCCGCAACGTTATGATCTCTGGTTATACGATATCGAGGCCGAGACACATAAATTGTTAGTTGCGGCAGACCAGATAGCTGCCAGTGAACTTGAATTATCCGACGAAGAGAAAGCCCGCCGGGAACGCCAACGTATTAGCGGCAATGGCATAATTGAGTACAGCTGGTCAGCAAAAGGGGATGCGCTGCTTTTTCCCTATAACGGTGATGTTTTTTATTACCAGACTGACGAAGAAAAAGTGACTCAGCTGACAAAAACGGATGCTTTTGAAACTGACGTTAAGTTCTCGCCAAAAAGCAGCTACGTGTCTTTTGTCCGCGAACAGAATTTGTACTTTATTGACCTTGCCAGTGGTGAAGAACATGCGGTTACAACCGAAGGCGGTAACACGCTTAAGTTTGGTATGGCGGAGTTTGTTGCCCAGGAAGAAATGAAGCGCATGACCGGTTACTGGTGGGCTCCGGATGAGTCGGCTATTGCGTTAACCAAAGTTGATGAAAGTCCTGTGCCTCTCGCTACCCGCAGTGAGATATACGCGGACCGAATTGAAACCATACAACAGCGTTATCCGTTCGCCGGAAGCGACAACGTAGAGATTGACCTTGGGGTATATCAAATTGCTGATAAACAGACCAATTGGCTGCAGCTGGATAAGCTAAATGATGGGTATTTAGCCCGGGTTAAGTGGGTTGGTGACAGCAAACGTTTGAGTTATCAATGGCAAAGCAGAGATCAGCAAGCACTGACGCTTTGGCTTTATAATCGAACAAGTGAAACCCAGCGTGAGTTGTTGACAGAAACCTCAGATAGCTGGCTGAATCTGCACGATGACTTGTATTTCTTAAATGATAATAAGCATTTCATTTGGGCATCTGAACGAAGCGGTTTCAAACATCTTTATTTATATCGCCTGGACGGATCGTTAATTCGTCAATTGAGTTCTGGCGATTGGCAAGTAGATGAACTGGAAGCTATTGATGAAAGTACTGGCACGCTGTACTTTACCGCCCGGAAAAAATCACCACTAGAATCTCACCTGTATCGTACTCAGCTAAATGCAAGTTCTGCGGCCAACCCAACGCGCATTACAACGCGTGAAGGTATGCACCATATTGAATTTGATGCCGATGTGCGCTTGTATCTGGACACCTACTCATCGCCTCAGCAGCCCAAACAAGTAAGTTTGCACGGGCCAACTGGTAATCATTTGGTGTGGTTGGCTGAAAACGAAGTGACAGATGAGCATCCACTGTCTCCTTACTTGAGAAACTGGCGTTACCCTGAGTTCGGTGAGCTAAAAGCTGAAGACGGGCAGACGCTTTATTACAAAATGACCAAGCCAGGAGATTTTGATGCAGAAAAAAAATATCCGGTGCTGGTGTATGTTTATGGCGGTCCCGGAGCGCAGCGAGTAACCAAAAGCTGGGGCAGTGGTTTTGTTCAATATATGGCTCAACAGGGCTTTATTGTTTTCACTCTGGATAACCGCGGTTCGGCGAATAGGGGAAAGCGTTTTGAGGCACCTATTTATAAAAATATGGGGAGCCCGGAAGTAGATGATCAGGTGGTTGGGGTTAAGTATTTAACCAGCCTGCCTTATGTCGACCCAAAGCGCATCGGTATATATGGTCACAGTTACGGCGGTTACATGTCGCTGCTGGCTATGTTTAAAGCACCTGAATATTTTAAGGCTGGAGTGGCTGGCGCACCGGTAACCGACTGGCGTTTGTATGATACGCATTACACCGAACGTTTTATGGGCATGCCGGGTGATGGTAATGCCTATGAAAACTCATCGGTTTTTCCATACAGCGATAACTTAAAAGGTGATTTACTGATTTACCATGGAATGGCGGATGACAATGTTTTGTTTACTCATAGCACGAAGCTGTATAAGCAATTGCAGGACAACGCTCAGGCTTTTGAAATGATGAATTACCCGGGGAAAAAGCATTCTATTAACGGGCGTAATACAAAAATTCATTTATATTCAATGATTGCTCAATTTTTTCAACAAACCATTGGCGAACAATAGGTTATAATATGTACATATCTTCCATGAACAAGGAGTGACTATGCGCTTTTTATCTCGCCGACTGGTTATGCCAAATGATTTGAACTTTGCCGGGTCGTTATTTGGTGGCCGTATTTTAGAATGGATTGACGAAGAAGCTTATATCTTTGCCAGTTGCCAGTTAGGGGCAAAAAGCCTGGTAACTAAGCATATTGGCGCTATTACCTTTGAAACTTCGGCGTTTCAGGGCGATGTCGTTGAATTTGGTCTGCAGGTGAAATCTGTGGGACGCACGTCGTTAGCGATTACTTGTCTGGTACGCAATAAGCACACCAAGCAAAATATTTGTTCAGCTGATGATATTGTTTTCGTACATATTGATCCGGAAACTCGTCAGCCAACGCCTCATGGCAAAACCAAAGAGCAGTTAGACGATTTTCCAGAGCCGCTTTAAGCGGCTCTGATCTTTCATTTAAATTGGCGAACCCGGCGGTAACGGCTCGGGTTCGTATTGTTCCGGCCATTCCCCTTCGTTTAAGAATTTATCTAAATCTTTTGCCAATTGCTTTACGAGTAGTGAGTCGGACTTGGCAAGCTTCTGTTGTTGCTCAGCAAGCTCAGCTCGCATAACTAACCGGGTCTCTGCAGCCAGTCCCGAATTTTTTACCGCTCTTACTTCGGCGTTGATAGCTGTTGCCAGCAAGCGCTGCTGAACCGGGGCTTTCTTTGCGTTTTCCCAGTCGCTGAAAACGGTATTGAAAATAGCTGTCATCAGTCCGGCCGGAGAAGGCACTCGGTCATTGTCCGCGTGTTGTTGTGCTAACCGGTTCAGACGCTGGCTGTTTAACATCAAACTTAAACTGTGATCCGCCGCACTGGCAGCCATGCTGACGGTATCGGGTATTAGCCCTGTTTTACCACTGAAGTTTTCGCGCGATGAGCTTTCACCGTAAGCTGACGGAACCAGCCATTGTTTAATATGTGAAGGCACACGCAAAGTATCTGCCTGAATGGTTTTTAACAACTGTTTAAGAGCCGCTTGTTGTCTGGCGGCCCCTACCGGCTGGTAGTCGTCCGTAGAGTCGTCAGCCATATAGTAATGGTAGTTAACGCCGCCTAACCATTTTACTGCGGCTTCTGTTTGGTACCGGTGCAGCAAGTAAATAGGCACAAAGATCGATTGTAACTGGCTTAATGGCTGATCGCTGTTCAGCATGTCCTTGCTGAAGTTATCCAGCACTTGCTGGCGCACTGAAAGCAGGCGTTCAAGCTCGGTAACAGGTTCGCTGCCGTTATCCCATAAATGTGCCTGAGGGTGAGCACCACCGGCAGGGCGTGCATCTCTGTCTGAAATGAAGCTGAGATTGAGTGTTTTATTTTCATCCAGAATACGGGCGAGTTGCTCGTCAGACGATGGCATACCGCCAAAATCACTGTACCCATAAGCCAGAACTTGCTTATCCCATACTCCTAAGCCTTCTGTATAAGCGTTGCTTAGGCTTAAACCGCCATCGGTTGTCAGGTTTACCAGCGGGTGAGGGTAGTCCATAACGGAAGCTCTGTCTGACGCGCTGGCAGCAAAGTTATGAGCTACTCCTAAGGTATGGCCTATTTCGTGTGCACTTAATTGGCGAATACGAGCCAGAGCCATATTTTTTACCGCGCTTTTAAGTTCACTGCGGTCTTCGATAAAAGGCGTCAACAAGCCTTCGGCTATTTTCATATCCTGGCGAACACGCAGCGACCCCAGGGTGACATGACCTTTAATGATTTCGCCGGTACGAGGGTCTATTACCGACGAGCCGTAAGACCAGCCACGGGTTGCCCGGTGAACCCACTGAATAACGTTGTAGCGCACATCCATAGGGTCAGCACCGTCGGGCAGAACTTTTACCTGAAAAGCATTCTCGAAACCTAAGGCTTCAAAGCCCTGAGCCCACCAGCGGGCACCTTCAAGCAGTGCCGTTTTGACAGGTTCCGGTGCACCTGGGTCAAGATAATAAACAATAGGTTCACGCGCTTCACTTTGTGAGGCAATAGGGTCTTTCTTATTCAACCGGTGACGCGGGATATATTGCACTGTCATCGATTCGCCAAGAGGTGCTGCGTAGTCTTTAAAGCTGTGAGCCCAAAAACCGCTGTTTGGATGAAATTTCCGGGGTTGGTATCCGGCGTCAGGTAGCTTTATAAAGGAGTGGTGCAGGTGCAAAGAAAGTGCATCGGCGTTGGCCGCAACCTGATTTATCCACTGCCCTTTTCCGTCACCGACAAAAGTGACTTTCGCTTCTAGCTCCGTATTTTCTGAAAAGGCTTTGCTACGTTCAGGGTAAATGACTGAGCGGCTTGTATCGGCCTTAAATTGTCCTTGCTCGGTTTGCTGTAAGCGCTTACTAACACCGTGCACATCGCTAAACAAGTAAGGGGTGTAGTCGATTAACACACGTTCATCGTTGCTCGCAACAACGTCAAAACCATAAAGCACGGCGTCGGCAAACGCTTGATCGACACTGCTGCGTTCAGCCTGATTCCGCGTTTGTGCACGAAACTCGGTATTGTGTTGAACCAATAACGCCTTATTTCCTTCAACACGAAATGATGCTAACCGAGTTTCACCCAGTTGACCGCGGTCCAGCCCGACATCATTAGAACCTAACCCCCAGGGAAGACTGGTTTGAAAAATAAACTGTGGTCCTTGCCTCGGCACTTCCAGATAAAACTTTGCACTAGCTTCATCGTGGTAAAAGGTGAAAAAACCGGGGTGCTCCTGAAATGACGAAGTGAACTCGTCAATGCCGGGAGCTTCGGTTTTTGCCTGGGCCGTTACCGACATCAACAAAGCGAGTAACAGCAGGGTTTTTGAAAGAAAGTTTTGCATTTTTATTATCCTAATTGTTCGGCAATTTCTTCTAAAATTTGCGTCGTCCATTGTTCAATACGTTCATCTGATAGCTCATATTGGGAGTCTTCATCTAGTGATAAACCGACGAACTGAGTGTTATCTGCGGTTAACGCTTTGGAGGCGGCAAATTCGTAACCCTGATTTGGCCAAAAACCAATGCGCTTGCAGCCGTGGTTGGCTATGGCATCGTGCAGCATGCCCAGAGCGTCCTGGAACCAGTCGGTATAACCTTCCTGATCACCCATTCCAAACAGCGCAACAACTTTACCGCGCAGGTTCACGTCATTTATGTCGTCCCAATGGCTTTCCCAGTCTTCCTGAAGTTCGCCAAAATCCCAGGTGGAAATACCAAAAATAAGAATATCAAATTGCTCAGCTTCTTTTAGCGGGGTATTTTTTATATCAAACAGCTGAACAATGTCCTCGCCAATGGCTTGCTGAATTTTTTCTGCAGCAATTTCGGTATAGCAAGTGGTAGAGCCGTAAAACAAGCCAATTTCCAGGGACATAATAACTACCTCTGTCATAGGTTGAGTCTTTGATGCGGATGCATTGTAACAAAAAGACCGTTAGAATGAGCGCCTTTGTTTTTCAACGGGAAACTGCAGATGGGAACTCGTACGGACTTTGATCAATTAGTGGAACGACTTGAAACCGTATTCGATGATGCGGTGGTTTCCGGCACAGATGACGAGCTATTTGCCTGCGGTTATTTGCGCGGGCATTTCGACTTAGTCGTTGCGCAACTGGAAATGGCTGGTGAGACTCAACCGGAGAGAATTATGCCGGCTTTGCGTGAGGCAGTTCACAAAACGCGGCATGAGTTGTCTCCGGCTGACCAGACTCACATTAACAATGTATTGGATAAGTTAGCCCTTAAAGCGACTAACGGAGATGCGGCGTAAAGCATCTTGAGTTAACGGCGTTAACTCTCCGGTTAACTGACAGGCAATCACTTCTGCCAGAATAGGGGCAGAAGTGAAGCCCCGAGACCCCAGCGCTGTAATGACATATAAGTTTTCGGCAACCGCTCCGGTAACAGGCTGGTGATCGGGGCTGGTCGCCCGTACCGAGACTCTTTGGGATGTTAACTGCAGAGATTCAGCCCATGGCTGCTTCGCGTTTTCAGCGAGTTGTTTCAGGTTTTCTTCGTCATCTTCGGGGGTTGGTTCTAAATCCTCTCTGTCGCGATTAAAGCTTGCGCCAACACAGTGATGGTTGCCATCTTCCGGAACTAAATACCCTTTAAAGCATAAAACCGTTTTTAGTGAAGATAATAACGGTGTTGTTTGAACCAGACTGACTTGTCCGCGAACTGGTTGTATTGGCAGGGGGTTAACGCTTTCCGGCAATAACCCATTGATGTGATGACCGGTGGCAATAAGAACTCGCTCAGCGGCCAGCAAACTTCCGTCCTTTAGTGATATCTGCCAACTGCCACTTTCAGTTTTCTCCAGAGCCTTAGCTTCGCCTTCAATAAGATCAATTTGTGCTGCTTCTAAAAGACTTTTGACCACAGCCGCCGGTCGTAACCATCCGGCTTTAGGGTAAAGCAGCGCCGGAACCGCCAGCGAAACCCCGGCTGCTTGTTCTGCTTCCGGCTGAGATAAATAGCGTACCGTGTCTGGCGCATACAGTTCATCGGCTATACGTTGATAACGCCGGGCTCTGTCGTCGTTAAATGCTGGCTGCATAACCCCCACGGGAAACCAGTGGTCGTCACAAAAATTACGGTAGAAGCTGGTGGCTGTAGAAAACGCCTGCCAATAGAAGCGACTGAGCGGCGTATGCTCGGCGTGTAACAGAGGGTAAACGGCTCCTTGAGGATTTCCGGATGCGCCGTCGGCGCTACCTGCACTAACGACTCTGACGTTAACGCCTCTTTGCTTCAGTGCCAGGGCTGAACATGCCGCGCTAATGCCGCCACCAATAATGGTAACGTCACGTCTGTCGTAATATTTCTGACAAACTTCGGCGCTATGGTAGTGACCACAAAGCATTTCTCGTTTGCGACCAAAGCCCGTTACTTTTTGAACTTCGAATCCGCTTTGTTGTAGTGCTCTTCTTACGCTGCCAGCAGCGGTGAAGGTAGCAAAGGTTGTTTCGCTGTGTGCGGTTTGCTTCATGGCATCAAAAAGTGTGGGCTGCCACATTTCCGGGTTCTTTGCCGGAGCAAAACCGTCGAGAAACCAGGCGTCAATTTGGTGTTGTGCCTGTGGAAGCCATTCGGGCAATAGCTCATTGAGGTCGCCTATCCACAGATCCAGAATGACCCGGCCCTGTGATAGGATAATGCGATGACAGCCGGGATCGGTTGCCGGGTAATGCTCCAGAAACAACTGACTGAATTCCTTTAAGGGTTCCAGTAATTGGTATGCTTGTTCAAGTTGCTGACGCGATAAAGGGAACTTTTCAAAACTGACAAAATGGAGACGTGTATTGGCAGGTGCCTGCTCTAAAAAACGTTTCCAGGTCAGAAGAAAGTTCAAACCTGTACCAAACCCGGTTTCGGCTATGGTAAAGCTATAATGAGCCGGTAGCGACAGCCAGCGACGGGGTAATCCGTTTTGCGCCAGAAATACGTACTGACTTTCGTCAACACCGCTTTCGACAGAAAAATAAATATCATCGAAAGTAGTGGAAACGGGTACGCCTTGCTCGTTAAACTGAACAGATGAATTAGAATTCAAGCGGCTATCCCATGATTTATTGGTTGATGACCGCTATAATAACAACTTTACGAACAACAGTGGACAAAGCAGACCACATTCACACACGACGTTGGTAAGATATCGACGTAGCAATGTCAGACAGGATTATAGAATGAGAAGAGCTGTTATCACCGGACTTGGTATTGTATCAAGTATCGGGAACAATCAAGAAGAAGTGCTGGAGTCATTACGTACCGGCAAATCGGGTATTACCCGTTCAGAATCTTTTGCTGAAATGGGCTTGCGTTGTCAGGTATGGGGCGAAGTTAAGTTAGATCCTAAAGACCATATTGACCGCAAAGCGTTGCGTTTCATGGGCGATTCGGCGGCTTATGCCTATATCGCAATGGCTCAGGCTATCGAGGATTCAGGCTTAACCGAAGAGCAAGTTTCTCACCCGCGTACGGGGTTAGTTGTTGGTTCCGGTGGCGCTTCTGGTGAACATCAGGTTGCAGCAGCTGATATTTTGCGTGAACGTGGCGTGAAAAAAGTTGGCCCATACATGGTACCTCGTTGCATGGCGTCAACGACTTCAGCTTGCCTGGCAACACCTTTTAAAATTAAAGGTGTTAACTATTCAATTAGTTCTGCTTGTGCAACCTCTGCGCACTGTATCGGTCATGCGCTGGAATTAATTCAGTTCGGTAAACAAGACCGAGTATTTGCCGGCGGTGGTGAAGAACTGCACTGGACCCTGGGCATGGAATTTGACGCTATGGGCGCATTAAGTACTAAGTACAATGATACGCCTGAAAAAGCTTCACGTACCTACGACCAGGGGCGAGACGGTTTTGTACCTGCTGGTGGTGGCGGTATTCTGGTTATTGAAGAATTGGAAGCGGCAAAAGCTCGTGGCGCCAAAATTTACGGTGAAATTGTTGGTTACGGTGCGACTTCAGACGGTTACGATATGGTAGCTCCGTCGGGTGAAGGCGCGGTTCGTTGCATGAAAATGGCAATGGAAACGGTGGATACTCCAATCGACTATCTGAATACTCACGGTACCAGTACACCGGTTGGTGACGTTAAAGAGTTAGAAGCTATTCGTGAAGTTTTCCCAGAGAAAACGCCGATGATTAGTGCTACTAAAGCAATGACAGGCCATGCTCTGGGCGCAGCTGGTGTGCACGAAGCTATTTACTCTCTGCTTATGCTTAAGAATGGTTTTGTTACACCTTCAATCAATATTGAAGCGTTGGATGAAAAAGCCGACGGCATGAACATTATTCAGCAGACGACTGAAGCACCACTTAGAACGGTTATGTCTAATAGCTTTGGCTTCGGTGGTACAAACGCATCGTTAGTGATGCGCCAATACTCTGAATAATCGACTAGATCGGTTATTTCGATGAAAATCGTTGCCGATCAGAATATTCCCGCACTTTCCGACTTATTGTCGGGTGCGGGAACACTTTCCTACTTTTCTGAACGAATCCCTCCGCAGAAACTGTTGGCAGAAGCTGATGCTTTACTCGTGCGTTCTGTGACTCAAGTTGATGAAGTACTTTTAGAACAAGCTCCCGAACTTAAGTTTGTTGCGTCCGCAACCATTGGCACTGAGCATATCAATCTTCAGGCTCTAGAAGAGCGAGGCATTGGCTTTGCACACGCGCCGGGGGCGAATGCGCAGTCAGTTGGTGAGTATGTTTTGTGCGCCGTGCTCAATTGGTTAAATGGCAAATCCCGGTATATAGCTGACGAAATCGATGTTGCTATTGTTGGTGCAGGGCATACGGGGAAAGCGGCGGGAAAAAGGCTGGAAGCTCTGG
This sequence comes from Idiomarina sp. H2, assembly GCF_004364275.1. Classification (NCBI taxonomy): domain Bacteria; kingdom Pseudomonadati; phylum Pseudomonadota; class Gammaproteobacteria; order Alteromonadales; family Idiomarinaceae; genus Idiomarina; species Idiomarina sp. H2. Next base: position 199,342 of record NZ_SNZY01000001.1, read on the forward strand.
GACTCAATGTTCATTATTATGATCCGCCCTTGTGTAAAAAAGGCGTTAAGTTTGTGCATGACCATTGGCAGCGTGTACTAACGGCCGATATTATCTCCTGTCATGTCCCCCTGACGCGGGACGGCGATTTCCCGACTCAGCATTTGTTTGAAAATACGGCATTGCAGTCACTGCATTCGCAGCAGTTACTAATTAATGCCAGCCGGGGTGCGGTTATCGACAATAATGCCTTACTGGAGCGTGTAGAGCAGGGGGAGCGGCCATCGCTGGTGCTGGATGTATGGGAGAATGAACCCGAAGTATTGTCAGGCTTAGTGCCTTATGTTGATATCGCAACTCCACACATTGCCGGACACAGTCTGGAAGGTAAAGTCGGCGGGGCGGTAATGATTTCAAATGCATTGCTGGAACACTTTGGTAAGCCCGCCGATAAGACTTTGTCTGATGTGTTGCCGGGGAAGGCCTGGAATGAACGTGATGCCGATGAGTTGAATTCACTGGAAAGTCTTAATTTGTGGGCAAAAGAACACTACGACTTGTTCCGGGACGATGAACTTTTCCGACAACAGGGTCTCACTACCGAAGGTTTTGATAGTTTACGACGCAATTATCGCAAAGAAAGCCCGCGCAGAGAGTTCATTAATCAGGTCGTTACATGCCATAATAGCGAGCAATATATCCAGTTTTTACAGTTGGGCTTTAGTGCCCGGCTATTGTCTAAGTAAGGAGTTAGCATGTCACATGGGTTTCGCGTTGCTGTATTAGGTGCAACAGGTTTAGTGGGCCAGCAAATGATAGAAATTTTAGCTGAGCGAAAATTCCCGGTGGCAGAACTTTTCCCTTTAGCTAGTGCCCGCTCTGTTGGCGCAACAGTTGATTTTAATGGCGAAGAAATAGAAGTGTTAGATGCTGGTGAGTTCGACTGGTCTAATGCTGATATCGCGTTCTTTTCAGCGGGCGGTTCAATTTCACGCGAGTTCGCCCCCAAAGCTGCTGAAGCAGGCTGTGTGGTTATTGATAACACCTCTGAATATCGCTACGAGCCGGATATTCCTTTGGTGGTGCCGGAGGTTAATGCCTGGGCGCTAGCCGATTTCAGAAACCGCAATATTATTGCTAACCCGAATTGCTCGACCATTCAAATGATGGTGGCACTTAAGCCTATTCATGATGCGGTTGGCATTGAGCGCATAAATGTCAGCACCTATCAGTCGGTATCCGGTGCTGGTAAAGAGGCGATGGAAGAGCTGGCAAAGCAGACTGCAGAACTTTTAAACGGCAAGCAGCCGACGGTCGCGAACTTCAGTCGACAAATTGCTTTCAACTGCATTCCTCAAATAGACGTTTTTCAGGAGAATGACTACACCAAAGAAGAAATGAAAATGGTGTGGGAAACCCAAAAGATATTTAATGACCCCAGTATTCGGGTTAACCCTACGGCGGTAAGGGTTCCTGTATTTTTCGGACACGCAGAAGCCATTCATATCGAAACGCGGCAGCCAATTACCGCTGAGCATGCAAAACAGCTGTTAAGTGAGGCTCCTGGTGTTACTTTAATGGAACAGCGCGAGGAATTTCCGACTCAAGTGGGAAATGCTGCTGGCAATGACGATGTCTTTGTAGGGCGGGTACGGGAAGATATCAGCCACCCTAATGGACTGAACCTGTGGGTTGTATCGGACAACATACGCAAAGGCGCGGCAACCAACAGTATACAAATTGCGGAAACTTTAATTCGTGATTACTGGTAATTTCAGCAGCTGTATGTCATAAAGTTTTTTTAACGAACGCCGTTAAAGATAAGAGCAAAGCGCGGGCAGAGACTAAAGGATGAGAAAAACCAAGATAGTGCAGGTACTGAGATACTTCTCGCTGGCAGCCATGGTGTTGTCCGGCAGTATGACTGTCGCTGCAGCAGGTTGGCAGGATGGCGTCGTTATAAAAGGCGAGAAAGGCTCAGAAGCAACCGATGTTCGTATCGGCCAGGAGCGCTATGGGCCTATAAGCAGCAACGACACCTTGTGGGATATTGCGCGGCGTTATAAGCCACACTCCAGTGTGACCCAGTATCAGACTATGGTTGCTATTGTGCAGGCTAATGACGATGCCTTCGTCGATGGTAATATGAACCGCATGCTCAATGGTTTTTACCTGCGTATACCTTCCTTGCAAGAAATCAAAATGGTTAACCCCGAAGCGGCTCGTCGGCAAGTCGTGGTAGATAGCCAATTAAAAACCAAGTCTCAACAACTCTCGCAAGCTCGGCAGGACACCCAGAAAACTCGCGCTGAACAGCAACAGTTACTGGAACAAGCCAGGGCAAAAGCTGAACAAACCATTCAGGAAGTTGAACAGCGTCAGGAACAAAATTTTCAGGAGCTACGCTCTGATATGCAGCAGTCTATGCAGGCGGTTGAACGCATGTATGGAGAGAATAAGTCTCTGCAGGAGCGTATTGACTCGTTAGCGTCGCGTTTAGATGAGCTCGCCAGTAATGTAAGCAAAACCGATGAGCTGGAAGTTCAGTTTCAACAGGTATTAGCTCAACAGCGAGAGTTGCTTGAACAGCAAGCCCGGGAAGAAATGGAGGAGGAGTCAGGTTTTTCCGACTGGCTGCAAAGCCCTCTGAATATGTTGCTTGTATCGGTGTTGCCGGCTCTGCTCATTATCGGTCTTATTGTTTTCTTCTTTTTACGCCGTTCAACGAAACCGGCAGAGGAAGATGAAGAGCAGGAAGAGAAAACCAGTAAAGAGCTCACCGAAGAAGAAGCCGCGGCTGAACTCGATAAAGAATTGCTGGGTGATGTGCCTAACGACAGTACGGATGGTTTATTCGATATCGACGGTGAAGAAAGTGCTGACGATGAAGGTGACGACTTAAGTGCGTTAGAGGCCGAGTTAACCGGGAACTCGAGCGAACCGGAAGCCGCTGATTTGAGCGTTCGTCTTGATGATGGAAAAGACGATGCCAAGAAGGAAGAGCCAAAACCGGCAGCAGAAGCTGAACCGGCTGTAGAAGACGATTTGGATGATGATGATCAGGCTGTGTTGCCGGATGAAGAAGACGAAGAGTCTAGTGAACTGTCTCAGGATGAGCTGGACCGTTTGTTTGGCGAAGCCGACGACGACGATGAACAGGCCATTGACCTTTCCGTCAATGATGAAGAAGAGTCGCCGGAGTCATCAAGTGTAGACGCTGATGAACCTGATTCAGAAAATATTGAGCAAGAAGGTGAAGCAACAGAAGAAGAGTCTGCAGTAGCGGATGTCGACGATATCGATGACATTCTGTCCGACAACGCGCCTTCAGAAACCCCTGAAGAAGCTGAGAGCGATGATGAGCCTGCGGCTGATGAAAAGCCGGACGAAGGTGAAAGCGAACCTGATGAAGAAAACGATGATTTGTTGCCGGATGACTTTGACGACAGCGAAGTTGATGATGTTCTCGCTGAATTAGGTCTTGCAGAAAACGAAGCCGATGAGCCGGAAGGTGAGAAAGCGAAAAGCACAGAAATAGACAGCTCCGAAGCAGCAGATGAACCAGACGCTGATGAGGTTCAACCAGAAGAGACTGCTGAACCTGAAGAAACCGAGCTAACCTCGCAAGAGGAGAGCCAGCCTGTAGAAGAGGACACCGAAGAGGATAATCTGGAACAGTTGCTGCAAGAGTCGGATGAGCTGACGCAGTCGCTGGACGATCTGGATGATCTTGAAGAAGAAGTTCCCGACGACGATGCGGAACTTGATCAGGCTGAAGATGAAGCTGACAAAGACTTAGAATCATTATTTGGCGGTACTGATAACGCAGATAACACTGCCGATGAAGATGAGCTGGCGACAGAAGAAGACGAAACCGAAAAGGAAGCCGAAACTGACGCGTTTAGTGCTACCGACGATGATGAATTTGTGGATATTGACTCCTTAATGGCGGACGCCGATGAGGAAGACGAAGACAGCGATCGCTATCAGTCCTCGGCAGTAAAAGACGTTTTACCGGATGATGAATCGGGAGATGCTGAAGGTGCTCCAGAAGATGATGATCCGGCGGGTCAGCTTGACCTGGCCAGAGCCTATATTGAAATGGGCGAAGAGGATGAAGCACGGGAGATTCTTCAGCAATTAGCAGAAGGTGATGATGAAGCGCTGGCAAATGAAGCTAAGACGCTGCAACAAAAACTAGATTCGTAGGATAAAGTAGTATGCGAATGGCCTTATGCCTTGAATACGACGGCAGTCGTTATTATGGATGGCAACGACAACGTGAAGTAGCCAGTGTTCAACAGTGTGTTGAAGAGGCTTTGAGTAAAATAGCGAATGCGCCTGTTGAGGTAACCTGCGCTGGCAGAACAGATGCTGGCGTTCATGCCACTGCACAAATAGTGCATTTTGATGTCCCGGTACCAAGAGCTGATGTCGCCTGGACATTAGGCGTGAACAGTAATTTACCGGCCGGTATTGCTGTGCGTTGGGCGCAGGAAGTTGACAGTGATTTCAGTGCCCGTTTTAGTGCGACGTCGCGGCGTTACCGTTATATTATTGCTAATACCAGATTTCGTCCGGGTATCCACTCGGCCGGGGTCAGTCATTATCATCAGCCACTTGATGCAGAAGTTATGCAAGAAGGCGCTCAGGCGCTTATTGGTGAACACGACTTTACTGCATTTCGGGCATCTCATTGCCAGTCGCATACGCCGTTTCGCAAGGTTTCCGATTTAACAGTTGAACGCCGTGGCGATTATATTATCGTGGATATTTCTGCGAATGCCTTTTTGCACCACATGGTGCGCAATATCGTCGGCAGCCTGATCGTTGTTGGCCAGCATTTGCAGCCGCCGGAGTGGATTGGCGAACTGCTAAGAGAAAAAGACCGCACCAAGGCCGCAGCTACAGCGAAACCCGGCGGACTTTACCTGGTGGCAGTAACTTACCCAGAACACTATAATATACCGGAGGCTCCACTGGGACCTTTGTGGCTAGGCGATTAAGAGTCACTGTTATGACCTCTTTGCTTGACCCATTTGTGGTACCATGTAAGCTACATCAAATTGACTAATAACAGCCTTTGGGCGGAATAGTATGAGCTGGATAGAAAGAATTCTTGCGAAGCCAAAAATTAACAAAAGACGTGGCGTTCCAGAGGGCGTGTGGAGTAAGTGCACGGCCTGTGGCAATATTATTTATAAGGCTGATTTAGAACGCAGCCTTAATGTTTGCCCTAAGTGTGATCATCACATGCGGGTTACCGGGCGCAGCCGTTTAGATATTTTTCTGGATAAAGACAATCGCGAAGAAATAGGCACAGATTTAGAGCCAAAAGATGTTCTGCGCTTTAAAGATTCCAAAAAATACAAAGACCGTATTGCTGCCGCGCAAAAAAGCACGGGTGAGAACGACGCCCTAATTGCCGAGAAAGGTACCGTAAAAGGCGTTCCTCTAGTCGCGGTTGCCTTTGACTTTAACTTTATGGGCGGCTCCATGGCATCGGTGGTAGGGGCTAAGTTTGTACTGGCTGCCGAAGTCTGCCTTAAGCATCGTATTCCGCTGGTATGTTTCTCTGCCTCCGGCGGTGCTCGTATGCAGGAAGCTCTGATGTCGTTAATGCAAATGGCTAAGACCTCTGCGGCTTTAGCTCGTATGAGCGAAGAAGGCCTGCCGTTCATCTCGATATTAACCGACCCGACCATGGGTGGTGTTTCTGCGAGTCTGGCAATGTTGGGCGATATTCATATTGCTGAACCAAAAGCTCTCATCGGCTTTGCCGGACCTCGGGTTATTGAACAAACGGTTCGTCAAACCTTACCGGAAGGTTTTCAACGCGCTGAGTTCCTGCTGGAACATGGGGCTATCGACATGATTACCGACCGTCGTGATATGCGCGATACTGTTGCCCGTTTGTTGGCGAAAATGCAAAACTTACCTTCTACCGAAGCTACGGAAGTAAGTGTAAACGAGTAATGGCGGAGATATCCTCATCAGCTCCTGCAGTGACTGCATCACTGCAGGAGTGGCTGACCTACCTCGAAAAACTTCATCCGAAAAATATCGATATGGGTCTGGAGCGTGTAGCCAGAGTGGCTGCTAATGCCGGCGTATTAAAGCCGGCAGCTTTAGTCATAACGGTTAGCGGAACCAATGGTAAAGGCTCAACAGTTTGCTATCTGGAAACGATTCTGCAAGCGGCAGGTTACACTACCGGCGTTTATACTTCACCGCATATTACCGAGTATCGCGAGCGAGTTCGGGTTAATGCGCAAGAATTGCCGGACTCCGAACACGTTAAAGCATTTCATGCTATTGAGCAGGCTCGTAACAATACGTCATTAACTTATTTTGAGTTTGGTACGTTAGCGGCGCTTTGGTTAATGGGTCGCCAGTCTCCGGATGTCGCTATTCTTGAGGTAGGCCTGGGTGGGCGTCTAGACGCGGTTAACTGTGTTGACGCAGACGTGGCTGTGGTCACCAGTATCGGCATCGACCACATTGCTTTTCTCGGAAATAATCGTGAGCACATTGGGTATGAAAAAGCCGGTATTGCCAGATCGGGTAAGCCATTAATTTGTGGTGAAGCAAGTCCAACGGCCAGTATTGCAGAAAGCGCGGAGCGCATCGGGGCTAGGCTTTATCAAGTCGGGCGTGACTTTCATCGTACCGAATACGATGAAAGCTGGAGTTATCGTAGTCAGAACACCCAATTGAATGACTTGCCGTTACCAAAACTGCCTCTTATCAACGCGTCAACAGCCATTGCGGCTATCGAACAATTGCCGTTACCAGTCAGCTTATCGGCTATTCGTGAAGGTATTACTCGGGCAAGTTTACCTGGGAGAATGCAGTCTGATACCGTTAATGGTATTGAAGTTTTGCTGGACGTTGCGCATAACCCGCAGGCTGCAGTTTATGCTAGTCGCTATTTGAATAGATTTTATCCACAACATAAAATTTTTGCTGTTGTGGGGATGTTAAGTGACAAAGACCATGCCGGTGTCGCTAATGCCTTGAGTTCTCAGGCTTCTGCCTGGTATCTTGGCTCACTGTCAGAGCCGCGTGGTGAAACTGCTGATAACTTGGTGATCAATGCTAAATTACCTACAGAATCCTGTTATCTGTTTGAATCGGTGGAGCAGGCGTTTGCAGCAGCAGTGACAGCAGCGCAGCAATGGCAAATGAATGACGGCAAAGCTCTGGTTTTCGGCTTCGGCTCGTTTTACACTGTAGCGAGAATTAACGCGTATCTAAAAGGAGCTTGAGCTTTGTCCAGTCCTCTACAAAATCGTCTCGTTGGCACTTTAATACTTGTGGCGTTAGCCGTGATCATTATTCCAGATGTGCTTGATGGCGAAAAGAAAGAGCCTGTGGAACCAATGGAAACCATTCCATTAAAACCCGCAGTAGAGGAGCAGCTGAAGAAGCCGGAAACTCTATCAGATACAACTGTAGCAGAACCCGTTACGGTTGAAGAAGCATCATCAGATGTTGAGAAAACGGCAGATGAGGCCGCTTCGGTTCAGGAGGACAGCAACGTACAAGCTCCACCACGTGAGCCAGCCGAGTTCGCGGTCGATGGTAAAGCCTGGGTTATTCAGTTAGGTGCTTTTAGTCAGGAAGATAGTGTTAAGCGGCTTATTTCACAGCTACAGGCAAAAGGCTTTGCCGCATACTCTCAAGAGACGTCCGGAGGTTCTTTGATCCGTGTATTGGTTGGTCCGGATACATCAAAAACAGAACTAGAAAAGCAACTGACGCCGTTAAAAGAGCTAACTGGCCTTGAAGGTAAGGTCATTACCTACCGGCCATAAGTTTTGCAATATATGCGAAAAGAAATCACATTATGAATCGCATTCTGTTAAAATCGCCCGCGTCTTTAGCTCAGCAATTGTGAGTCACTATGCTCTGGATTGACTACGCCATTATCATTGTTATTGGCCTTTCTACGCTTATCAGCCTGGTAAGAGGATTCGTTAAAGAAGCCGTATCTCTGGCCATCTGGATAGCAGCTTTTTTCATCGCTAGTCAGTTCTACGAAGATCTTGCGGTATACTTTACCCAAATTGGGGACCCGTTGGTCAGAAACGCAGCCGCTATTGCTGCACTATTTGTAGCGACACTTATTCTGGGCGCTATTATCAACTATATTCTTTCTCAATTAGTCCATCACACCGGCTTGTCCGGAACCGACCGGGTACTTGGTCTGGTTTTTGGTGCCTTACGCGGAGTGCTAATTGTCAGTGCGTTATTATTCTTTATCGACTCCTTTACTACCTTATCTTCCAGTGACTGGTGGAAGGAGTCCGTGTTAATTCCCCATTTCGGTGTATTTATTCAGTGGTTTTTCAGTTACCTGGAAAACAGCTCCAGTTTTTTAGTCCCTCAACCTGTATAAAAAGGTGAAAAGACATGTGTGGTATTGTTGGTATTGTTGGTAAGCAACCCGTTAACCAAGCGCTTTACGATGGGTTAACTATGCTTCAACATCGTGGCCAGGACGCCGCTGGTATTATGACAGTTGATGAACACTGTACTTTGCGTTTAAGAAAAGCCAACGGACTGGTGCGGGATGTGTTCCATACGCGTCACATGCACCGCTTGTCGGGTAACGTCGGTATTGGTCATGTGCGTTATCCTACGGCCGGAAGTTCGAGCTCAGCAGAAGCGCAGCCATTCTATGTTAACTCGCCTTTTGGTATTGCCATGGCGCACAACGGTAACTTAACTAATGCTGCTGACGTTCAGGAACATTTGTTTCAAACGGCCCGTCGTCATATTAATACCACCTCCGACTCGGAAATTTTGCTGAACATTTTTGCCAATGAGCTGGATAAAAACGAGAGTTTAACGCTGAGCGAAGAAGACGTTTTTCGCACCATGACCGCGGTTCACCGTCAGGTTCGTGGTTCTTACGCTGTGGTAGCCATGATTCTGGGTCATGGCATGGTTGCATTCCGTGACCCATGGGGCATTCGTCCTTTAGCTCTGGGTAAACGTGATACCGAAGACGGCGAAGAGTACATTGTTGCCTCTGAAAGCGTTGCCATTGACGGCACCGGTTTTAAATATATGCGCGATGTCGAGCCTGGCGAAGCTATTTATATTACAAACGATGGCAAGCTGTATTCTCGTCAGTGCGCTGATAAGCCAATACATTGTCCGTGTATTTTTGAGTACGTGTACTTTGCGCGTCCCGACTCGTTTATTGATGGCATTTCGGTGTATGCATCAAGGGTTAATATGGGCCGTAAGCTGGGCGAGAAGATAAAGCGTGATTACGGCGAACTCGATATTGATGTGGTTATTCCAATTCCTGAAACCAGCTGTGATATCGCTTTAGAGATAGCCAGCGTGCTGGACTTACCTTATCGCCAGGGCTTTGTGAAAAACCGTTATATTGGTCGTACCTTTATTATGCCGGGACAGACTCAGCGACGTAAATCAGTACGCCGAAAGTTAAATGCCATTAGCGCGGAATTCCGTGGTAAGAACGTTCTGCTGGTTGATGATTCAATTGTACGTGGAACAACGTCAGAGCAAATAATTGAAATGGCTCGTGAAGCCGGTGCGAAGAAAGTATATTTTGCTTCAGCTGCTCCGGAAATTCGCTTCCCGAACGTTTACGGCATTGATATGCCAAGCGCTAACGAGCTGATTGGTCACGGACGTGAAGCAACGGAAATTCGTGACATAATTAAAGCTGATGGTCTCATTTATCAGGATCTTGACGACTTAATTGAAGCAGTAGGAGCAGAGAACCGATCAATTAAACGTTTTGATACGTCGGTATTCAGTGGTGAATACGTAACGGGTGATGTGAGCCAGGAGTACTTAGATCGTTTGCATGCGGCACGTAATGACGTTGCAAGGTCCGATCGTGACGGCTCAGAAGACGCCAACCTCGAACTTCACAACGACAACGATTAATTCATTCTGAAATAAAAGACTGAGCGCTGGGCGCTCAGTCTTGCTGGAATGGGTACACCGAACCCAGCTTCATAATTTGTGTTAACTCATCAAGTGCCGTGCGTGATTCTTCCAGTAGCGCCGGGTCACGTAAATCATCTACTGCTAACTCATCACGGTAATGCTTCTCTACCCATTGATTCAAACGATTAAATAACCCGTCAGACATCAGGCAATTCTGGTTTGCACCCGCTATTTCTTCATCGTTTAAAGCAACACGTAAACGCAAACAGGCTGGACCGCCCCCGTTGCGCATACTCTGTTTCACATCAAAGTACTCAACCCGCTTAATTGGGCTGTCAGCGCTTTGCGTCAACTGCTCAAGATAGGAACGGACATTATCGTTTTCCTGGCACTCTGTAGGCGCGATAATGGTCATTTGGCCGTCGGGCGGTGTAATTAACTGAGTATTGAATAAGTAGGTATTTACTGCGTCCTGAATGCTCACTTGTTCTGTAGCAACTTTAATGAAATGTAGCGGATGTTCGCCGAATTTACGTTGAATTTCTGCTAATTTCGACTCGGTATCAGTAAAGGCCTGCTCGTGATAAAAAAGCACATTCTGGTTACCGACCGCGATAACATCATTATGGAATACGCCCTGGTCAATAACATCGGGGTTCTGCTGAATGTAAACGGTGTTGTCTTCACTTAAACCATGCAACCGGGCAATTGCCTGAGAGGCTTCCAGAGTCTGTCTTGCCGGGAAGCGCTTAGGTGCTGGTTTAGAACTGTCGAAGGCGTAACGGCCAAAAACAAAGAGCTCAATTCCGGCATGACCATATTCACGACACAGACGGGTGTGGTTCGCGGCACCTTCGTCACCAAAATGTTCATTGTCCGGCAGGTGGGTGTGATGCTCAAAATAACGACCATTATTGAACATTGCCTGCAGAATACGGCCACTGGTTTGTGGTTCTAACGAACGGTGAAACTTATTGGTCAGATTCGCCGGAGTGAAATGCACTTTCCCATTTGCTGTGTCTGCACTGGGCGAAACTGTCGCGGCATTGGCTGTCCACATACTGGAAGCGGAGCAAACGGCCTGAAATATGGCGGGCGCTTCGGTTGCTGCACGGTATAAAACCTCGGAATCGGTACCGTGGAAGCCCAGGCGGCGTAATGCAAAAATATCCGGGCGTTCCTGTGGCGCCAACACACCTTGCTTCATTCCCATATCGTGCAAGGCTTTCATTTTTTTCAGACCTTGCAGGGCAGCATGTTTGGGGCTGGATGTTGCTTTTGCATTGGCTAAAGAGGCAACGTTGCCGAACGACAGTCCAGCGTAGTTATGAGTTGGCCCAACCAAACCGTCATAGTTGACTTCGAAGTGTTGCATGCTCACTTGTCGATACTCCCTGCACGTATCGTGCACCTAAAAATAGAAACTTAATTGCCATTATACTGTTTTAAAACGGCCTTGAAAGCCTTTATTTTTCTGGACTTTGGCTTGCTAACGTAATTGTGACTGTTTATTTAACTTGTGCGAATTTTTATCAAATAACCGAGTTGCGGTTGTTTCTGCAAGCGATAACCGATATACCTAAAAAAGGCCGCTAAAGAGCAATTGCACTTGTAATTGTTACTGTTAGCACGTATATACACGGTCATCTACAACAAGAGAACGATTATTCTATGGCAAAATCGCTCGTCATTGTCGAGTCTCCGGCAAAAGCCAAAACGATTAATAAGTATTTAGGTAAGGACTTTGTCGTTAAGTCCAGTGTTGGTCATGTCCGTGATCTGCCTACCCGTGCCACTGAGACAATAAAGAGTAAGCCGGCTGCAGAAGTACGCAAGATGTCGCCGGATGCTAAGGCAAAATACCAGAAAGAACGTGATTATAAGCGACTGATTGCTCGTATGGGGGTTGACCCGGAAAATGACTGGGAAGCGCATTACGAGGTTCTGCAGGGAAAAGAAAAAGTCGTTAAAGAGCTAAAACAGTTAGCCAAAAAGTCAGATGAAATTATTCTGGCAACGGATTTGGACCGCGAGGGAGAGGCGATAGCCTGGCACTTGCGGGAACTTATTGGTGGTGATGACTCGCGATATAAACGCGTGGTGTTTAACGAAATAACGAAAAAAGCCATTCAAGAAGCTTTTCAACATCCGGCAGAGCTGAACACCGACCGGGTTAATGCGCAGCAGACCCGACGTTTCCTGGATCGGGTCGTTGGTTTTATGGTGTCGCCCTTGTTGTGGAAGAAAATCGCCCGAGGGTTGTCAGCAGGACGTGTCCAATCTGTCGCTGTAAGGCTTGTGGTTGAACGTGAGCGTGAAATTAAAGCCTTTGTACCGGAAGAGTACTGGGACGTTCATGCAGACTTAAACACGCCTGCGGACGAGTCTCTGCGCATGCAGGTGATGAAGCAGGCTGGTAAGAACTTCCGTCCGTCCAATAAACAGGAAACGGACGCAGCTTTAGCACTACTGAAAAAAGCCGGCTATGAAATTACCGGGCGTGAAGATAAGCCAACGTCCAGTAAACCCAGTGCGCCTTTTATTACCTCGACTCTGCAGCAAGCCGCCAGTACCCGATTAGGCTTTGGCGTTAAGAAAACCATGATGATGGCTCAGCGTCTGTATGAAGCAGGCCACATTACGTACATGCGTACCGATTCAACCAATTTAAGTTCTGAGGCTGTCGATGCTTGTCGTGAATTAATTACCAAGGACTTTGGTAAAAATTATTTACCGGACGCTCCTGTTCGCTATGGTGCAAAAAGTAACGCACAGGAAGCGCACGAAGCGATACGTCCGTCAGATGTGAAGGTTAAGTCAGAGTCACTGGCTTCTGTGGAGCGAGACGCGCAGCGTTTGTATGAGTTGATTTGGCGTCAGTTTGTGGCCTGCCAAATGGTACCGGCTCGATACGATAGTACCACCCTGACGGCAACCGCCGGCGATTTTGAATTGAAAGCTCGCGGACGCGTGATGCGGTTTGCCGGTTGGACTAAGGTGATGCCTCCGGCCAGTAGTAAAAAAGACGGTGATGCGACCTTGCCTGATGTGAAAAAAGGCGATGCATTACAGCTGGAGAAACTGAACCCGGAACAACACTTTACTAAGCCACCGGCGCGTTATGGTGAGGCTTCTCTGGTCAAAGAACTGGAGAAACGAGGCATTGGTCGTCCATCAACTTATGCTTCAATTATTTCTACCATTCAGGATCGCGGTTATGTTCGGGTGGAGAGCCGTCGTTTCTTTGCCGAGAAAATGGGTGAAATTGTCAATGATCGGTTGATTGAGAACTTCACTGAGCTAATGAATTATAACTTTACGGCAGAAATGGAACAGGCGCTGGATGATATTGCTGCCGGGAAACGTGACTGGAAAGAGACTCTGGATAAGTTTTATGCAGACTTTAAAGAGCGCCTGGAAAAAGCAGAACTGGAACCGACTGAGGGCGGCATGCGTGAGAACAGCATGGTTCTTACCGATATCGATTGCCCTGAGTGTGGTCGTAAAATGGGAATAAGAACAGCGTCCACGGGCGTATTCCTTGGCTGTTCTGGCTATAACTTACCGCCCAAAGAACGTTGTACCAAAACGCTTAACCTGACACCGGGCGAAGAAGCGATAGAGGTGACTGACGAAGAAGAGCGCGAAACAGAAGCGCTTCGTGCCAAAAAGCGTTGCCCTAAGTGTGGCACCGCAATGGACAGTTACCTTATTGACGAAAAGCGTAAGCTTCATGTTTGTGGTAACAACCCAACATGTGACGGTCAACTGGTTGAAGAGGGGACTTTCCGCATTAAGGGGTATGACGGACCCACCATTGAATGCGATAAGTGTGGTTCTGAAATGCAGTTAAAAACGGGACGTTTTGGTAAGTACTTCGGCTGCACTAACAGTGAGTGTAAAAACACCCGAAAATTACTGCGAAGCGGGGAAGCTGCGCCACCGAAAGAAGACCCAGTGCCGTTGCCTGAGTTACCTTGTGAAGAGTCGGATGCTTACTTTGTGCTAAGAGACGGTGCCTCCGGTATTTTCCTGTCGGCCAATACCTTCCCTAAATCGAGAGAAACTCGGGCAGTTACGGTAAAAGAACTGGCTAAGTTTAAAGATCGTTTACCGGAAAAGTTCAAGTACCTGGCTGAAGCCCCGAAAGAAGATGATGACGGTAATGATGCTATTGTTCGTTTTTCAAGAAAGAACAAAGAACAGTACGTTGTTACTGAAATTAAGAAGAAACAAACGGGCTGGAAGGCTTTTTACCGCAGTGGTAAATGGCAGGTAGAAGAAAAGTAGTTAAAGGCTTACGAGCAAACACTCATTTTGCCAATAGTTAAAATATAAAAGCAGGACTAACATAGTGCGGTGTCTATTGAAGGACACGGCACACCGGACACGGAGGTCCTCATGTTATTGTCTCGCTTGAGCATAACACTTCCCGCTGCTTTTCCGGCAGCGGGTTTTTCTTTTCTGAACCCCGTTAAAATATTGAAAAAACAATCCGGGCAGGCGAGTGTTGAGTTGCTGGTCGTTTGGCCTGTTATTGTCGCCTGCGTTTTTACTTTTGTTCAGGTTCTCTTTATTTGGTGGGCGCAGCAAACACTTACAGTAGCGAATCAGTATGCAGTGAGAGCAGGAAGTCTTAACCATGGTAACAATAATGCCATGGTGAACACGCTGGCGGCAGGAATGGCCGGTTTAAAACCACAACTGAACATAGATAACAAAATAGCCGCCGCAGCTGAGGCTATAGCTAAACAGCGACTTCATTTCTCGCGCTTTGGACAATTAAAGGTTCTGTCACCCAGTACTAATGATTTTCGCCAGTTTTCGGACTGGCGCTGGGATAACGAATTGCAAAAAGACGTACTGGAAATTTCGGTTGACCATTATCATGCACGGGCTGGCGATAATGCCTCCGAGGAATGGCATCAGGCACGCGTTTTGGTTATTGAAACTTATTGGTGCTTGCCACTGGAAATTCCAATTGCTGCTGATTTTCTGGCGGCAACACAGAGTTTAGTCTCAGATTCAAAAGCCGCGACTTACTGTGCAGGCCGAAGTACTTTATTTGATAAACCGTTGTGGGGGTTATCGAATACCGCTCAACATGTCATGTTAAGCGGCTACCGACAGCAATAAAATTTAACGAACGTCGTGATAATCGACACAGGCCTGCAATGTGTTCTCAATTAACGAGGCAACTGTCATGGGGCCAACGCCACCGGGAACAGGAGTGATCCAGCCGGCTCGCTCGGCAGCGACAGAGAACTCCACGTCACCGGTTAATCGACCATCGGGCAGGCGATTCATTCCTACATCTATGACGATGGCGCCAGGTTTAATCCACTCGCCAGGAATGAACTCCGCTTTGCCTACCGCAACAACAACGATATCAGCACGCTTGACATGATCGGATAAGTCTTTGGTAAAGCGATGACACACCGTCGTTGTTGCTCCTGCCAGTAATAACTCCAGGCTCATTGGACGACCAACAATATTCGATGCCCCGACAACCACTGCGTTTAAGCCGTGTAAGTCAACGTGCGTATGCTCTAACAGTGTCATAATACCTTTGGGGGTACAGGGGCGCAAAGCCGGGATACGTTGTGACAAACGTCCAATATTGAATGGATGGAAGCCGTCGACATCTTTATCCGGGCGAATTCTTTCTAAAATTGGTGTGGCATCCAGACCCGCAGGCAACGGAAGCTGAACTAAAATACCATCTACGGCGTCGTCATCGTTCAGATCTTCAATGAGCTTCTCAAGTTCTTTCTGTGTTGTGGTTATTGGTAAGTCGTAATCAAACGAACGAAAACCAACGTCTTCACAGGCACGGCGCTTGTTGCCCACGTAAACTTCTGAAGCGGCGTCGCTTCCGACCAGAACAACAGCTAACCCTGGTGCGCGTAATCCGGAATCAATGCGTTCTTTTACTTGCTGTTTAACCGCCTGGCGAACAGTGGCAGCGATGGTTTTACCATCGATAATTTGAGCTGGCATAATGACGTTCCCAAAGATGAGAGAATTCAAGGTGATATATAAGTTGTATTGTAACTTTTTTCTGCCCTGAATGTCACCGGTTGTTGGTTTAGTCGTCAGGTTGTTGCAAAAGTAGCCAGTCGGCACTGATAACCGAAAAAAAGTTTGACGGGTCAGTCTTCAGCAGGTAATATTCGCCACCGTTGTCGACCAGCAATAGTATTTTTAAAAGCTGCGTATGACACGGCTTTCGGAGAAATTCGGCGATTAGCGCAGTTTGGTAGCGCACTTGGTTTGGGTCCAAGGGGTCGCAGGTTCAAATCCTGCATCGCCGACCATTCTCTTGACGGTTTATTGGTTCGATATGCGCCCGTAGCTCAGTTGGATAGAGCAACGGCCTTCTAAGCCGTGGGTCGCAGGTTCGAATCCTGCCGGGTGCGCCATAACGCGCCAAAGAAATCACTCAGTGGTGGGTGTAGCTCAGTTGGTAGAGCCCCGGATTGTGATTCCGGTTGTCGTGGGTTCAAGTCCCATCATCCACCCCATTTCTTTTGAAGTAACATCCTGTATTTCGGCGATTAGCGCAGTTTGGTAGCGCACTTGGTTTGGGTCCAAGGGGTCGCAGGTTCAAATCCTGCATCGCCGACCATTACACTAATTCCCCCTTTTTCTTTTCAGCCACTACTGCTACATTTATCTAATACTTAATCAAAAGATTTTGTTGTTAATCCTTGGCTGGAGCTATTGTTATGGACTTTAAGAAAAGTTTAAAGAATCCCGCTGAAGCGTTCGATTCTCCGCAAGACGTGGCAAATGATCCTGAGCTTTCAAACGAGCAGAAAATCGAAGTGCTGACGCAGTGGCGTTATGATGAATTGGAAACCGAAGTCGCCGATCAAGAAAATATGGCCGGGGATAAACCGGATAAACTGGGCGAAATCAACAATCTACTCCTTGAGCTTAAAGATAAATCTTAGTTATTTTTCCTTCCGTTAAAGTGAAGCCTAAAAATTGCCGCTCGGGGGCTCGACTCCGGGCGGTCACCTCGCTATAATGCTGCGTCATTTTTAAAGGTCAACGCCGTTGCCGTATCTCATTTTTATAATGATAAGTTGATGCGAGTAACATTCATTGATTGAAACCGAGGTAATGAAGCAATGCAGGTTTCTGTAGAGACAACTCAAGGTTTAGAACGTCGTGTGACTGTTACAGTCCCGGCAGATACAATTGATAGCGAAGTAAAACGCTTATTAAAAGAAGAATATCGCCATCGTCGTGTGAATGGTTTCCGCAAAGGAAAAATTCCGCCAAACGTATTACAAAAGCTGTTTGGTCGCGAAGCCCGTTCACGTGCAGCGTCAAGTATCATGCAAAGTAAATACTTTGAAGCTGTTATGCAGGAAAAACTGAACCCTGCTGGCGCACCTGCAATTGAACCTAAAGTCAATGAGCCAGGTAAAGATCTTGAGTTCACGGCTACGTTCGAAGTGTATCCAGAAGTAGAAGTACAGAACCTGGACAAAGTAAAAGTTGAAAAGCCTGCTGTTGAAGTCACAGAGAAAGACGTCGACAACATGCTGGAAACGTTGCAGAAACAACATGCTGACTGGAAAGAAGTTAAGCGTAAATCCAAAAAGGGTGACCGTGTCACTATGGATTTCGTTGGTTCTATTGACGGTGAAGAATTTGAAGGCGGTAAAGCTGACGACTTCGCGCTTGAGCTGGGCGAAGGTCGCATGATTCCTGGGTTTGAAGATCAAATCAAAGGAATTAAAGCGGGCGAAGAAAAGACTATTGAAGTCACTTTCCCGGAAGACTATCACGCTGAAAACCTGAAAGGTAAAGAAGCGCAATTCGTGGTAACCGCGAAGAAAGTTGAAGCACGTGACCTGCCAGAGCTAAACGATGAGTTCGTTGCATTGTTTGGTGTGAAAGAAGGCGGCGTTGAAGCGTTGAAAGAAGAAGTTCGCAAAAATATGGAACGTGAGCTGAAAAACGCAGTGAAAGCAAAAGTTAAAGAACAAGTACTGAAAGGTATTGTTGAAAACAACGACGTTGAACTGCCTAAATCAATGATCGACCAGGAAATTGACCAGTTGCGTAAGCAAGCGGCTCAACGTTTCGGTGGTAATGTTGAACAAATGCCTGACTTACCGGCGGAGCTGTTCGAAGAACAAGCGAAAGAGCGTGTTAAAGTTGGTTTGTTATTAGGTGAAGTGATTCGTGGTAACGAGCTTAAAGCTGATGATGAGAAAGTTGATGAAATCATCGCAACGGCAGCTTCTGCTTATGAAGACCCGCAGGAAGTTGTGGAATACTACAAGTCAAACAACGATATGATGCAGCAAGTTCGTAACTTAGCGTTGGAAGAGCAAGCAATCGAATTCGTGTTGGAAAAAGCCTCGGTTAAAGATAAAAAAGCGAGCTTTGATGACATCATGAATCCGAAGCAGCAGTAATCTAGTGTAACGGAATCCTTGACGGGTCCCGCTACAGCTTGGTTTAATGGCTCGTATGACCTCATACGAGCCATTTTTATTTCAGGAGCTTTATAAAACATGTCGAGCGATATTCAGGATCCAATGGCACAGCTAGTCCCTATGGTCGTCGAGCAGACTTCGAAAGGTGAGCGCTCTTACGACATCTATTCACGTCTCTTAAAAGAACGTGTCATTTTTTGTTGTGGTCAGGTAGAAGACCACATGGCCAATCTCATTGTGGCTCAGCTACTGTTTTTAGAATCAGATAATCCTGATAAAGACATTTACCTTTACATTAATTCGCCTGGTGGGGTAGTGACAGCGGGTATGGCTATTTACGATACCATGCGCTTTATTAAGCCGGATGTTAGCACGGTATGTATGGGCCAAGCGGCCAGTATGGGCGCGTTCCTATTGGCTGGTGGTGCTCAGGGTAAACGTTATTGTTTACCTAATTCCCGAGTGATGATTCACCAGCCGTTGGGGGGATTCCAGGGACAAGCGTCAGATTTTGAAATTCATGCGAAACAAATTTTGGATCTGAAAGAGCGCTTAAACCGTATGTTAGCGGAGAACACAGGTCAGGATTACGAGAAAGTGGCCAGAGACACTGATCGCGATCACTTTTTATCGGCAGAAGAGTCAATCGATTACGGCCTGGTTGATGGTATTTTACGTCAGCGTGGCGAAGAGTCCTGAGTTGGCGCAGAGCAGTTAGGAGAAAAGCATGACGGATCAGTCCAAAGGTGACGGCGATAAGCCGCTATATTGCACTTTTTGTGGCAAAAGTCAGCACGAAGTTAAGAAGCTTATTGCAGGACCGTCCGTATTCATTTGTGATGAATGCGTTGAGCTATGCAATGACATTCTAAAAGAAGAAATTCATCAACTGTCTCCGGTTCCGGATCAGGATGAGTTGCCTGTGCCAAAAGCTATCCGTAAGCATTTGGATGACTATGTTATTGGTCAGGATCGCGCCAAAAAGGTGTTGTCGGTAGCCGTTTATAATCACTATAAACGCTTACGCGGTTCAGCCAAGCAGGAAGTTGAGCTTGGCAAAAGTAATATCCTGCTAATTGGTCCGACAGGCTCAGGAAAAACTTTCCTGGCTGAAACCTTAGCGCGTTATTTGGATGTGCCATTTACTATGGCAGATGCAACAACATTAACCGAAGCGGGTTATGTTGGCGAAGACGTTGAAAACATAATTCAAAAGCTTTTACAGAAGTGTGATTACGACGTTGAGAAAGCAGAGCGTGGTATTGTCTATATTGATGAGATTGATAAGATTTCACGTAAGTCGGACAATCCGTCGATTACTCGCGATGTCAGTGGTGAAGGTGTACAACAAGCCTTACTGAAACTGATTGAAGGAACAGTTGCTTCTGTGCCGCCACAAGGTGGTCGGAAACATCCTCAACAAGAGTTTCTGCAAGTCGATACATCAAAAATTCTGTTTATCTGTGGCGGTGCTTTTGCTGGCTTGAATAAAGTTATCGAGCAACGCTTGTCTACCGGAACAGGTATTGGTTTTGGCGCAGAAGTGAAGAGTAAGACGCAAAGTGAAGAAGGGGCAATCATTGCTAAAGTGGAACCGGAAGATTTGGTTCGCTATGGCTTGATTCCCGAATTCATTGGTCGCTTACCGGTTGTAGCCACGCTAGATGAGCTGGATGAAGAAGCGTTGATTGAAATTTTGCGTGAGCCAAAAAATGCGTTAACCAAGCAATACTCAGCTTTGTTTGAAATGGAAGACGTTGAATTGGAGTTTCGTGAAGATGCTTTAAGAGCTATCGCGAAAAAGGCTATGGCTCGCAAAACAGGTGCTCGTGGTCTACGTTCCATTGTGGAAGGTGTTCTGCTGGGCACTATGTATGAACTGCCTTCTATTGAAGGGGTCGCGAAAGTTGTGGTGGATGAGTCGGTAATCGCTGGTGAATCCGATCCTATTCTAATTTACGCGAATCAGCAGAAAAATAAGCAGGCTTCGGGCGAATAATCCGAAACTGTATTAAAAGTGTTCGAAAAAGGGCCGGAAAGGCCCTTTTTTTCTGTCAAGGATTGAACTTTCAGGTAAAGACCGCATATTACAAAGTAAACCTAGGTCGGGAGAGAATTTAATGAGCGAAGAGCGCACCGAACAATTAACGATGCCGGTTCTGCCGTTGAGAGATGTCGTGGTATACCCGCATATGGTGATACCACTCTTTGTCGGTCGGGAAAAGTCGATTCGATGCTTACAAGCCGCTATGGATGAAGATAAACAAGTTTTTCTGGCGGCTCAGAAAGACGCTTCTGTGGATGAACCTACTACTGAGGATATTTATCAGGTAGGTACAGTTGCGACAGTTCTACAGCTACTGAAACTACCCGATGGCACCGTTAAAGTGCTGGTTGAAGGTAAGCAACGGGCGCAGCTGGATGAATTGCAGGATAACGAAGAATACTTTCAAGCTAGTATTCATTATCTGGCCGCGGAAGAGTTACCGGAAAAAGAAGAAGAGATTCTTATTCGTTCGGCACTGAATCAGTTCGAAGGCTATGTAAAGCTAAATAAGAAGATACCGCCGGAAGTACTGACGTCTCTGTCCGGCATTGAAGACGGCGATCGCTTAGCGGACACAATGGCTGCCCATATGCCGCTGAAACTTGCAGAAAAGCAGGCCATTCTTGAAATTACTGACATTCGGGAGCGCATCGAGCATCTGATGGCTCTGATGGAAGGTGAGATTGATATTCTGCAGGTGGAAAAGCGCATTCGTAGCCGCGTTAAAAAACAGATGGAAAAAAGCCAGCGCGAATATTATTTGAATGAGCAAATGAAAGCCATTCAGAAAGAGCTGGGTGAAACCGAAGATGGCGTCGATGAATTTGAGCAGTTACAGAAGAAAATCGATGACGCCAAGATGCCGGCAGAAGCGAAGAAAAAGACTGAAGCTGAGTTACAAAAATTAAAAATGATGTCACCCATGTCAGCGGAAGCGACTGTCGTGCGCGGCTATATAGACTGGATGGTATCGGTTCCATGGAAGAAACGTTCGCGTATTAAGAAAGATTTAGCTCATGCTGAAAAAGTTTTAGATGCTGATCACTACGGGCTGGAGAAAGTTAAAGAACGTATTATTGAGTATCTTGCGGTACAACAACGAACCACCAAAGTGAAAGGTGCGATTCTTTGTTTAGTAGGTCCTCCAGGTGTCGGTAAAACCTCGCTTGGACAGTCGATAGCGAAGGCGACGGGGCGTGAGTATGTGCGCATGGCGCTAGGGGGCGTACGCGATGAAGCAGAAATACGAGGTCACCGCCGTACTTATATTGGCTCTATGCCGGGTAAACTGATTCAAAAAATGTCAAAAGTTGGCGTTCGTAATCCACTGTTTCTGTTAGATGAAATTGACAAAATGTCGGCTGACATGCGCGGTGACCCGGCTTCAGCATTGCTAGAAGTACTGGATCCTGAGCAAAACATTAACTTCAATGACCATTATCTTGAAGTCGATTACGATTTGTCAGATGTCATGTTTGTGGCGACATCTAACAGTATGAATATTCCAGCGCCATTATTAGACCGCATGGAAGTGATTCGCTTGTCGGGTTACACCGAAGAAGAGAAGCTGAATATTGCGAAGCGACATTTGTTAACCAAGCAAATTGGCCGTAACGGTTTAAAAGAAAAAGAAATTACGGTTCAGGACAGTGCGATTATTGGCATTATCCGTTATTACACCCGCGAAGCCGGGGTGCGTAACCTCGAACGTGAGCTGTCGCGCTTGTGCCGGAAATCGGTTAAGCAAATTTTGCTGGATAAATCGATAAAACATGTTGAGATTACCGGCGACAATCTTAGCGACTATTTGGGCGTGCAACGGTTTGATTACGGCAAAGCTGAAGAAGCGAATCAAGTCGGTCAGGTTACTGGCTTAGCATGGACTGAAGTTGGCGGAGACTTGCTGACTATCGAAGCTACTAATGTAGCTGGTAAAGGAAAGACAACCACCACAGGTTCCCTGGGTGATGTTATGCAGGAGTCGATTCAAACTGCTCTGACAGTGGTTCGTAGCCGTGCTGACAAGCTGGGCATTGCGGAAGACTTCCATGAAAAACGCGATATTCACGTGCATGTGCCAGAAGGCGCTACACCGAAAGATGGGCCCAGTGCAGGTATTGCTATGGTGACAGCTATGGTGTCATCGTTAACCGGTAAACCTGTTCGTTCTGATGTAGCAATGACGGGCGAAATTACGTTGCGCGGTGAAGTGCTGGCCATTGGTGGTTTAAAAGAGAAATTGCTGGCTGCGCACCGTGGTGGAATCAAGCATGTGTTAATTCCTAAAGAAAATGAACGCGACTTGAAAGAAATTGCTGACAACGTAAAACAGGACTTAGTGATTCAGCCGGTAAAATGGATTGATGAAGTATTGGATGTTGCTTTGGTTAAGGAGTAACCAGCAATATAATACTAAAGTCATATTCAAGCACTAGAATGCGGTCTGCGGATGAGAAATCATGCTTCAGACCGCATTTTTTCGTTAAAAAGTGAGTAAAAAGGGTTTTCAATCTAAAAGACTGTGGTAGCCTAGAGTTTATAGCTGATTCACATGTATGACATACGAACAGCTGGATAGGAAAGCCATTTGGACTAATGGTGCTTGAACAATTAAATCAAGCTTGATATAACCGTTCTGGCCCATTTTAAAATCCGAATGGAACCACGGAAACTTGATAATAACAATCTAAGGGGATGATACTGTGAACAAGTCTCAGCTTATTGACAAAATCGCGGCAGGTGCAGATATTTCTAAGGCTGCTGCTGGTCGTGCTCTGGACTCTATGATCGATGCAGTAACTGATGCTCTAAAAAAAGATGACCAAGTCGCATTAGTTGGCTTCGGTACGTTTAGCGTGCGTGAGCGTTCTGCTCGTACTGGTCGTAACCCTCAAACGGGTGAGACTATTCAGATCGCTGCTGCTAAAGTTCCTTCTTTTAAAGCAGGTAAAGCACTGAAAGACGCAGTAAATTAATTAAAGCGCATTAGCGCTTTTTTTAAAGAATAATAATAGTAGCCCGAGGTTTATAAAACCTCGGGTTATTTTTTTGTATGAATGGTGAGTTTTAAGACGAATCACCTTATAATGTGACGTTGTTTATTCAGGTTAAATAAGGAAAGCCTTATTATGTTAGAGCGGATTCGGGAAGGCTCGCAGAGTTATACTGCTAAGGCCATTCTTGTGTTAATCATTCTAACTTTTGCATTAGCAGGTGTTGGTGGTTATATCACTAGTGACACAGAAGATGCTGTCGCAAAAGTTAATGGAGAAGAAATTCCTCGTAGTGACTACGATCGTGCTTATGAAAATGAGCGTAGTCGCTTGCAAGAGCAGTTTGGTGATATGTTTTCTGCTATTACTTCCGATCCAGATTATATGCGTAATTTACGCAGTGGAGTATTAGAGCAACTCATCGAACAAGAGCTTTTAGTGCAATACGCTGAAGATAACGGGATGAGAGTGAGCCCTGAGCAGGTAAAAGCTGCAATCCGTGATATTTCTCAATTTCGTACAGCAGGACAATTTGATAACGATGTTTACCTGATGGCTTTGCGTAATGCGGGTTATAGCCCTGAAGCTTTCGCAAAAGTGATGCAACAGGATATGACCCGAAATCAGTTACTACGAGGCTTGTCTGCGACTGCGTTCGTGCTTGAACCTGAAGCTATTGCCTTTATGCGCTTACAAAGCCAGTCGCGTTCAGGCGGCTTTTTAGTGGCAAGCAATAAAAGTTTCGAAGAGCAGGTAGAGATTGCAGAACAGGATATCGAAAACTTCTATCAGCAAAATCAAGATATGTTCCGGACTCAGGAAAAACTCAGCGTCGCCTATGTTGAGCTCTCTTTAGCTGCTGTTGAATCAGAAGTTGAGATTTCAGATGAAGAAGTGCGTCAATATTATGATGAGCGTCAGCAGCAATATTCGACCGAAGAAGAGCGCCGTGTTTCTCATATTCTGATCGAGTTCGAGACTGATAACGCTAAAAAGAAAGCTGAAGAAGCACTTGCTGAACTTAAACAAGGTGCGGACTTCTCGGAGGTAGCGCAAACTTATTCAGACGATACTTTCTCAGCTGAGCAGGGCGGAGATCTAGGTTGGATAGAAGCCGGAATGATGGATGAAGATTTCGATGCCTCCGTTTTTGAGTTAGAAAATGTTGGTGATTTATCAGACGTTGTTGAAACGAGCTTTGGTTACCACATTATTAAACTTACCGATTTACGCGAAGGTTCAGTAACACCATTTAGCGAAGTGAAAGACGAAGTGCGTCAACAGTTGTTAACCGAAAAGGCAGAAGATCGCTATTTTGAAAAACAACAGAAACTGGCGGAAATTAGCTTTGAGCAACCTGACACATTGGAGCCCGCTGCTGAAGAAATTGGAGCCACTGTACGCCGTTCCGATTTATTCACTCGTGACAGAGCCCCAACGCCCTTGAGCGACGATGTTGTTCTCAATAACCTATTTTCAGAGCAGTTAATTAAAGAGAAGTTGAACAGCGATATTATTGAAACTTCAGATGATCGGTCACTGGTAGTACGTGTAACTGAGCATCAACCAGTGCGAGTAAAAGAGCTGGACGAAGTTCGTGAAAAAATAGTGTCCGAACTGCGCGTAGAAAAAGCTCAGCAATTAGCGCTTGAGCAGGCTAATGAATGGATGCAAGCCTGGAAAGCGGGTGAAGAGGTGAGCGACGAAATTGTCTGGGTAGATAGCATTCAGCGTAACAATGGTGAGCACCCAAGAACTATTGTACGTGAGCTATTCTCAATGTCTCCTTCAGCAAGCGATGAGAGCGTCTTTAACACGGTTGCGTTACCGAATGGAGATGCTGCTGTGGTTGCACTGACCGAAGTTTCTCCAGGAAGTACTGATGACAGCCAACTTGACGAGTTAAAGAGTCAGATGCGGAACCGTCAGGCTCAGGTTATGTTGCAAGCCTTTATTAATAACTTAAAAGCGGACGCAGATATAAAACGTTTATCAACTCCGTAGACGTTGATATCGCAAAAAAGGCTCAGACCGTGACAAGTCTGAGCCTTTTTTTATTTCTATTGTAGTGAGTTTATCCGTTATTGCTGTACAAGTTTGGCAACACGTCTTTAGTAGTTGTTATATTTTTTTTTGCTTCTATAGAGGTCTTAACTTCTTTATAAAGCACTTTTCCATCCTGCCATGAGGTAGCCTTCGGCTGATAAAGACTTTGTTGCAAGCTTGAGCATGCATTTTCTATTGAAAGATATTGAGACAGCTCAGTTATGCTATTAAAGCTGCGTTCAAAATAGCGGTTTGCCCATTTCAGCAAAAACTCTTTTGCTTCTTGTGCGTTATTGTTACGGCAAGCTAGCTGAAACTCTCTCCATAATTTGTCTTTGTTTAGATTGTGAGGTTTATCTTCTGTTGTTTTACGCGTCGATACTTTGCTCTTAGAGCTTGTGCTTCGACTCCAGAGAAGGTACGCGTTCAGTATAATTGAAACAATCAGTACCAGGGCGAGTAAGCTAACTATCCAGGTATTCCATTCAACTGATTGGGTTTTCGCCTCAGTTTGAGTTACTTCCTCATCATTTAGCTGCTGCTCTTCAGTCGCTTTAGCTTCGGCATTATTACTTGCCTTCGGAATAGATTGCATTCCGTCACCCATTGCGACAGAAAAGTTTAGCTCTTCGGTTACCGCCGATGCAGGTTTGCCCGTTTTGGTATTAAACCAGGGGATATTTAGTGCCGGAATTCTTAATGGTCCTGGCTGATTGGGGACGACCGCAAAGCTTATTGTTTTTTGAGAGATAATAACGCCGTTGCGACTAAATTGATCCGTCTCATCGCCATCCGGATAAATTCTCACCGTATCGGGGAAGCTTGGTCGAACGTCTGGTAGCTGCTCTGGTTTTACACCAACAGCGGTCAGCATATAGGAAATAGTGAAAGGTTCACCTACGGTATAACTTTCTTGCTCAGGCGAAACGGATTGAGAAACACTGACAAGCTCGCTAGGCAACCAGTGACCTTGCCAGCTATCAGGGACGGCCTGCACCTCAACCTCGATAGTTTCAGCAATGGTGCTGACAGGCTGTGTGTTGGAGAAAGACGAAAAGATAGAGCGTTGCCCTTGAGTGAAAACTTCGCCGTCGAAACGGGCGCCTGCGATACTTAAAGAACCTGACTTGCTTGGCGTTATTTGGTAAACACGCTGATAAACCTTATAGCGCCTGCCATTCACCATTTCTGTACTTTCTTCATCCCTGCCAATTTGCTGAATGTCGGCGTTTTCTGCTTCAGGCGGTATTAAGTTTCCTTTGTTCAAGTCGGCCGCAAGAAATAGCCGTGCAACATAAGTGATAGGCTGCTGCAGATAGACTTGCTGATTGTCTACGCGAGCTTCCAGAAAAGCGATTTTCTGTTCGTTATCCTGTTTGTTGCCGGGTTCCAGGACTTGCAATGAAATAGGAGCCGACGAGACACCACCTATGCTAATTTCGGGGATTTTATATTCTCCGGCAGACTGGGGAATAAGCACGGTTGTAAAGCGCGTCTGTTTGCTAAGTTTTCCGTTGATCATTGATGTCTGGCGACTGACCGATGTTCTGCCTACAACGAAGTCTTTTAGTAGTTTAGATGGCGAAAAGCTGTCGTTAGCAACATCGTCATCAACGGTTATCGTTAATACGAAGGATTCGTTCGCCGTAACCGGATTACGGTCTACCGTAGCAGTAACCTCAGAGACATCGGCGTGAGCAAGTTGGCTCACAAGTAAAAAGCTCATCAATAAGATAATGTGTCGCCATACTCTTACCATTTTTTATCGTCTCCCTGGGGTTCTGAGGTTCTGCGCTGACGCCGTTTCTGGCTCTCCAGAAGCATTTTATTACGTAGCAGTATACTTGGGTCATCCGGCACCCGGTTCATCCACTGCTCCAGTTGTTGGGCTTTTTCAGGGTCAATCTCGCCTTCGCGCACCTTCTGTTGAAGTAGTTGGCTGGATTCCTCCTGGCTTTCTGGGCTTGTGTCCTGGCGTTGCTGCTCCTGGGGTTCTTCTTGAGAAGGCTCCTGTTCTTTTTGTTCCGGCTCCGGCTCTCCATCCTCTTGACCCCTTTCATCAGGATTAGGGGGCCCATCACTGTTATTGGACTGATTATTTTGTTGTTCCTCGCCGTCACCACTTTGCTCAGAACTCTTATCCGATTCGTTTTTATCAGAATCTGATTCCTTGGAGGATTCGTCTGAACCGCCGGAGTCTTCTGATTCCTGCTGTTGCTTCAATTGCTCAACGAGTTGCTTATTTTCGGCTGCCTGGGACCAGTCAGGGCGTTGTTCTAAAGCGTTGTCGTAAGCTTCTATTGCCGCATCGTATTGTTGCTGCTTAGCCAGTGCATTACCTAAATTATATTGCGCCTCTGCCGAATCGCCTTGAGAAAAGGCTTCGGCGGCGGCTTCATAGTCACCATCGCGATACAGAGCAGCGCCCTGACGAAACGGAGTTCTGCTAAGGTTAGCCGCCCGTTGGTATTCTTCTTCTTGATATAAACGCTGTGCACGTTGCTCACGGTTTAGCAACTGCTTCTGCCAGA
Source organism: Idiomarina sp. H2 (assembly GCF_004364275.1). Lineage (NCBI taxonomy): Bacteria > Pseudomonadati > Pseudomonadota > Gammaproteobacteria > Alteromonadales > Idiomarinaceae > Idiomarina > Idiomarina sp. H2. Next base: position 227,333 of record NZ_SNZY01000001.1, read on the forward strand.
CGGATTCTTGTGCAGCATGCACATTGGGACTGAAGCCGATTAAAGGCAATAACATAGAGAGTAATAAAGGGCTAAGCAGGCTGCCCCGACGCCAGCTAAACAACATAATAGGTAAGATAAAGAGGGCAACGTAAGGACCCATATCACGCCATGCGTCTCCTTGCTGTTGTTCATCGCCGTCTTTACCTTCACGCGTCAGTGGTGCCTGGTTTATGAGTTTATCAATATCACGATTGTCGGCGGTTACTGATGAAAAGGCTCCTCCCGTAATAGAAGCCAGATCGGATAATCGTGAAGGATAAGTTTTGGCAATAATGACCTGATTGTTGTCTTTTAATAAACGGCCTGAGCTATCGCGAATTGCAGCACCTTCTTCAGTACCAACCGCCAGAATAGAAACCCTATGATCGACAGAACGCAAGTAACTACTGAGTTGGTTGAGTTCGTTACTACTGATGCCGTCGGTAAGCCAGTATATATCGCCCTGAGGGTAGCCGGCATTTTTTAATAAATCGTCAGCCAGCTTCAAAGCTAACAAGGGTTCACTGCCTTGCGCCGGCATAATATCGGGTGACAGTGATGGGATTAAATTTATTAAATTACGGTTATCGGCAGTAAGCGGACTGATGATAAAAGCATCGTCGGCGTAAGCAATAAGGCCGGTATCACCATCAAGTCCTGCCCGGACTAAATCAATGGCTTTGTATCTCATTCTGGTTAAACGGTTAGGGGCAATATCATCGGCTAAAACCGATGGCGACATGTCCATAATCACGACCTGTCCCGATTCAAGCTGGTAAACCGGTTGTGGTAGTCGTTCCCAGGTGGGCCCGCAAAGAGCCAGTGTTGCCAGAACTGAAATTAACAAAAAACGGTGGGCAGGCCAGAGAGACGGTTGTGACCCTGACTTAACCAATACTTTTGACAGGTGCCCGGGGAGCCATTGATGCCATCCGGCCTGATGTTTCTGACTGTAGAGTAAACGCCAATACAGTAGTGCAACTGGAACTAAAGCCAGTAACCACCAGGGGCGCAATAAGTGAAATTCGCTCATGAACGTCTCCCCCATGGTCGATAGTGCAACATGGCTAACGCAATAAACAGAAGAAAACTTATTACCAATGGCCAGTAAAATAAACTCACTCGAGGTCTTAGTTGCTGAGGGTCGCCAGCAATAGGTTCCAGCTTGTCCAGGCGTTGATAAATTTCTTCGAGTTCATTGGTACTGCGAGCACGGAAGTACTTACCACCAGTTTGTTTAGCGATACTTTGCATTAAAGGTACGTCCAGGTCGCGGCTTGGATTAACTCTTCGTTGCCCGAAAAAGCTATCAACGACTACTTCTTCAGCACCGACCGCAATAGGGTATATCGTTACATCGTAAGCCTGAGCCAGTTCAAGTGCCTGCTCAGGGGGCAGGTTACCGGCTGTGTTCTGACCATCGGTTAGTAGTACCAGTACCCGGTTTGACTTTTCGTCGTCTCGAAAGCGCTTCACAGACAAAGCAATAGCATCTCCTATCGCGGTTCGTTCGCCAACTAAGCCGAGTACAGATTCATTAAGCATCTGTTTTACGGTGTTGCGATCGTAAGTCATGGGAGTCTGTAAATAGGCCGTGTCTGCAAATAGAATCAGTCCGAGCCTGTCACCTTCGCGGCGTTCAATGAAATCGCTCAAAACGTGCTTAACCATAGTTAGACGGTTCACTGAGCGGCCTTCCAATTGCATATCTGCAATTTCCATACTGCCAGATAAGTCTACAGCCAGCATAATTTCTCGTCCTTCAGCCCGAATTGCTAGCGGCTCGCCCAACCATTGAGGCTTAGCCACCGCAGCGACCAGCATGATCCAGCATAAACTCATCAGCGGTAACAATAACCAGCGTTTACCAGAGCTCTGACTGCCGCTAACTAAGCCGTAAGTACTGGGAAGGCGTATAGCCGAGCTATTTTTACGTACGGCCGGAAACCATTTCCAGATAATTGCGGGTAAGGGCAGTAGGCAAAACATCCATGGCCAGGCAAATTCAAACATCTTCGGCTCCGGGTTGTTTGCTCAAATCTTTGCTCAGCCAAAGGTGAGCGAGTTCGTAGTATTGTTGATTAAAGTTATTATCAGCAATGCCATAAAAGTTTTTATTAGCCTCATTAAGCAAGGATTCATAAGTTGCTTTTTCCTTTTCTGACAGAGGAGTGAGCAAAAAACTTATCCATTGGCGACTGTGTTTTTCCGCAACGAATTCTCTGGGATAATATGCCAGCGCGGTGCGCTTAAGTATTACCGTAAGCTCTTCGATGCTTATGTTTCTGTCTTGTTGTAACTGCCGGATCGCGATTTTGCGTATGTGCGACTGCTGTCGACGCCGAATCAACCAGAAAATAAAAAAAGCAGTACCGACAAGAAGCGCTATGGCAATAGCAATTGTCGGCCACGAAGGCGGCCACCAACTCGCCGCTCCCGGCTCAACAATATCATTAAGATTATTTAGTGACGGTTGCTGCATTATTTTACCTCTGCCCATTGCTGTTCCAACGGTAAGGCACTGGATATTGGTGTTAAAGCCAGCTTCCGTTTCCTGAATTCTTGCTGAATATTGCTCCAACGAAGCTCGGCGGCATTTTGATATGTTTTTCTTTGCTGTTGATCAGCTAGATTTATACTGACTTGTTGCTGACCATCGGTAATTGCTAGTGGATGCGACGAGTACCCCTGGGGTAACTCATGCTCCATAGGGTCGTAAAGCCCAAAACAACGAACCGAATTATGCTGGGAAAGTACGCGCAATCCATCCATAAAGCGTTCGCTGGCGTTATAAAAATCGCTGATAACATGAATGCTGCTGCCAGGCTTAACCAGTTGTCGTATCCGCTTTAGGTTATCGTCCAGCGTGTTTTGTTGCTGTTTTTGTTTGTTTTGCCAACGGGTCAGGCTGTCATTATGAACTTCCAGAAGCGCATGACACAAACGTAGAACGCCTTTTTGCCGGGCTATAGGTTTTAGCTCCTGATGTTGCCAGCCATTGCCAATGAGCCCTCCAATACGATCACCCTTATGTTGTGCCTGCCAGGCCAGTGCCGCGGCTAAATGGCAGGCCTGAACAGATTTGAACACAAATTGGCTGCCAAAAAGCTGAGTCAGAGACAAGTCCACCCAGATAAATACCGGGCGCTCTTTTTCTTCGCGATAGAGCTTAGTGTGGGCTTTACCGGTTCGTGCGGTTACCCGCCAGTCAATGGAACGGATATCATCGCCCGGCTGGTAATGTCGTACTTCATCAAACTCCATTCCGCGACCACGGCTTTTGCTTAGCAAGGGGCCGGTCTGGCTTGAGCGTGGAAGACTTTTATGATGGCGCGCAAAAGCATTGATCTTGCTGCGATAATAAAGAAGTTCCTGAATACCGGGACTGACTCCATCGCAGTGCAACTGCTTAAGCCATTGTTCAACTTCAGTTCTTAACATTATGGTGCCGGTACAAGTTTCAGTATCGTATCAAGAACCTGATCATGCGATACGCCGTCGGCTTCTGCCTGATAACTTAAAATAATCCGGTGCCGTAAAGCGTTGTGGAAAACACTAATGACATCGTCAGGTGTTACAAAGTCACGGCCATCTAACCAGGCTTTAGCTCTGGAGCAACGCTCCAGCGCTATAGTGGCACGAGGGCTGGCACCATAGCCTATCCATTGCGCTAAATTCTGATCGTAGCGCTGCGGCTGACGTGTTGCGATAATCAGTTGAACCAGATAGTTCTCAACAGCGTCATCTAAATACAGCTGCAAAACTTCGTGGCGTGCGTCGAATAGCTGCTTTTGTGTTAATGGAGTCGGTATATCGAGGTCACCTGATAAGGCTTCACCTCGGGTTAGACGCAGAATTTGCTGTTCAGTATCGGCATCCGGATAGTCGAGTTTTAAATGCAATAGAAAACGATCCAACTGGGCCTCAGGAAGTGGATAGGTTCCTTCCTGCTCCAGAGGGTTCTGTGTTGCTAGTACCATGAAAAGATCAGAAAGCGGGTAGCTACGTTGACCAACCGTAATTTGCCGTTCTGCCATAGCTTCAAGTAAAGCTGACTGAACTTTTGCTGGAGCCCGATTAATTTCATCGGCCAGAATTAAATTATGGAACAAAGGGCCTTGTTGAAACTCAAACTGTCCAGTTTCGGGACGAAAAATGTCGGTACCGGTTAAATCGGCGGGCAATAAGTCGGGAGTGAACTGCACCCGATGGAAGTCACCTTCAATACCTTTTGCTAAAGCTTGTACTGCACGGGTTTTAGCCAGGCCGGGAGGTCCCTCTACCAGCAGGTGGCCGTCAGCCAATACGGCAATTAAAAGGTTTTGAGTGAAGTCCGGCTGTCCAAGCACTTGCCGATTCAGGTAATTTTGTAGCTTTTGAAACGCTGTCGCGGTCATGTTTACTCCAGGCTGTCGTTATCAGCGAAAACTGACTATGCTGTCAGTACTGCATAGCAATGACAGCAACAATGCTGTCTTTGTTCCGAAATTTCAATCTATACAGCATACTTTACCGAAAACGGTGGTTTTAATCTGCTCTATTACGGGCTAGAATTTGTAACATAATTTGTGGTCAGACCAGTATTGGTTTTTGAATTGAGGATTTATTATGACAGCAGCACAACGCTTGCTAACCGTAAATGGCGAAAGAATTGCCTTTGTGGCGGGTATAAGAACACCATTTGCGAAACAAGCAACGGACTTTCACGGCATACCCGCAGTCGACTTAGGTAAAATGGTTGTTCAGGAATTAGTGAATAAAACCGGTATTGACGGTGACTGGGTTGAGCAACTGGTGTTTGGTCAGGTTGTGCAAATGCCGGAAGCGCCTAACATTGCCCGTGAAATAGTATTGGGAACCAGTTTGCCTGTTGGTACTGATGCTTACAGTGTGTCCCGCGCGTGTGCTACAAGCTTTCAGTCGGCGGTTAATATTGCCGAAGCTATGGTGGCTGGCCATATTCGTGGCGGCATAGCTGGTGGTGCGGATTCATCTTCGGTATTACCTATTGGTGTCAGTAAACGTCTGGCGCGTGCTCTAGTCGATTTAAATAAAGCAAAAACCTTAGGGCAACGGTTTTCTATATTGAAGCGCTTGGGTTTTAAAGACTTACTGCCTGTACCACCGGCCGTGGCAGAATACAGTACCGGACTAAGCATGGGACAAACGGCGGAACAAATGGCGAAAACGCATAACATTAGCCGTGAAGACCAGGACGAGCTAACGGTAAGATCGCACCAAAAGGCTCATGCTGCATGGGAAGCTGGTTGGTTAAGTGATGAAGTGATGACGGCTTACCCTGAGCCTTATAAACAGCATTTGAGCCGCGACAACAATATTCGCGGTGACAGCCAGATAGAAAAACTGGCGAAATTAAAGCCGGTATTCGATCGCAAGCATGGTTCAGTGACTGCGGCGAACAGCACGCCTTTAACTGACGGAGCTTCTGCTGTCATGATGATGACCGAAAGCCGCGCGAAAGAACTCGGGTTGCCGGTATTAGGTTACTTACGCAGTTATGCCTTTGCTGCCCTACAGGTGGAAGAAGACATGCTGATGGGACCTTCCTATTCGACTCCGGTGGCTTTAGACCGCGCGGGTATGAGCTTAAACGATTTAGACCTTATTGATATGCACGAGGCTTTTGCAGCGCAAACATTGGCGAATATGAAGATGTTTGCCAGTGATAAGTTTGCGCAAGAGAAGCTGGGTCGTGATAAAGCCATTGGCGAAATCGATATGGATAAATTTAACGTGCTGGGCGGCTCCATTGCTTATGGTCATCCATTTGCCGCAACCGGTACCAGAATGATCACACAGACTTTGAATGAATTGCGCCGTCGCGGTGGTGGTGTCGGTTTAACAACCGCTTGTGCTGCCGGTGGCCTGGGTGCAGCAATGATTGTGGAGACAGAATAATGAGTCAGGATAAAGCATTCACTATGGAAGTTAGGGACGACGGCGTCGCTGTAATTACGATTGATGTCCCTGGTGAGTCGATGAATACCTTAAAAGACTCATTTGCCGAAGAAGTTGGCAGTTTGATGAATCGCTTAGAAAGCGATGATTCAGTCAAAGGTGTGGTTTTTATTAGTGGTAAGCCAGGCTCCTTTATTGCCGGTGCTGATATCAACATGATAGACGGTTGTGAAAATGCCGTGGATGCAGAAAGTCTGGCGCGAAAAGGGCAGGCTATGTTTGATCGCATCGAGCAGTTAAATGTGCCTGTGGTTGCGGCTATTAACGGAGCTTGCCTGGGTGGTGGACTGGAACTGGCCATGGCTTGTCATGTAAGAGTTTGTACCGACAACAGCAAGACAGCTCTGGGCTTACCTGAAGTGAAATTAGGCTTGTTACCGGGCAGTGGTGGTACGCAACGTCTGCCTGAACTGGTTGGTGTTCAGCAAGGACTGACGATGATCCTGACCGGTAAAGAACTGCGTGCTAAACAGGCTTTGAAAGCAGGACTTGTCACCGAGGTTGTTCCCCAAAGCATATTGTTGGATGTTGCCGTTGAGCACGCGTTAAAACGTAAGCCAAAATCAACTAAGCCGCCACTTAAGGGCATTAGTAAAGTGCTGGAGGCGACCAAGTTTGGCCGTGACATTATCTTTAAAAAGGCCAGTGAGCAGGCGCAGAAGAAAGCTCAGGGCAATTACCCGGCAATTGATAAAATCATTCAGACGGTGCGTGAAGGTGTTGAACGTGGCCGCGAAGCTGGCCTGGATAAGGAAGCCCGTAGCTTTGGTGAGTTGGCAATGACGCCAGAGTCTTATCAGCTGCGCCAGATTTTCTTTGCCACCACAGAAATGAAAAAAGAAACCGGCGCCGATGGTGTTAAACCTGATTTGGTCAAACGGGTTGGCGTTTTAGGTGGTGGATTGATGGGCGGCGGTATTGCCTATGTTACGGCGGCTAAAGCAGGTATTCCTGCACGTATCAAGGACATCGCTGAAGACGGAATTCGACATGCATTACATTACAGTTACGAGCGTCTAGATAAAAAAGTGAAGCGTCGGCATATGCGCCGGGCCGAGCTTGAAAAGACCATGCTAATGCTGAGCGGTTCGCTTGATTACAGTGGATTTGAGCGTACCGATGTGGTTATTGAAGCGGTATTTGAAGACCTTAACCTGAAGCAAAAAATGGTTGCTGATGTGGAGGAGCACGCAGACGAGTCGACCATTTTTGCAACTAATACGAGCTCACTGCCTATTACTCAAATAGCGGCTAAAGCCAAGCGCCCGGAACAGGTTATTGGGCTCCACTATTTTTCTCCGGTCGATAAAATGCCGTTGGCGGAAATTATTACCCATCCGGGTACTTCCGATAAGACAATAGCCACAACGGTTTCTCTGGCCAAGAAGCAGGGTAAAACTCCGATAGTGGTGAAAGATGGTGCCGGATTCTATGTAAACCGAATTCTTGCGCCCTACATGAACGAAGCTGCGCGCTTACTGTTAGCCGGAGAGCCTATTGAGCATATCGATAAAACCTTAGTGAAATTTGGTTTCCCGGTGGGGCCAATTACTTTACTGGATGAGGTTGGTATCGATGTTGCGGCAAAAGTGGCTCCGGTCTTGGTGAAAGAGCTGGGTGATCGTTTTGAAGCGCCTGAAGCTTTTGAGAAGCTGATTGACGACGACCGTAAAGGTAAGAAAAACCAAAAAGGCTTTTATCAATACGGCAAGAGTGTAAAGGGTAAGCCGGTAGACACTTCAGTGTATTCTTTGCTGGATATTGATCCGAACGAGAGCAAGTCTGCGGACGAAATTATTGATATTTGTTTATTGCCCATGCTGAATGAAGCTGCTTACTGTTTGCAGGAAGAGATTATTCGCAGTCCTCGCGACGGTGATATTGGTGCAATTTTCGGTATCGGTTTCCCACCTTTCCTTGGCGGGCCATTCCGTTATATGGACAGCCAGGGGCTTGAAACGATAGTGAATAAGCTAGAGAAGCTGGCAGCAGAACGTGGCGAACGATACACGCCTGCGCCTTTGTTGAAGCAAATGCTGGAAAATGGTTGGAATTTTTATCAATAGCCTTTATTAGTAACGTTAAACCTGAGCAGCTACTTCGTTGTGCTGCTCAATAAACTCAATTAACGCATCAGCCGGCATTGGTTTTGCAAAATAGAAGCCTTGAATGTATTCGCATTTGAGGCTTTTTAACGTCTGTAACTGAGCTTTAGTTTCAACCCCTTCCGCAACAACCTTCAGGCCAAGGTTATGTGCCATTGCAATAATTGACGCGACCATATTACGGTCTTTGTCGTTGATGGTTATGTCATCAACAAAGGCTTTATCAATTTTCAGGCTGTTCATAGGAAAACGCTTAAGGTACGACAGCGAAGAGTAACCTGTACCAAAATCATCCAGAGCCAGTTTTACACCCATATCAGATAGGTTTTCCATCATAGTAATGGCGCGTTCAGGGTCGCTCATGACCATGCCTTCGGTTATCTCAAACTCAACATGGCGAGGATGCAACCCCTCTTCACGTAAAATTTGCTCAATTTGCAAGGCCAGACTTGACTGCATAAACTGTCGGGCAGACAAATTAACAGCGATGCTCTTCGGGGAGCCCTGACAGGCCATAAAACGCTTCATATCACGGCATGCCAGCCGTAAAACTTCTTCGCCCAGGGGAATGATAAGCCCGGTTTCTTCGGCCAGAGGAATGAAGTCTGCCGGGTTAATCATTGAGCCGTCTTCACTCTCAATGCGAGCCAGTGCTTCTAGTCCGGCAATATGCCCGGAGTGTATTTCTATTTTCGGTTGGTAGTAAACCCGAATATTATGAGACTTCAATGCCGCTCTTAATTCATTTTCCAGCTTAAGTCGTTTGACCGCGTTTTCGTTCATTGACTGACTGAAAAACTGATAACAGTTTCCGCCACGCTGCTTCGCATGATACATGGCCATATCGGCTTTTTGTAAAAGCTCTTGTGAAGTCTGACCGTCGTGAGGGTAAAGTACAATGCCAATGGAACTGCCAATGACAATTTCATGCTGCTCAATAAAGTAGGGCTCTGCCACCTTAAGGTTAATTTGATTGGCTAAATCGCCAATTAGGTTAATGTCCACGCTGTCTTCAATGAGCAAACCAAACTCATCTCCACCCAGACGGTAAAGAGTATCCTGTCGACGACCAATATCCATGAGTCGCTCGGCAACCTGACATAAAAGTTCGTCACCAATCTCATGACCTAAGGAGTCGTTAATTTTCTTAAAGTCATCTAAATCAAAGAGTAATAAAGTATGTGAAACCTTTTTCCTGACTAGATTTGAATGACTGACCTGAAAGTAAGAGCGGTTAGGCAGTCCGGTTAATGTATCTGTGTTTGACAGGCGTCGAAGTTCGTTTTCTGTATGGCGCCTTTCGGTGATATCCGAAAAACTGGCAACAATGAGTGACACCTCGCCGTTATCATCCCTAACAGCATCAAGAGTTAATTCCATCAGGAACTCTTCACCGTTGGCTTTAACATCGGTGATTTCACCACGCCAGGTTCCTTCTTTAATTACCGACCTCTTTATCTGATTAACAAAGCTTTCGGGATAACACTCAAGCGTTAATAACTGACCTAGCACCTGGTCACGACTGAAGCCGCTAATTCGTTCAAACGCATTATTGACTTCGCGTTTTCGGAAAAAGCGATCGAAGATGCAAATTCCATCAGATATATTCGTAATCGAAGAGGCCAGCATTGTAATTCGTTCTTCAGAGCTTACCAGACTACTTATATCACTTAGCGTACCGAACATGGTTCGCCGTTCATTGTTAACTTGGATTTTCCCTCTATCTAATACCCATAGCCAATTGCCTTGATTGTCCAACCGGTAGCTGCATTCGAACAACTCAGACTCCCCACTTAAATGGTCTTCAAGGCTTTTTTGTAGTCGTTTTAGATCTTCCGGATGCACGTTCGACTTGCCTCCAGATAGGCCTAGCCGTATACCGTCAATAGAGAAAGCAGGGCAGTTGTCCCAGATATTCTGTCGTATCAGCTCTCCTGACTCGAGATCCCACTCCCAGCATTGGTAACGGCTGGATAGGACGCCTTGAGCCTGCCGCCGATATTGTTTAAGGTCGTGGCGCATTTTCGCCTGACGCTGGCGTTGATAAAGCCAGTACGAGAACAAGCACAGGATAATGATAAGTATGTAGCCGAGCCAGGCTAAAGGCGTTTTCCAAAAGGGAGCGGGCACGTCAAGCTGAGCCACAGCCGATGGCGACCAACGGTCTTCGCGATAAGCTACCTGAACTTCTAGTTTATGAGATCCGGAGGGCAATGAAGATAGTTGCAGTGATGCCCTGTTGCTCTCTAAAGTTTGCCAATTATTTTCTGCATGACTCAATTTGTAGCGATAGCGTAACTCTGCCGGAGCTGCTGAAAACGGAACCGTAAAGTCTGCTATAAATGTAGCATTATTGACTCTTTCTAAATCAATATGGGGTGGTTTGTCTAACGGTTCATTATCGACAGAAATTACCTTTTTCTGCGAGACTTGTCCAAATGCGTTTATTTCGATGGCTTCGGTCTTTGTATGCAGCCAAAGCGAATGGTTAAACGTCGTTAAGTTCAAATTATCGGGCGTTGCCGATAATGCTGACGTTACCAGTGAATTCCAGTCCCTATTAATAATATCGTACTGATATAGGGCTCCGGAATTATCAACAAGATAAAGTTGGTTTGCGAATAAACGCATTTTATTGATCTCAAACTGGGCATCAGGGTAGTGATTAAGCTCCGAGATTTCTTCATTGACTGTATCGTAAAATACTAACCCTAACTCTGTCGCTAACCACCAGTTACCGTTGTCATCTTGTATTGCTGCTGATACTTGTTGCATCAGTTGCGGAATGTTAATGCTTGCTGAGCTTTGCTTTTTATTGAAATTGGAAGCAAGGGTAGCCGGAGCAAAAGGCGTGTCTATTTGAAATACGCCCTGATTATTGGTTAAGAAAAAAACATCTCCCCGGGTAATTTCTTTAGCTGCGGCTGCGGGTGCGTTATGTAGCAGGGTGAGCTTCCCATTTCGTAATTCATAAAGGCCATTTGCCGTACTGAGTAAAATTGCGGAATTGTTCTGAGTTAATGCTAAATTATTAACTCTCTCTATGTTGTTAAGGTAATCTGGAAGGGGGGTTAAACGTAAATCTTTGTCCAGCAGAATCAAACCTTGCTCTGTTGCAAGCCATAGCTGATTCTGAAAGTGAACCGCAGCATAAAGCTGGCTGCTCGGTATTTTTTCTGTAATTGGGTTTTGTTTACTAACCGCAAAAACTTCGCTGGAAAACCCGTCCCAAACAAATAACCCCTGATTATCAGTACTTAACCAGTTCCATTTCTTTCCGTGATAAATATAGTTGACTTGCTGAATGGGACTGCCGTTATAGCTTAGATTTAATGGTTCAAAAACCTTTGTTCCGGGAGTGTGGCGGTAAATTAATCTGCTTGTAGCAATCAGTAACCGGCCTTTTTCATCTTCTGATATGTGCTTTATACGAATCTGTTCACCAGACTGATGACCCGCTAAATCGAACGTATGAAGCTCATGTTCTGATGAAAACTGAAGTTTTGCCAGACCGCTGTGAGTTCCGAGCCATAGTGCACCCGATGCATCAAAAAACAGATGTTCGATATCATCTGGAAGCAAATGCTTCTTCGCCTCAGATAAGGCTAAACCGTTTTTGAACTCGCTGCCATCGAACCGAGTTAAGCCGCTGACTGTCGCTATCCACAAGAAACCTTCAGGCCCCTGGGCTATAGCATTTACATGGTTGCTGGGTAAGCCATCATTAAAGGTCCATTGATGTACTGAATTGTCTGTGGGGGACTGCTGTGCGTAAACATGAAAGCTAAAGCTTCCGGATAACAAAATACATAGAAAAAGAGCAGAGCATAATGTTCTGATAGGCAATGTAAAATTCACGACAAACCTATTGAATGGCTACTTTAGCAGCTCTTTATTGTTAATATATCGTTAAGATAACGAGAGAGGTACTTACTGTCAAAGACTATTCTACTCGGTCAGAGTTTGGGTTTGAAGCCTTAGCGCTTGCGATTTATCACCTAAACGCAGTTTTATTCGTTCCAGCCAGTCACTGAGTTGACAATGTTCCAGCGCACTGAGGAGTTCTTGCTGGCGGTTGAACCCTGTATCGGCGAGTTGAATAGCGCCCCAAAGTCTCTGACTGCGAACCCTTAAGTTGCGATCAATTGTCTTAATTTGCTGGTTAAGTACTGACTTAGCGTGGTGCCATTCTTTCAGTGTCAGATCCTCAAGCTCAGCAAGTTGCACGTTAATCACGTCATGTATTGCTTGATAAAGTTTATCGGCATCAAACTCGTGGGACTGTAAGAAGAATAAGATTCCGGGTAGACGTTGTACCGGAAAGTACTGGCTTCCGGCAGCATAACCCAGTTGTTGTTCGGTTCGTAAAGCCTGAAATATCGGTTGATGAATTAACTGTTGCAAGAGCATAAAGCTGATTTGCTCGGTTGAAGTATCATCTTCGCCCTGAAAATAAAGCAAAATAGCGGTATCTGAGTGTTCAGCAGGAACAATTAATTGCTGCGAACAAAAATCGCGGACACGTTTAACCGGAAGTCTTCTGTTGGGAACGCTTCGCTGGTCAGGGAGGTTATTTTTAATAAGCTGTCCCAGCTCCAGAGCATCGTCTTTTTGCCAGTCGCCATGAGCTAGCGCAGTAACATGCACTGGGGAGAAAAGCTTAGCGACTTCTATTGTAAACTGACGGAAAGAGACCTTCTCCAGTTCACAGGCTAAATCGCTAAGCCGAAATAAACCGGATTGCAACTGCTGATTCAGTTCAGCAAAAAGCTTGTTCAGTGGTTGACTCTGATGAGCGGAGTGCCAGTTACTTAGCAGACTTTGCTTTAGATCCTGCCAGCGGCGTCTTGCAAAACGAGTTTTTACAGCCCGCCGGATAAGGTGTTGCATTAACGGAATTTGACCGGCAGAAAGCCCGGTTGTATGTATCGTTATGCCATTTTGAGTCGGGTAAATATTAAAGTGCAAGCCAGCGACTTCGGCGTCATACAAGTCGTCATTTAACGCATCTATCATAAGCTCAGACCATAATCTGGCGATAGCGAAGTGAAAAGCTGAATTGGTTACCGCGGGTAACCTTAAGGACAAGTAGATATGCCCTTTGGGCACCCGGAAATCACGATCCTGCAGGTGCCATAGTTGTAACTGCGCGCTGTCTTCTAATCGTGTTGGCAAAGAACCACCAGACTCCAGAGGTAAAGGTTTAAATCGGGAGTTGAGAAAACGGTTCGGCTTAGGAAGCTGACAGTTGAAGTCATCCGGTGTTGATAAAAATAGCTGAAACTGTTTTTTGCTAATAGGGTTCAAACTATATTCCGTATGATAAATCGGCGCGACGTCAGTCGTACGGACATCAGGAGCAATTAGAGTAATACGCGCATTTTCAGCGGTCATCTGCTGCAGGGTTTTGGCTGCATAGGAATGATTTAACCCATCCATACGATAATCACCGTAGAGAGTGTCTTCCGGTTTATAGTGAAAAGCGTTTACGGCGAGCTGGTTAGCCAATTCTCCGACCGGAGTCGGCTCTTGATAAAGAAAACTCATTTCTGTGGTAATACGGCGCTCTTTGTAGCGCCAGTCTTCGACCCCGTCAGCTTCTATTTTTCGTATATAGGCAAAAACCCACTGAACAACCTGTTCAACTCTGTGGCGTCCAGACTCAGTAAGCTGGATATTAATATTAAAATCTTTGAAGTTACTACCACTAATGCCACCGCCCGCTGAAAGTGAGTTGACCCAACCCTTCGAACGCAACGAACTAAATAAACTTCCCGGACCTTCGTAGCCCAATAAATGCGCAATAAAGCTGGTGGTTTTATGCGGGTAGTCTGCGTCGATACTCGGTAACGGTAGTGTCAAAATAAGACGGTAAGCTGCTTTGATGGGCTTAACTTTTATCCATACTCCTTTTTGTTCCTTGCGATAAAGAGGAGCATTAATAGAAGTTTTTTTAGTGAGTTGCTGCTTAATGTCAGCGAAGTAGCGGTGTGCTAATTGCTTAAGTTCAGCAATAGATTGAGGCCCTGCAATGACCAGCCGCATTCTTTGCGCTACGTAATGCTCATTAAAAAAAAGCTGCAATTTGCTTTTTAAGGTACCGTGCTCATCGTGTCTGAGAGTATTAAGATTGCCCACAGAAAACTGACTGAAAGGGTGTTTTGGGTTAGCCGTAACCTTGTGAACCTGATACAAGCGTCGGAGTTCATCATTCTGTTTTAGGCGAAACTCCGACTCTATAGAACTTATTTCTTTGTCTATCCAACTCTCCGACAGCAATGGTTTTTTCAGCATAGCGGAAAAAAATTCCAGCGCCTGTGGCAGTGCATTAGCATTGCAGTCAAAGTGGTAGTTAGTAAATTCAGTGCCGGTCCAGGCGTTGTGCTGGCCACCCTGCAAATTTAAGAAGTGTCCGAAAGCGGAGGGTTCAGGAAACGCCTGGCTTCCTAAAAATAACATGTGTTCTAAAAAATGAGCCAAACCCTGAGTATGTTCAGGGTCATCGAAGTGGCCGGCATTTACCGCGACAGATGCCGCGGCTTTCTGGCTATCAGGGCAGTGAACCAACAACACCTTAAGCTGGTTCTCTAATGTCAAGTGCTGATAGTCTCGTTTGTCTCCAGAACTTCGGACAACACGGACGACCTCATCGTTAGGTGAAGAGTTCGCCATAATTCTCCTTGATGTAGATTTCGAGGCGAGTTACTGATCCAGTGCCTGATTAAAGTCTTCTGGTTTATCAAAGTCGCCTTTAAAATCCTGCAAGCGCTTGTCGTTGAAGGTTAGTACCAGTTCTTTACGGTAATCCTCACCTGAATTGGGATCCATTTTATAAAGGTATACCCAGCGGTCAGAGTCAAAACTGTTCTGCGCAACAGGGGTTCCCAGCACAAAAACCACTTGTTCTTCGGTCATTCCTATACGCAATTTGTCGACATCGTCTTGCTCAAGATAATTTCCCTGAGGAATATCAATGCGATATACCATTTTATCGAGAAGAGAACAGCCATTTAAGGTTATAACGGCAACTAGAAAAACTCCAAATCTTGACATGAAATACCTATTAAAATTAATCTCAATTGATTGTATTGGCGTCGATGATAAACAATGACTTACCCGAACGCCAGTATAGAACGAATTTAACTGGCGAGTAATTCTCTCGCGTTAGCTTTCGCCATGTCGGTGACCTTGTCGCCGCCCAATAAGCGTGCCAGCTCCACAACTCTTTGTTCTTTCGATAACGCAACCACTGCGGTTTCAGTTTCGGCTCCATCCGTTGACTTGCTCACTTGCAATTGTTGATGAGCTTTAGCCGCGACTTGTGGTAAGTGGGTAACACAAATAACCTGAGAGGTTTTCCCCAAAGCCTGAAGCATAGAACCCACTATTGATGCCGTAGGGCCACTGACGCCAACATCAACTTCATCAAACATCATGGTAGGAACCGTTTTCTGTGTTGCGGTCATCACCTGTATGGCAAGGCTAATTCGCGAAAGTTCACCCCCGGAAGCGACTTTATTCAGCGCCTGTATGGGTTGTCCCGGGTTGGTTGTGACCAGAAATTCGACCTCATCGGTACCCAGTCGGGTAGCCCGGGCGCTGGCATCATGTTCAACCTGAATAACAAAACGACCATGGGGCATATTCAACTCTTGCATCGAGCTGCTTATTTTTTGACTTAATTCCGCAGCTGCCTGCTCCCGGCTAGCGGAAAGCTTAAGGGCACTCTCACGGTAGATTTTTCGGGCCTGCTGTCGGTCTTCGTCAAGTTTCTCGGCTTGTTCACCGGCTTGTTCCAGATTATCAAGCTCATCTATTAACTTCTTGTGTTGCTGGCTCAGTTCCGAGCCGGGTATCTGGTGCTTCTTCGCTAAATGAATAGCGGCGCTTAAGCGGTCTTCTATAATCTGGAGTTCGCCCGGGTCGAGCTCTAAGTCGTCCTGATACTGGCGTAATTCAAGCGCCGCTTCTTCAATGTGTACTTTCGCCTGTTGCAGTAACTGGTTAATAGGAGAAAGCGCGGTATCCATCTCTTCAGCTTCAGCTAAGCGTTGGCTGGCTGACTGAACCAGGCTGGACGCGTTATTGTGCTCCCCTTCGTAAAGAGCATTTAAAGCAAACACACCGGCTTCGAGTAAAACCTTGCTGTTACTTAAGCGTTTGTGTTTTTGCTCCAGTTCTTCGAATTCACCATCTTCCAGAGCAAACTCATTCAGCTCGTTAACCTGATATTCAAGTAATTGACGCTGGGCTTCCAGTTCTTCTTTTTGTTGCTGATAGCTCTGATATTGCTTCTCAACTGAAGCCCAGTTTTTATAGTCTTGCTGGACTTTGTCTAATAAGTGCTGATGGCGGGCGTAGCTATCGAGTAGCGTTAATTGATGCTCTTCTTTTAACAATAATTGGTGTTCGTGCTGACCATGAATGTTAACTAACAGAGGTGCCAGGGATTTTTGCTGACTGACGGGAACCGGTGTTCCGTTAATCCATGCTTTGGAGCGTCCGTCGCGCTGAATAACCCGACGTAAAACGCAGTCATCATCAGCATCAAACTCATTTTCAGTTAACCACTGATGGGCGGGGCTGGCATCTTCCAAAGCGAAAACAGCTGTAATTTCCGCTTTTTCCTGGCCCGGACGAACCCAGTTAGCATCGGCCCGACTACCCAGGCAAAGGCTCAAGGCATCCAGAGCTATAGATTTACCGGCGCCGGTTTCACCGGTGATAGCGGTCATGCCGTTGTGAAATTCAATGTCTAAAGATTTAACGACTGCAAAGTTGCGAATAGTTAATTGGGATAACATAATCTTCGCTCCAATACTGTTGATATATACAGGTTATACAGTATTTATACAGTAGCTGCGTCGAAATGCAAGTATCCCGTTTAAAAAAGTCGACTACCCCAGCCCAGTTTATTGCGTAATACGTGGTAGTAGTTGTGGTCAATCGGATGAATCATACGTAAGGCTTTCGGGTATTTTTTTATAATGACATCGTCGCCGGGGTGAACTGTCATCCTGACATGCCCATCGCAACTGATTTGCAGCAAGTCATTGTCAAAAGCGGCCTTTAATCTGACTTCACTGTTACCGTCGACGACAATTGGGCGACTGCTTAAAGTATGGGGAAACATAGTCACCAGAGTCATTGCGTCCAGACCGGGATGCAAAATAGGGCCGCCGCCTGATAATGAATAGGCGGTAGAGCCGGTTGGTGTGGCGCAAATTAAACCATCAGAGCGTTGACTAAAAACAAAATGGTCGTTTACATAGAGTTCAAACTCTATCATATGCGCGACTTTGTCTGAGTGCAGAACAATTTCATTAATTGCTCTGCCGGTACCTGATGAGCTGCCTTTGTTAATGACTTCAGCTGAGAGCAGGAAACGTTCCTCTACGTGGTAGTCTCCATTGAGCACAGA
Source organism: Idiomarina sp. H2 (assembly GCF_004364275.1). NCBI lineage: Bacteria > Pseudomonadati > Pseudomonadota > Gammaproteobacteria > Alteromonadales > Idiomarinaceae > Idiomarina > Idiomarina sp. H2. The sequence continues at coordinate 244,859 of NZ_SNZY01000001.1, forward strand.
CAACAAAGGCGTCATAACTTCGTCAGGGTCTAAGTCGGTTAAAAAGCCCAAATTGCCGCGATTGACGCCGATAACACCGATATCATATTCACATAAGGCGCGGGCAGCACCCAGCATGTTGCCATCACCACCGACGACAATAGCAATTTCGGCCCATTCACCTAAGTCTGGCAGGCTCAGCGTCTCAACCTCTTCCGGCAGGTTTAATTGCTCCGCCGTACGTGCCTCCAGACACAGCGCAAAACCACGATGAATTAAAGCCGTGGTAATTGTTTCTAAAGTTAACTGGGTACCGCGGTCGTCGGCTTTGCCGAGTAACCCAATCTTTGTAAAAGCGCTCATTAACGGGATCCTTATGCGTTCGTGTGCTTACGCTACGATGAGCAAGAAAATTTATCAAGTAAGAGAAATCCCCTTGAAAGAAAAAAACTTGCCCCCATTAATCCTGCAACCTTAATTTTAAACTGGTTAAAGAGAGTCACTTATGACCGATAAAAACGATTCGAAACAGAAAAATGAAGCGGCTGATGAGCCGACTGTAGAGCAGCAAAAAGCTGAACAGGAAGCAGCACAGGCAGCTGAAGAGGCGTTGCAACAAGATGTAGCAGCTGATGAAGCAGAAACTGCGGGACAGTCATCGGATCAAACGGATCGCATTGCTGAACTGGAATTGGCTTTAAGTAAAGCAGAAGCGAAAGTGAATGATCAACGCGACTCGGTACTACGCACTCAGGCTGAAATGGAAAACGTGCGTCGTCGGGCCAGTCAGGATGTTGAAAAAGCACATAAGTTTGCGCTGGAGAAGTTTGCTAATGAAATACTGACTTCGGTAGATAACCTGGAACGTGCTTTACAGCTGGCTGATAAAGAAGATGAAGCGAACAAAAACTTTGTAGAAGGGATTGAGCTTACCTATAAAAGCTTAACCTCAACGCTGGAAAAGTTTGGTGTAAAAGCAATTGGTGCAGAAGGCGAAGCCTTTAATCCGGATCAACACCAGGCCATGTCGATGCAGGAATCCGATGAGCATCCGAACAATACTATTATGGCGGTAATGCAAAAAGGCTACGAGCTGAATGGACGCCTGTTGCGTCCGGCAATGGTAATGGTTGCGCGTAACTCGAACTCGGGTGTGGATACAAAAGCGTAACAAAATCGAAAATTATCCCTGTGTTGGGTATTGAAATTCGAACATAGGCACCCCAGATAAGGGGTAACGAAACAAATTACATGAATCAGAAGTTGGAGACGAATCATGGGTAAAACGATTGGTATAGATTTAGGTACAACAAACTCTTGCGTTGCTGTACTGGATGGTGGCAAAGCTCGCGTTATTGAAAATGGCGAAGGCGACCGTACAACGCCGTCAGTAGTTGCATTTACTGACGATGGCGAAATTTTGGTAGGTTCACCGGCAAAACGCCAGGCAGTAACCAACCCAAATAAAACCTTGTTTGCGATTAAGCGCCTAATTGGCCGTCGCTTTCAGGACGAAGAAGTACAGCGTGATATCGGCATTATGCCTTACAAAATTGTTAAGGCTGACAACGGTGACGCATGGGTAGAAATTGATGGTGACAAAAAAGCGCCACCACAAATTTCTGCGGAAGTCCTGAAAAAGATGAAAAAGACCGCCGAAGAATTTCTGGGCGAGAAAGTAACGGATGCGGTAATTACTGTACCGGCATACTTTAACGATGCCCAGCGTCAGGCAACCAAAGACGCCGGTAAAATCGCTGGTCTTAACGTAAAACGTATTATTAACGAACCAACAGCCGCTGCTTTAGCGTACGGCATGGACAAGAAGTCCGGCGACAACGTGATTGCGGTGTATGACTTAGGTGGTGGTACGTTCGATATCTCTATTATTGAGATTGACGAAGTTGAAGGTGAGCATACCTTCGAAGTACTGGCAACTAACGGTGATACACACTTAGGTGGTGAAGACTTTGATAACCGTTTAATCAACTACTTAGTTGAGCAGTTCCAAAAAGACCAGGGCATGGACTTGCGTAAAGATCCCTTAGCTATGCAGCGTCTTAAAGAAGCCGCAGAGAAAGCGAAAATTGAACTGTCGTCAGCGCAGCAGACCGAAGTGAACTTGCCGTACATTACGGCAGACAACGCAGGTCCTAAGCACATGGCCATTAAAGTGACCCGTGCGAAGCTGGAATCACTGGTTGAAGATTTAATCAAGAAGTCGCTTGAGCCATTGAAACAGGCTTTAGCCGATGCGGATCTGTCTGTCAGCGACATTCAGGACATTATCATGGTCGGTGGTCAGACTCGTATGCCGAAAGTACAGGCTGCGGTAACGGACTTCTTCGGAAAAGAGCCACGTCGCGATGTGAACCCTGACGAAGCTGTTGCAGTGGGTGCTGCGGTTCAGGCGGGCGTATTGCAAGGTGATGTTAAAGACGTATTGTTGCTGGATGTTTGTCCTCTGTCGCTGGGTATCGAAACCATGGGCGGCGTAATGACGAAACTGATTGAGAAGAACACTACGATTCCGACTAAAGAATCGCAAACCTTCTCAACGGCTGAAGATAATCAGTCCGCGGTAACCATTCATGTTATTCAGGGTGAGCGTAAACGCGCAGGGGATAACAAATCTCTGGGGCAGTTTAACCTGGAAGGTATTCGTGCAGCGGCACGTGGTGTACCGCAAATTGAAGTCACTTTTGACATTGACGCGGACGGTATTCTGCACGTATCGGCTAAAGATAAAGATACCGGCAAAGAGCAGAAGATCACCATTAAGGCGTCTTCTGGCCTGGATGAGTCTGAAGTCGATAAAATGGTTAAAGATGCGGAAGCGCACGCTGAAGAAGATAAGAAATTTGAAGAAATGGTGCAGGCACGTAACCAGGCTGACGGTTTGGTTCACGCAACCCGTAATCAACTGAAAGAAGTTGGCGATGCCTTGTCTCAGGAAGACAAAGACGCTATTGAGAAAGCTTGTGAAGAGTTAGAGCAGGCGGCTAAAGATGGTGACAAAGAAGCCATTGATGCGAAATCTCAGGCGTTGATGGAAGCATCACAGAAACTGATGGAAGCGGCTCAGCAGCAACAGGCACAGCAAGGTGCTGAAGGTGCAGCTGGCGGTGAACAGCAGTCTTCCAAAGCGGATGATGATGTTGTTGATGCTGAATTTGAAGAAGTCAAAGACGACGATAAGAAGTAAGCATTAAGGCAACTTCGCAAAAGCACACGGGTGTTGCCGAAAGGTAATACCCGTGTATTTGTATCAGGCTGACAAACAGCACAGATAGAAGACGAAGAAATTATGGCGACGCAAGATTTTTATCAGGTTCTGGGCGTATCGAAAGACGCCAATGAACGTGACATTAAAAAAGCCTACAAACGTATGGCGATGAAGTATCACCCGGACAGAACCGAGGGTGATAAAGATATGGAAATTAAGTTTAAAGAGATTAAGCAGGCGTACGAAGTTCTTTCTGATCCTCAGAAACGCCAGATGTATGATCAATATGGGCATGAAGCTTTCGAACAGGCACGCCAGGGCGGAGCTGGCCATGGTGCAGGCGGATTCGGCGGTGGCGGTGCTGATTTTGCTGATATCTTTGGTGATGTCTTCGGTGATATTTTTGGCGGTGGCAGACGTCAGCAAGCTCGCGCGCAACGCGGTGCAGATTTGCGCTACAACCTTGATATGTCGCTGGAAGAAGCGGTTCGCGGTAAAACTGTTGAGCTCGAAATTCCTACCTTAGTGGAATGTCGAGACTGTAACGGCAGTGGCGCGAAGAAAGGCAGTAAGCCGCAAACCTGTGGTCATTGTCATGGTTCAGGTCAGATTCAGATGCGCCAGGGCTTTTTTGCTGTGCAGCAAACCTGTCCTCAATGCCGTGGTACGGGTACCATTATTAAAGATCCTTGCCGCACATGTCATGGTCATGGCCGTAAAGAAGAGACAAAAACCTTGTCGGTTAAGATCCCGGCTGGCGTTGATACCGGCGATCGCATTCGTTTAGCGAATGAAGGCGAAGCGGGTGAACACGGAGCGCCTGCGGGTGATTTGTATGTTCAGGTTCACGTACGGGAGCATCCTATTTTTGCCCGCGACGGCAATAACTTGTTCTGTGAAGTGCCTGTCAGTTTCACTAAAGCTGCTCTGGGTGGCGACATTGAAGTGCCAACCTTAGATGGCAAAGTAAAACTGAAAGTGCCTAAAGAAACACAAACGGGTAAGCATTTTCGGTTACGTGGTAAAGGCGTTAAGTCAGTCCGCACGGGTGAAGTTGGCGACTTAATTTGCAAAGTGGTAATTGAAACCCCGGTAAATCTGTCATCTAAGCAACGTGACATGTTAGAAGAGCTCGAGGATTCAATGGGTACCGGCGATGAAGCTGCAAAATTCCGACCCAAAGAAAAAGGTTTTTTCGACGGCGTGAAACAATTCTTTGATGACTTACGTAGCTAGATTGTCTATCACTATAATAAGTGAGTTAAAAGACCGGAGGCAGTCAATGAATTGGAAGACAGTAGCGTTAAGTGCCTGTACGTTGGTTGTACTGGCCAGTTGTGCAAAATCTCCGACGGGACGCTCGCAGTTGCAACTTTATTCAAGTAGCGAATTGAATAAAATGGGGGCTGCCTCCTACGAAGAAATGCGCGAAGAACAGAAAATTAATGACGATGCTGAGGTCAATGCTTACGTGCGTTGTGTCAGCGATGCATTAATAGAAAATTTGCCAGGAAATTATAGTCAGATGGACTGGCAAGTTACTGTTTTTGCAGAGCCTACGGTCAATGCTTTCGCTCTGCCCGGTGGTTATATTGGCGTATACGACGGCCTGATAGAGGTTGCCGAAAACCAGCATCAGCTTGCTGCAGTTATTGGGCATGAAATTGGCCACGTTATTGCTGAGCACAGTAATGAACGCATCTCCAGCAACATGATGGTCGGGCTTGGCTTACAGCTTGGCGGTATTCTCGCCAGTACTCAACTGGACAACGATAAAGCCGGTTTATTAATGGCCGCGTTGGGCGTAGGAGCTCAGGTTGGTATCCTGCTGCCTTATTCACGCACTCATGAATCGGAGTCGGATGAATTGGGGATGGAATATATGGCTGACGCTGGCTTCAAACTGGAAGAGGCTCCTGAGCTTTGGCGTAATATGCAATCGGCCTCAGACGGTGAGTCGCCGCCCGAGCTGTTGTCAACTCACCCGAATCCCCAAACTCGGATTAAAGACCTTGAAGCGCTGATTCCGTCGTTGCAAGAGCGTTATTCTGCGGCTCGTGCCGCGGGGAATACGCCAGACTGTCAACGTCCGGCATCGGTTGGCAGTTCAAACACATAAAGTAACAGAGGGAATGACTCCGTTCCCTCTGCCTTTCAAAAGGTTATAACCTAGTTCAATTTATTCTTTTTGACCTTCTCTTTAACGTTTTACCCTAGCTCCCATTTTTTATAAAGCGGCTGGGGAATTATGTTTAAAGCGTGGTTTGCAATTCCATTTTGGCAACGTGTTTTAGGTGCCTTTGTATTAGGCATGCTTATAGGTGGGCTGGCTCCCGAAGTTGGCGTTGCGCTTAAGCCTCTTGGTGATTTATTTATAAAAGCCATTAAGATGCTGGTCGCGCCGCTTATTTTTTGTGCCATTGTTAGCGCCATTACGGATTTGAATGATGGTAAGAAATTAGGTCGTTTGGGTGCTAAAACCATTGGCTTATTTATGCTGACTGCGGTGATTGCCAGCGCTATCGGCTTAACTCTGGCCAGTGTAATTGATATGAGCCCCGTAGCCACCTTGACCGCAACGGAGCAAAATGAAAAGCAAATTCCCGGCATCGCCCAAGTTTTTCTTAATTTTGTGCCGAGTAATCCTTTCGCAGCGTTAACCGAAGGTAATGTACTGCAAATCGTTGTTTTTGCTGCTTTGGTCGGTATTGCTATTCAGCGTTTAAAAGGCAAAGGCGAGCCTTTGCGTAAGACGATAAAATCAGGCGCTGAAGTCATGTATGAAATTACCCGTATGGTGCTGCAGTTAACGCCTGTTGGTGTACTTGGCTTAATGTCCTGGGTTATTGGTGAATACGGTTTTAGTACCTTGCTGCCTCTGGCGAAATTTGTTGGTGTTATTTATTTGGCTTGTCTTATCCACATAGTCGTGGTTTACGGTGGTTTAATTCGTACTGCAGGCGGCATGAGCCCCTGGCAATTCTTCAAAGCGATATTTGATGCACAGATTGTCGCCTTTACCACGTGCAGTTCATTCGGCTCTTTACCGGCAGCGCACCGGGCTGTCACCGAACGTTTGGGGGTTTCGAAGGATTACGCCAGCTTCGTTTTGCCTTTAGGCGCCACCATTAATATGGACGGTTGCGGTGGTATTTATCCGGCTGTTGCTTCTATTTTTATTGCGCAGCTCTACGGAATACCGTTAGAGTGGATGGATTATGGTTTGATCATGCTAACAGCAACGCTGGCTTCGGTGGGAACTGCGGGCGTACCGGGTACTGCTCTGGTAATGTTAACTGTTACCCTTAATGTTATTGGGTTGCCTTTAGAAGGCATTGCGTTTATCGCTGCTATTGACCGCATCATTGATATGGCCCGAACCCTGACTAATGTGACCGGCGATATGATGGTTTCTAGAGTTGTTGCGCGAAGCGAAAACCTGTTGGACAATCAAACTCATTTAGCGACGGAGTCAAAATAATGATTAATGTGGGCGTATTCGGAGCCTCGGGAAGAATGGGCAGAGCCGTTATTCAGGCTTTGGCGGATGATAACCAAGCTAAGCTGGGTGCAGCCATTGTCAGAAAAAGCAGCAACAGTTACGGCGACAGTGCGACAGAGAACGAGCCCGTTCATTTTATTAGTGCCGATGAGTTGCAGCCCGAGCAGGTTGATGTCCTTATTGATTTTTCTTTGCCTGAAGCACTCACTGAAAACCTGAAGCTTGCTGAACAATATCAATTGCCTATTGTTGTTTGTACGACGGGGTTAAACGAAGAACAGAAAGAACGTCTGGCTCAGGCGGCCGAGACCGTGCCGGTGCTGTATGCCAGTAATACCAGCATTGGCATTGCTTTGCTTGAACAGCTGGTTGGTTTAAGCAGTGCTGCATTACCCAATGCTGATATTGAGATTTTCGAGGCGCATCACCGGCACAAAAAAGATGGCCCGTCCGGAACGGCGCTGAGTTTGGGGCAGGCTGCCGCAAAAGGCCGGCAGCAAAACTGGGAACAGGTTAACGACGGTATCCGCTCTGACGGTCTGCGTAGCGACGATGGCATTGGCTTCTCTGTAATGCGGGCAGCGGATATTATCGGTGAACATCAAGTCACTCTGGCGGTTGCGGGTGAACGCATTGAGATTGGACACCGTGTCAGCAATCGAAAAACTTTTGCCGACGGAGCCTTACGTGCCGCTAAGTGGCTCGACGAACAAGCGCCCGGTTTATATAGCCTGCAGGACACCTTGAATTTGCAGGACATACTGCAACGCATGCTCAAGCAATAAATACCGCTGGACGGTTTTCGTAATATTTCGTAGAATGGCGGGAATTTGCCTGAATCAGTCCGAAGGCCGGCGTGATTTGGCAAAACGCGCGGTTCAGGACGCAAGACGGGGAAGTCAAATTATTGATTTACCCGTTTTTTTATGTACGGAGGTTGCCCTTGAGTATTCTAGCGAGTCAATCCGCTAAACGAGCGATTCTGGTGCTTGCTGACGGGACCGTGTTTCGCGGAACCGCTATCGGAGCCGAAGGCTCTGCAGTCGGCGAAGTGGTCTTCAACACGGCCATGACAGGTTACCAGGAAATTCTTACTGACCCATCTTATACAGAACAAATCGTTACTCTCACTTATCCCCATATAGGCAATACCGGTATTAACTCTGAAGACGCAGAGTCTGATCAGGTTTGGGCGAAAGGACTTATCATTAGAGATTTGGCAATGAAAGCCAGCAATTTCCGTAGTGAGGAAACGCTAAGCGCTTACTTGCAACGTCACAATGTGGTGGGCATTGCAGATATTGATACGCGTCGTTTAACTCGCATTCTGCGCGAGAAAGGTGCGCAAAATGGCTGCATTATGGTTGGCGAGCTGGATGAAAATAAAGCGCAGGAACTGGCTCAGAAGTTTCCGGGCTTAAAAGGAATGGACCTTGCGAAAGAAGTTTGCTGCGATAAGCCTTACGACTGGCAGGGCGGCAGCTGGCAGCTTGGCGAAGGCCACACCAAACCAGAGCAGAATAAATACCATGTAGTCGCTTACGACTATGGTTGTAAACACAACATTCTGCGTTTGCTGGCAGACCGAAACTGTAAGATTACAGTCGTACCGGCTCAAACGTCGGCCGAGGATGTACTGGCATTAAAACCCGATGGGGTTTTCCTATCGAATGGTCCGGGCGACCCTGAGCCTTGCGATTACGCGATCACAGCAATCAAAGCCTTATTGGATAAAGACATTCCAATTTTTGGTATTTGCCTTGGTCATCAATTATTGGCTATTGCCAGTGGCGCGCACTCCATGAAAATGAAGTTTGGTCATCACGGCGCTAACCACCCGGTACAAGATTTAAAAACGAAACGGGTGATGATTACCAGTCAGAACCATGGCTTTGCCGTTGATGAAAAGCAGCTGCCGGATAACCTGGAAGTGACTCACGTGTCTTTGTTCGATGGCACATTGCAGGGTATTCGCCGCAAAGATAAGCCGGCCTTTAGTTTTCAGGGGCACCCTGAAGCAAGCCCTGGGCCGCACGATGCCAGTGAACTGTTTGACCAATTTATTGAATTGATGCAGGCCAAAGCCTGATTCGTCGAATGATATTCGATGCCGTCATCCGTAGCGAAAGGACAGATAGAGCGACTTTATGCCAAAACGTACCGACATTAAAAGCATTCTGATTCTGGGTGCAGGCCCTATTGTTATCGGCCAGGCCTGTGAGTTTGATTACTCCGGCGCTCAAGCGTGCAAAGCGCTGCGCGAGGAAGGTTACCGAGTCATTTTGGTAAATTCTAACCCTGCTACCATTATGACTGACCCGGAAATGGCCGATGCAACTTATATCGAGCCAATTCACTGGGAAGTAGTAGAGAAAATTATTGAGCGTGAGCGTCCGGATGCGGTGTTACCGACCATGGGTGGCCAAACCGCTTTGAACTGTGCGCTGGATTTAGACCGCCACGGTGTGCTGGAACGCTACAAGGTTGAAATGATTGGCGCTAATGCCGATGCGATTGATAAAGCGGAAAACCGAGATCGCTTCGATAAGGCAATGAAAGCGATTGGTCTGGAAACACCGAATGCTGAAATGGCTCATAGTCTTGATGAAGCCTTTGATGTGCTTAGCCGATTAGGTTTCCCTTGCATTATTAGACCGTCCTTCACTATGGGCGGCAGTGGCGGTGGTATTGCTTATAACCGCGAAGAATTTGAAGAAATTTGCCGCCGGGGTCTGGACTTGTCGCCAACCAATGAGTTGTTAATTGACGAATCGCTACTGGGCTGGAAAGAGTACGAGATGGAAGTTGTGCGCGATAAAAGCGATAACTGCATCATTGTCTGTACTATTGAAAACTTTGACCCTATGGGTATTCACACCGGTGACTCAATTACGGTTGCGCCTGCCCAGACGTTGACAGACAAAGAATTCCAGCTAATGCGTGATGCGGCAATGGCCGTTCTGCGCGAAATCGGTGTGGAAACTGGTGGTTCAAACGTACAGTTTGGTGTTAATCCGGACACCGGACGTATGGTCATTATCGAGATGAACCCACGGGTTTCGCGTTCATCCGCTTTGGCATCAAAAGCTACAGGCTTCCCAATTGCTAAGGTTGCAGCGAAACTGGCAGTTGGATACACGCTTGATGAACTTGAGAACGAAATAACCGGCGGCAAAACGCCCGCGTCTTTCGAGCCTGCATTAGATTACGTGGTCACAAAAATACCGCGCTTTAACTTTGAAAAATTTGCTAACTGTAATGACCGGCTGACCACACAAATGAAGTCGGTAGGTGAGGTGATGGCTATTGGCCGTAACTTCCAGGAGTCAATGCAAAAAGCATTGCGTGGTCTAGAGCTTGGTGCCTCAGGTTTTGACCCTATTGTGGACTTAGAAGCTAAAGATGCCCGTTCAAAAGTTATCCGTGAATTAAAAGAACCGGGTGCAGAGCGTATTTGGTATATCGCCGACGCTTTCCGCTTAGGTATGACGGTACGCGAAGTCTTTGAACTAACGCGTATAGATGAGTGGTATCTGATTCAAATTGAAGAGCTTGTCGACCTTGAAAAAGAGGTTGATGAACTTGGTTTAGCCGGGCTCACCGCAGACGTGATGACGGTGCTGAAACGTCGTGGTTTTGCTGACTCCCGTATAGCCGATGTTCTGCATGTGAGTGAAGCAGAAGTTCGTAAAAAGCGTTATAAGTATAAAATTCATCCCGTTTACAAACGTGTTGATACCTGTGCGGCTGAATTCGCCTCTGGCACAGCTTATATGTATTCAAGCTACGATGAAGAATGCGAAGCAGCGCCGACGGACAATGACAAAATTATGGTTATTGGTGGCGGACCAAACCGTATAGGGCAGGGCATTGAGTTCGATTATTGCTGTGTGCATGCCTCGCTGGCGCTGCGTGAAGACGGTTATGAAACCATTATGGTGAACTGTAATCCGGAAACCGTATCCACCGATTATGACACTTCAGATCGTCTATACTTTGAGTCTATTACTCTCGAAGATGTCCTTGAAATTGTCCGTATTGAAAAGCCTAAAGGGGTTATTGTTCAATACGGTGGTCAGACTCCGTTGAAGCTGGCGCGTGAGCTTGAGGCTAATGGCGTGCCGATTATCGGTACGTCGCCTGACGCTATTGACCGGGCGGAAGACAGAGCGCGTTTTCAGACCGCCGTACGCCGTCTGGGATTGAAACAACCTGAGAACTCAACAGTTACAGGCTTTAACGAAGCTCTGACGGAAGCTAAACGTATTGGTTATCCGTTAGTCGTTCGTCCATCCTATGTTCTGGGTGGCAGGGCAATGGAAATTGTCTATGATGAAGCAGATTTGCAACGTTATTTGACTGACGCGGTCAAAGTGTCAAACGACGCACCGGTACTGCTGGATCGTTTTCTTGATAACGCGATAGAAGTGGACGTTGATGCCATCTGCGATGGTACCGACGTGCTAATTGGCGGCATTATGCAGCATATAGAGGAAGCCGGTGTTCACTCAGGTGACTCTGCGTGTTCATTACCTCCGTACTCATTGAGTGACATTATTCAGGCTCAATTACGTGAACAAATGCGTAAGCTAGCCTTTGAATTGAATGTGAATGGCTTGATGAATGCGCAGTTTGCGGTTAAAGACGATGAAATTTATCTAATTGAGGTAAACCCAAGAGCTGCTCGAACCGTACCTTTTGTTTCTAAAGCAACAGGTGTGCCGTTAGCCAAAGTGGCAGCGCGGGTAATGGTTGGCCAGTCACTGCAAGAGCAGGGCTATGTAAAAGAAATTATTCCACCGTATTACTCGGTGAAAGAAGTGGTTATTCCTTTTGCAAAATTTCAGGGCGTGGATCCGATTCGCGGACCTGAAATGCGTTCAACCGGTGAAGTTATGGGTGTGGGTGAAAGCTTTGAAGAAGCTTATGCGAAAGCCAACCTGGGTGCCGGCGAAGCGTTGGCTAAAAAAGGTAAAGCACTCATTTCTGTAAAAGACAGTGACAAGCAACGCTTGATGGACTTAGCCCGCGGCTTATTGGCATTAGGCTTTAGTTTAGAAGCAACGCGCGGTACAGCCAAAATGCTTGGCGAAGAAGGTATTGACTGCAGTATTGTAAATAAACTGCAAGAAGGCCGTCCAAATATTGTTGATGCGATTAAAAACGGCGAATATTGCTATATTATAAATACAGTAGAAGGCCGTCAGGCGATTGAAGACTCGGTCTATATTCGCCGCGAAGCACTATTGAATAAAGTTATTTACACCACAACATTGAATGCTGCGTTTGCGACAGTAAAAGCAAATACAGCGGATGATCGGGCTCGGGTGAGCTCGGTACAAGAATTACATAAAAGGGTATCGTTAATATGAACCAGATTCCAATGACGGAACATGGCGCGCAATTATTACGTGATGAGCTTAAACGTTTAAAAACGGTAGAGCGTCCGCGCATTGTTGAAGCTATTGCTGATGCTCGCGAGCATGGTGATTTAAAAGAAAATGCGGAATATCATGCAGCGCGTGAACAGCAAGGTTTTTGCGAAGGCCGTATTCAGGAAATTGAATCCAAGCTTTCCAACGCACAGATTATTGATGTAACTAAGGTACCAAATAACGGCAAAGTTATTTTTGGCTCCACAGTCACCGTTTACAACACGAAAACGGACGAAGAAGTTACTTATAAAATAGTTGGCGATGATGAAGCGGATATTAAATCAAACTTAATTTCTGTGAATTCACCCATTGCGCGTGCGCTTATTGGTAAAGAAATTGATGATATTGCGACAGTAACGACACCTAACGGTGAAGTTGAATACGAGGTTGTTGCAGTACAATATAAGTAATATCAAAAATGAGTGTATAAAAGGCTGGAAACGTAAGTTTACCAGCCTTTTTCTTTTTATTAGCTTTTCAAATATATTCCTGTTTGTTTTTTATACTATCTATTGTATAGTTTGTTCTTATCTTTTTTTCTAACATTAAATTTACAAGAGAAGATGACAATGGACAAGGAACAGTCACTATCATTTAATACTCTTCAATATACACCTCTTGATGAACTCACTGTCACGGAGTGCTTCGAGCGTTTAAAACTCATCTCACAGAAGGCAACTTATAAAGATGTTTCTGTGTGGTTAGGCCGCAACGCCAACGACTATGCCAACTGGAAACGTAGTAACAAATTACCTTTCGCCGAAATTATTCGGAAACTACTGCAAGAAAGAATTTCTCTTAACTGGTTTTTCGCTCCGGGTTATACCTTGCACGAACCCAGCTACGCTTATACTCAGGGCGATTACGTTAAGAGCAGCGTGGTAGAGGAAGAACGCAAACGGCGAATTGAGTTTTTAAAAGCTCACAAGAAGATAGAGCCGTTATTGAAAGTCTACGGGCTGCAAGATGACGAAAAATGCATGACTTTGATGCTGGATGCGTATTTTTCCACTACCGATAAGTGGATGGAGAAATCGCAGGCATTAGAGTTAGTAGCGAAAGCATTAGCTCTTAAGCCTGCGATTCAAAGAATTACCCGCGAGGAAGACGAATCTTAGGTTCTTCTGCAGCACGGTATATCACTTGTGTTTTACCGATAATTTGCACTTCAGCGGCACCTGTTTCATGTACAATGGTTGCCATAATTTGCTTTCTGAGCTCGCGGTCTTCTTCCGGAACTTTTATTTTAATCAGTTCATGGTGGTCAAGTGCTTGCTCAATTTCTGCAAGAACACCTTCAGTAAGGCCGTTAGCCCCAAGTAGTACGACGGGTTTAAGCGGATGTGCTAAACCTTTTAAATGCTGTTTTTGCTTATTACTTAATGACATTCGATAATATCCGTTTTAGAGCTTGATTTTTTAACATTGTAACGCCAGATCAGGTATTCAGGCCAGACAATTAAGGAAACTTCGTTAAATCATGGGAAAAAAACGCAGTGTGAGTAGTCAGCGCTGGCTGAAAGAACATTTTGACGATCAGTTTGTCCAAAAAGCACAGAAGAAGGGATTACGCTCCCGCGCTGTTTTTAAATTGGAAGAAATACAAAAACGGGACAAACTGATCAAAAAAGGTCAAACCGTCGTTGATTTAGGAGCAGCCCCAGGTGGGTGGTCACAGTACGTGGCCGACTACTTTAACGGCGATGGTCAAATCATTGCTTGTGATATTTTAGCGATGGACCCAATCGCCGGAGTCGATTTTCTTCAGGGAGATTTTCGTGAAGAATCGGTACTGGAGGCTTTATTAGAGCGTATTGGTGGTAAAAATGTGGATGTGGTGCTGTCTGACATGGCACCTAATATGAGCGGTAATGGCACGGTAGACCAGGCGCGTTCTATGTACTTGGTAGAGCTGGCGCTGGACATGTGCCATCAGGTTTTGAAACCAGGTGGAAGTTTTGCCGTCAAAGTGTTTCAGGGGCAAGGTTTTGAATCTTTCCTGAAAGATGTACGAGCAGCGTTTAATGATGTGAAAACGAGAAAACCAGAGTCCTCAAGAGCACGTTCTAGAGAGGTCTACTTGGTAGCGACAGACTATAAACTGTAGTACCCTGTTGGGTAGTTGATTTTTAATAGAGGTAATAGGCTTTGAGCGATATGGCAAAGAATCTCATCTTGTGGCTTGTGATAGCTGTCGTACTGATGAGCGTTTTTCAGAGCTTCAGTCCGAGCGGAACGTCATCATCAACCATGGTATACAGCGAATTTGTATCTCAGGTTAATAATGGCAACATTCGTCGTGCTGAATTTGGTGATGATGGACGCACTATTTCAGGTATGACTCGCAATGGTCAATCTTATAAAACCGTTGTACCAACTCAATATGATCCAAAAATTCTGGATGATTTGTTGGCAAACGATGTAGAAACACAAGGTACTCCGCCAGAAGAGCAGAGTATTCTGGCATCTATCTTTATTTCGTGGTTCCCGATGCTACTGTTAATCGGTGTATGGATATTCTTCATGCGTCAGATGCAGGGCGGTGGCGGCCGTGGGGCTATGTCGTTTGGTAAAAGCAAAGCCAAGCTAATGAATGAAGAGCAATCAAAAACAACCTTCAAAGACGTAGCCGGTTGTGATGAGGCCAAAGAAGAAGTCTCAGAGCTTGTGGATTATCTGAAAGACCCTTCTAAGTTTCAGCGTCTGGGTGGCAAAATACCGAAAGGCGTTCTTATGGTCGGCCCTCCGGGTACGGGTAAAACCCTGCTGGCAAAAGCTATTTCGGGCGAAGCAAAAGTACCGTTCTTCAGCATTTCCGGTTCAGACTTCGTTGAGATGTTTGTTGGTGTCGGTGCTTCCCGTGTTCGTGACATGTTTGAACAAGCGAAAAAATCTGCGCCATGCATTATCTTTATTGATGAGCTTGATGCCGTGGGTCGCCAACGTGGTGCCGGACTCGGTGGTGGCCACGATGAACGTGAGCAGACATTGAACCAAATGCTGGTTGAAATGGATGGCTTTGAAGGTAATGAAGGCATTATCGTTATTGCCGCTACTAACCGTCCAGATGTCTTAGATCCTGCATTATTGCGTCCCGGCCGCTTTGACCGTCAGGTTATCGTTGGTTTACCGGATGTTCGTGGTCGTGAGCAGATTCTTAAAGTGCACATGCGTAAAGTACCATTGGGTGATGACGTTAAACCGTCAGTGATTGCTCGTGGTACACCCGGCTTTTCTGGTGCGGACTTAGCGAACTTAGTTAACGAAGCTGCGCTATTTGCTGCCCGGGGCGACAAGCGCGTCGTTTCAATGGAAGAATTTGATAAAGCAAAAGACAAGATCATGATGGGTGCAGAGCGCCGCTCAATGGTTATGACGGATGATGAAAAAGCGATGACCGCTTACCACGAAGCCGGCCACGCCATTGTTGGTCGCCTTGTGCCAGAACATGATCCAGTCTACAAAGTATCGATTATTCCACGAGGCCGCGCACTGGGTGTGACCATGTATCTGCCAGAGCAGGATCGTGTCAGCCACAGTAAACAGCATCTTGAAAGTATGATTTCAAGCTTATTCGGTGGACGTCTCGCAGAAGCCATTATTTATGGTAACGATAAAGTGACCACCGGCGCCTCTAACGACATTGAACGTGCAACTGAAATTGCTCGTAAAATGGTTACCCAGTGGGGACTGTCGGAGAAAATGGGGCCGTTGCTGTACGCCGAAGATGAAAATGAAGTATTCCTCGGTCGCTCGGTAACCCAGCACAAGCACATGTCAGATGACACTGCGCGCGCTATTGATGAAGAAGTGAAGTCAGTTATCGACCGTAATTATCAGCGAGCGAAAAAGCTGCTGGAAGAAAACGAAGATATTTTGCATTCAATGAAGGACGCATTAGTTCGCTATGAAACTATTGATGCCGACCAAATTGATGACTTGATGAACCGTCGCGATGTTCGTCAGCCAAAAGACTGGGATGACAGAGACAGTGGTGGTAACGATTCTGACGGTGGGGCTGCTAAGGCAGAGAACACCGAAGAACGTCCGGACCGCCCCATTAATGTTGATAAACCCGGGGATGCGACTTCTTAACGTTGATTCTTTTAAAAAGCCACCGCGAGGTGGCTTTTTTGTAGGACACAGTTATTAGCGGAGCTAAGCCATGCCGAAAAATCCAAAGCCGTTGCGAGTTATGGGAATTGTTAATGTCACTCCGGACTCATTTTCAGACGGGGGTGAGTACAACCGCCTAAATGATGCAATAGACCACATTGCACAGCTGATCAAAGACGGCGCTGACATTGTGGACATTGGTGGGGAGTCAACCCGCCCTGGTGCTTATTCGGTTGCTGAACAGGAAGAGTTGGACAGAGTTGTTCCTTTGGTAAAGGCGGTAAGAGACCGTTTTGATGTTGCTATTTCGGTGGACACAACCAAACCCAAAGTCATGACAGAGTCGATAGAAGTTGGCGCCAATATAATTAATGATGTGAATGCCTTGCGTGAGAAAGGTGCTCTGGAAGCGCTGGCAGCGACAAACGCAGAAGTGTGTCTGATGCACATGCAGGGTGAGCCACGAAGTATGCAGCACAACCCTAATTATGATGATGTTGTTTGCGACGTTAAGACTTTTTTGCAAGAGCGTGTTATAGCGTGTGAAAAAGCGGGTATCGAACGCGAGAGGATTTGGTTGGATCCTGGTTTTGGTTTTGGCAAGTCGCAGCGACATAACTACCAGTTATTGCAACGTTTGCAGGCGTTTCACGAATTGCAGTTGCCGTTATTGGTGGGAATGTCGCGAAAAAGCATGATAGGTCATGTTACCGGACGTGAAGTAAAAGACCGCTTAGCAGGCAGTTTAGCGGCTGCAACCATTGCAGCTATGAAAGGAGCACGTATAATTCGCGTTCATGATGTTAAGGAGACAGTTGATGCGATGAAAGTGGTTGCAGCAACTATAGAAGGAGAACACCTTTGAGTGAGCGTAAATATTTCGGCACCGATGGCGTGCGCGGACGTGTCGGGCAATTCCCGATAACCCCTGAATTTGCCGTAAAGCTTGGCTGGGCAGCAGGGCGTGTACTAGCCGCTAAGGGGACCAGTCGCGTATTAGTGGGCAAAGACACCCGGGTTTCTGGTTATATGCTTGAGTCAGCATTAGAGGCTGGTTTAGCCGCTGCTGGTGTTGGCGTGGACTTCTTAGGTCCTATGCCCACTCCCGGAATTGCTTATCTTACACGCACGTTCAGAGCCGCTGCCGGAATCGTGATTAGCGCCTCTCATAACCCATATTATGATAATGGTATTAAGTTTTTTGCTGATAACGGACACAAGCTTCCTGACGCGGTTGAGCTGGAAATTGAACGTTTGTTGGACGAGCCTATGGACTGCGTTATTTCCGAAGAGTTAGGGCGGGCAAAACGCATTAATGATGCCGCAGGACGTTATATTGAGTTTTGTAAAAGCGTATTCCCCAACGAAATGACGCTGGAAGGGCTTCACATCGTGGTTGACTGCGCCCATGGCGCTACTTACCACATTGCGCCTAATGTGCTTCGGGAACTTGGTGCTGAAG
Source organism: Idiomarina sp. H2 (assembly GCF_004364275.1). Classification (NCBI taxonomy): domain Bacteria; kingdom Pseudomonadati; phylum Pseudomonadota; class Gammaproteobacteria; order Alteromonadales; family Idiomarinaceae; genus Idiomarina; species Idiomarina sp. H2. Next base: position 262,579 of record NZ_SNZY01000001.1, read on the forward strand.
TGACCGAAATAGGCACGCAGCCCAATGGACTGAATATTAATAAAGAGTGCGGTGCAACGCACTTAACGGCATTGCAGAATAAAGTACTGGAAACCAAAGCCGACCTTGGCATAGCGCTTGACGGCGATGGCGATCGCATTATGATGGTGACTGAAAACGGACGCCCCATTGATGGCGACGAAATTCTTTATATGCTCGCTGTTACTGCGCAGAATCAGGGACAGCTTCAGGGCGGGGTTGTTGGTACTTTGATGACCAACTTTGCTTTGGAGAAGGAGCTGGATAAACGGCGTATTCCATTCGTTCGTGCAAAAGTCGGTGACCGCTATGTTATTGAGGAACTGGTTAAGCGTGACTGGTATCTGGGGGGAGAGAACTCCGGCCATGTTATAAACCGTCAGCATCACACTACTGGGGACGGCATTATAGCTGGCCTGCAGGTGTTGGCAGCTATGTACCAGGAACAAAAGTCTCTGGAGAAACTGAGCTGCGACTTTCATAAGCTGCCGCAAGTACTTATTAATGTCCGCTTTGAGAGCGATAAACAGCCTCTGGAATCTGCAAATGTAAAAAGTGTTGTTCGCGAAGTGGAAGCTGCTCTTGCGGGTAGCGGCCGAGTGTTATTACGTAAGTCTGGTACTGAACCTTTAATTCGCGTAATGGTTGAGGGCGAGAACGAAGCAAAGGTAAAAGCTTTTGCTCAACAAATTGCGAATGAGGTCGAAGCGGCCACAAATTAAACAGTTAGCGGGTAGTGATGAAAATCTCGCTTGTAAGTTGGCGAGTGTTTCGCTACTATTCCCGCGCTCTGGAGTAGAGGACAAACTATGCCTAATGCATCACTAGTGATTGCAAATTGGAAAATGAACGGAAATCGCGAGCTAACGAAAACAATGTCGGCGGCTTTGCGGGAAAAACTTAATCAGCTTCAGCAAGTTAAGTTAGTCATTTGTCCTCCGTTTACCCTTATTGGCGAGCTGGCTAATCAATGTTATTACGATGACATTGCCATTGGTGCTCAGAATGTATCTGAACACACTGGTGGCGCCTTTACCGGCGAAATCTCAACCGCACAGCTACAAGAATTTGGTGTTAGCTATGTGTTAGTGGGACATTCAGAACGTCGGCAGCTGTTCGCAGAAACCGACAAAATGGTGAATGAGAAAACCCTGGCTACGGTTAATGCCGGTATGACAGCGGTGATTTGTGTTGGTGAGAATAAAGCACAACGCGATGAGGGAAACACCTGGGAAGTTGTAGCACAGCAAGCGCAAGCGGCTTTAGCTGATCTTCCTAAGGAGCAAGCCGGTAAAATTGTTTTGGCCTATGAGCCTGTTTGGGCAATTGGTACTGGAGAAACGGCTTCACCAGAACAAGCACAGGACGTTCATGCAAAATTAAGAGCGTTACTGGTAGAGCAATTTGGCGCGATTGGTGAGAAAATGCCGTTATTGTACGGCGGCTCAGTTAAAGCTGACAACGCTGCCGAATTATTTGCGCAAAAAGACATTGATGGCGGCCTGATAGGTGGCGCAAGTTTGAAAGAATCAGACTTTGTTGCTATTTGCCAAGCTGCTCAAGGGTAAAATTATGTACGAAATTTTGATGATCGCATTTCTCGTTGTCGCTTTGGTCTTAATTGGCTTTATTATGCTGCAACAAGGCAAAGGCGCAGACATGGGCGCATCTTTTGGTTCAGGCGCATCGAACACTGTTTTTGGTTCATCAGGTTCAGGTAACTTCCTGACCCGGGCAACAGCCGGGTTAGCGGTAGTGTTTTTCATTCTGAGCCTGGTATTGGGTAACTTATCGACCTCTACTGATGAGTCGTCAAATGACTTCTCAGACCTTTCAGTTCCGGCTGAAGAGCAAGAGTTACCTCCAGCGGATGATAAGTCAGAGTCTGAATCTGACGTGCCGCCAATTGACTAAGATTTTGCAGAAGTGGTGGAATTGGTAGACACGCTACCTTGAGGGGGTAGTGCTCTTACGGGCGTGCGGGTTCAAGTCCCGCCTTCTGCACCAAAATTAGCTCTCTGATTGTTGCCTCAGAGGTTGAAAATAAACGAAAAATACGTATAATGTGCAACAAGTTTCGGACGCGGGGTGGAGCAGTCTGGTAGCTCGTCGGGCTCATAACCCGAAGGTCGTAGGTTCAAATCCTGCCCCCGCAACCAATTTTAGTAGCAGCGTTTCGCATTAAGGCGTCGCTTTTGCTAAAATAACTGACAAAGGGTCCAGTGTTCAGAAAGCCCCGCAGCAGCTCGGGGCTTTTTGCTATGCGGCCTTAGCTATCTTAGGATAGCCAGAACACTGGGCGCTTGCGCCCTTTTTTTGTTTCAGGAGGCAGTAATTGGCAAATTTGCAAGAACGGTTAACCGATATAATTCGCCCAGCGGTAGAAGCGCTGGAGTTTGAATTGTGGGGCGTAGAGTTTATTCGCGCCGGTAAGTTTTCAACATTACGGGTATATATCGATCATCCGGAAGGTATCAGCGTGGATAACTGTGCAGACGTGAGTTATCAGGTCAGTTCACTACTGGATGTTGAAGACCCTATTAATGTTGAATACAACCTGGAAGTGTCCTCTCCGGGAATGGAAAGACCGTTTTTTAATGCCCAACAAATGCAGCCTTATATAAATGAAACCGTTGCTTTTGAGTTAGTAGCGGCGCAAAAAAACAAAAGAAAATTTAAGGCAGAATTGATTGCGGTTGAGGGTGAAGAACTGACCCTTGCCGTTGATAACGATACTCTTCAGGTGAATATGCGTGATGTGAAAAACGCTCACCTGGTTCCGGCATTTGATTAAAAGATTGCGTTGGCGAGGCAGCACTCATGAGTAAAGAAATACTGTTAGTCGCAGAAGCGGTTTCAAACGAAAAAGCAGTACCACGCGAAAAAATATTTGAAGCGTTAGAGTCAGCATTGGCTCATGCGACCAAAAAGAAGTACGACGGCGATATTGAAGTTCGTATTGATATCGATCGTACCACTGGCGAATTTGATACATTCCGTCGTTGGTTAGTCGTTGAAGACACGGATTCTGGATTAGAACATCCTTACCGTGAAATAAGCTTGTCGGCAGCGCAATACGAAGATCCATCGGTACAGGCCGGTGACTACGTAGAAGAGCAAATCGATTCGATACAGTTCGACCGTATTACGACCCAGACTGCAAAACAAGTTATCGTACAAAAAGTACGTGAAGCCGAACGAGCTCAGGTTGTTGATGAATACCGTGAGCAAGTGGGTGAAATGGTCAGCGGTATTGTTAAGCGTGCGAATCGGGAGCACGTTATTCTGGATTTAGGTAATAACGCGGAAGCGATTATTTATCGTGACGAAATGTTACCGCGTGAATCTGTGCGTCCAGGTGATCGCATTCGCGGTTTGCTCTATGACGTTCGTCCAGAAGCTCGTGGTGCACAATTATTTGTAAGCAGAACCAATCCTAACTTCTTGTTGGAATTGTTCCGTATCGAGGTGCCTGAAATAGGCGAAGAGATGATTGAGCTACGCGGTGCTGCCCGAGACCCGGGTTCGCGTGCTAAAATTGCGGTTAAGAGTAACGATAAGCGTATAGACCCTGTTGGGGCTTGCGTTGGTATGCGCGGTGCACGAGTTCAGGCGGTATCCGGTGAGCTTGGTGGCGAGCGCGTAGACATTGTGCTTTGGGATGATAACCCGGCACAGTACGTCATTAACGCGATGGCGCCTGCTGAAGTAGCGTCTATAGTTGTGGATGAAGATGCACATACTATGGATATTGCGGTTGCGGCAGATAACCTGGCTCAAGCTATTGGTAAAGGTGGACAGAACGTTCGCCTGGCCAGTCAGCTAACCGGCTGGACACTGAATGTTATGACCGAAGACGAGTTCAACGAAAAAAATGAAGCTGAAACTCAGCGTCTATTGAACTTGTTCGTATCGACTTTAGATATCGATGAAGATTTTGCAAATGTACTGGTTGATGAAGGCTTCTCTTCACTTGAAGAAGTGGCTTATGTCCCGGTTGCAGAATTCCTTGATATTGAAGGGATGGACGAAGATATCGTAGAAGAATTGCGTAGCAGAGCACGTGCTTATTTAACCACGAAAGCTCTGGCTACCGAAGAATCTCTGGAATCGGCTGAACCAGATGACACACTGTTGAACCTTGAAGGAATGGAGCGTCACCTGGCTTATGTATTAGCCAGCAAAGGCGTGACAACTCTGGAAGAGTTAGCGGAACAGGGTGTTGACGACTTAGCCGATATTGAAGAATTAAATGAACAGCAGGCTGGCGATTTAATTATGAAAGCTCGCAATATTTGCTGGTTCAATGAAGAACAGTAGAACGATCAGCGGAGGTACAACAGACTATGGAAGAAGTAACGCTCGATAAGCTGGCCACAGATGTCGGTACAACAGTTGATCGTCTGGTTCAGCAGTTCGCTGAAGCGGGCATGACCAAGAAAGCGGGTGATTCTGTTAACGAAGAAGAGAAACAGAAATTACTGGCTCACTTGAATCGTCAGCACGGCGGTGGCGGCAGCTCTGAACCCAGCAAAATGACTTTAAAGCGCAAAACAAAAAGTACGTTAAGCGTTGGTGGCGGAAGAGACTCTAAATCCGTTCAGGTAGAAGTGCGTAAAAAGCGTACTTACGTGAAACGTTCAGCAAGCGAAGAGCAGGAACGTGAAGAACAAGAACGCTTAGCGCAAGAGAAAGAAGCGGAAGAAGCGAAGCTTCGCGAAGAAGAAAAACAGCGCGAAGAAGAGCAGCAGCGTAAAGAAGCGGAAGCCAAGGCTAAAGCAGAACGCGAAAAAGCTGAGAAAGAAAAAGCTGAAAAAGAAAAGCTGCGCAAAGAAAAAGAGAAAGAGCGTCAAAAAGCAGAAGCTGAAAAACGTGCTGCCATGACACCTGAAGAGCGTGAAGCGGCAGACAAAGCGAAAGCCGATGCTGAAAAACTGAAGCGTCAACAGGAAGAAGAAGCTCGTAAAAAAGCGGAAAAAGAAGCGGAAGCGCAAGCGGAAGAAGCTCGTAAACTGGCGGAAGAAAACGCAAAACGCTGGGAAGAAGAAGAGCAGAAACGTAAACAGCAAGAAAAAGAAGACGTGCATTTTACAACGTCATCTACTGCGCAAGAAGCTGAAGACGCACAAGATTTTGACGAAGAACGTAAAAGCCGCAAACGCGGTAAAAAGCGTCGTCGTAAAGATGAAGAAAGCGATGATACCCCACGCCGCGAGAAGCGTCGTAAAGGTGCTCGTCGCGGCTCGTCGCTGCAACAGGGCTTTAACAAACCAGCTCAGCCAGTTGAACGTGATGTGAAAATTGGTGAGACCATTACCGTTGGTGAACTTGCTAACCGTATGGCAGTAAAAGCCAGTGACCTTATCAAGACCATGATGAAAATGGGCGAGATGGTCACCATTAACCAGATTCTTGATCAGGACACAGCCGCTTTAGTGGTTGAAGAGCTGGGTCATAAACCTGCGTTGGTGAAAGATAATGCGCTGGAAGAAGAAGTGCTTTCTGACCGCCAGGAAGGCGGAGAAGAGGCACCTCGTGCACCAGTCGTTACTGTTATGGGTCACGTTGACCATGGTAAAACATCGTTGCTGGATTACATTCGTAAAGCCAAAGTTGCATCAGGCGAAGCGGGTGGTATTACTCAGCACATCGGTGCATACCACGTTGAAACGGGTCATGGCATGGTGACTTTCCTGGATACTCCGGGACACGCCGCCTTTACTTCTATGCGTGCACGTGGTGCAGGCGCAACAGACGTTGTTATCCTGGTAGTTGCTGCGGATGATGGTGTTATGCCGCAAACCAAAGAAGCGGTTCAGCACGCAAAAGCTGCTGGCGTTCCTCTGGTTGTTGCTATCAACAAAATGGATAAAGAAGGCGCTGACCCAGACCGTGTGAAGAACGAGTTGTCGCAGTTGGAAGTTATTCCTGAAGACTGGGGTGGCGATGTTCAGTTCATTCCATTGTCAGCGCACACCGGTGACGGTATTGATGAACTGTTAGAAGCTATTTTGCTGCAATCTGAAGTATTGGATTTACGTGCAGAGAAAACCGGTATGGCCTCAGGTATTGTGGTTGAATCACGCCTGGATCGAGGCCGCGGCCCGGTAGCAACGGTATTGGTTCAGCGCGGTCTGCTGAAGCAGGGCGATGTTGTACTTTGTGGTCTTGAATACGGTCGTATTCGTGCGATGCGCGATGAAACCGGTAAAGAAATTAAAGAAGCTGGCCCATCAATTCCGGTAGAAATACTGGGTCTGTCTGGTGTTCCTCAGGCGGGTGATGAAGCAACGGTTGTCAGAGACGAGCGTAAAGCGCGTGAAGTGGCTAACTATCGTCAGGGTAAATACCGTGATGTGAAATTAGCTAAGCAACAGAAAGCGAAACTGGAAAACATGTTTGCGGACATGGCCGAAGGTGATGTTGCTGAGCTTAATATTGTACTTAAGTCTGACGTACAAGGGTCACTGGAAGCGATTTCTGATGCCTTAACCAAACTGTCGACTGATGAAGTGAAAGTGAACATCATCGGTAGCGGCGTTGGTGGTATCACCGAAACCGATATTTCTCTGGCCAGTGCTTCAAATGCCATTGTTGTTGGTTTTAACGTTCGTGCTGAAGCTGCAGCCAGAAAACTGGTTGAACAGGAAAGTGTCGACTTACGCTATTACAGCGTTATTTACGACTTAATTGACGAAGTTAAAGCGGCAATGAGCGGTATGCTTCAGCCTGAGTTTAAACAGCAGATCATTGGTTTGGCCGAAGTTCGTGATGTATTCAAATCACCTAAGATTGGTGCTATTGCTGGTTGTATGGTAACGGAAGGTGTGGTGAAGCGTTCTGCTCCAATTCGCGTATTGCGTGATAACGTTGTTATCTACGAAGGTGAGCTGGAATCTTTACGTCGCTTTAAAGATGACGTTCAGGAAGTTCGTAACGGTATGGAATGTGGTATCGGTGTTAAGAACTACAACGATGTCAAAGAAGGCGACCAAATCGAAGTCTTCGAAACCATTCAGATTGAACGTACGCTGTAATCAAGGACACAGGAATTTATGGCTCAAGAGTTTAGCCGTACCGAAAGGGTACGGCATCAGCTACAACGAGAAATCGCTATGATCCTGCAACGTGAGATAAAAGATCCTCGCGTTAGTATGGTTACAGTATCCGACGTGGAAGTTTCTCGTGACTTAGCTTATGCCAAAGTGTTTGTTACCTTTTTCCAGGATGACCCTGAGCAAATTAAGCAGGCGTTAAAAGTGTTGAATGAAGCCTCAGGCTTCATTCGATCTTTATTGGGTAAGCGCATCAAAGCACGCATTGTTCCGCAACTAAAATTCCAGCACGACGCTTCTTTAAATGAAGGGATTCGTATGGGTAAATTGGTTGCGGAAGCTCGTGAACGAGATAAGAAAAGCAGCGAAAACAGCGGAGACGATTAATGTCTAAAGCTCGTCTACGCAAAGGCCGTGCTGTTACGGGCGTAGTATTATTGAATAAACCGCAGGGCATGAGTTCAAACCATGCCCTGCAGCGTGTTAAGCGCCTGTATAATGCACAAAAAGCGGGTCATACTGGTGCGCTGGATCCTCTGGCAACCGGTATTCTGCCAGTTTGTCTGGGAGAGGCGACTAAGTTCTCGCAATATCTGCTGGATGCCGATAAAGCCTATCGGGTTGAAGCTACGCTGGGGATAAGAACAACCACCAGTGACGCCGAAGGTGAAGTGGTAGAGGAAAAGCCTGTTGCAGTTGATACCGCTAAGGTTGCCGATGCAATAAAGCAGTTTATTGGTGAACAGGAACAGTCCCCCTCTATTTATTCGGCACTAAAGCACGAAGGTCGTCCATTATATTATTATGCGCGGCAAGGCATTGAAGTGCCGAAAAAAACGCGCACAATCACCGTCCACTCTATCGAACTGCTGGATATTCAGGACAATAAAGTAACCCTGCAAGTGAGTTGCAGCAAAGGTACCTATATTCGTACTTTAGTTGATGACTTGGGTCAGTTATTAGGCTGTGGTGCTCACGTATCCATGCTACACCGTAACGCCGTGGCTGACATAGATGAAGCCGCTATGGTCACCCTGGAACAACTGGAAGCGATAGCAGAAGAGGGCTATGAAGCTCTCGATGCATTATTGCATCCGGCTGATTTGTTACTGGGAGAATTGCCTGAGGTAACGGTAACTCAAGAGCAAACTCGTGACTTTTTGCATGGACAACCCGTTCCTTTACCTGAGCAAAATGGGAAGGAAGCCGAAGAATGGCGGGTTACTACGGAAAACTCGCTATTTCTTGGGGTCGGACGGGTGAAAAATGCGGAATTATGGCCACGCCGGGTTATTGCACGGGAACATGTGGATTTATAGTTGTTTTTACGGCGGCTGACGAGTATAATCGCCGCCTTCATATCGATGCTGAATTAGTGATTGGCGTCGATCATTTTGACAAAACTTAGGAGTTAGCATGTCACTAACTGTTGAACAGAAAGCTGAGATTTTAAAAGAATTTGGTCAAGGCGAGAACGATACCGGTTCTCCTGAAGTGCAAGTTGCACTTTTAACTAAAAACCTGGCTGAATTACAAGACCACTTTAAAGAACATAAGAAAGATCACCACTCACGTCGTGGTCTGTTACGTATGGTTAGCCGCCGTCGTAAGCTTCTTGATTATCTGAAGCGTAAAGACGAAAAACGTTACGTAGCTATCGTAGAACGTCTTGGCATCCGTCGCTAAGACAAACGTTCTGAAAAGAATAAAATAAAAAGGGCCTGAAGGCCCTTTTTTTGTATTCTTTTTTAGGCTTATGGGTCTTAATTTCGTCACAATTCCCCTATACTATGCGGTGAGATAAATAAAGAGAGAAGACGAGTATCAATCCGGATACTCTATATTTTGAAGGTAAAGGAAAGCAACGTGAATCCAATAACTAAACAATTTCAGTACGGTCAGCATACAGTCACATTAGAAACTGGCGTAATAGCACGTCAGGCGACTGCTTCTGTGCTTGCCAGCATCGATGACACAACAGTTCTAGTCACTGTGGTTGCGAAAAAAGAAGCTCGCGAAGGGCAAAACTTTTTTCCATTGACGGTAAATTACCAAGAGAAAACTTACGCAGCTGGTAAAATTCCAGGTGGCTTCTTTAAGCGTGAAGGCCGTCCAAGCGAAAATGAAACTCTGACTTGTCGTTTAATCGACCGTCCAATTCGCCCATTATTCCCTGATGGTTTCATGAACGAAGTGCAAGTTGTTGCAACTGTTGTTTCTGTAAACCCTCAAATTAATCCTGATATTGTTGCCTTAATTGGTACTTCAGCAGCGCTGTCTATTTCTGGTGTTCCTTTCGCAGGCCCAATCGGTGCAGCTCGTGTTGGTGTCGTGAACGATGAATACGTTTTAAACCCAACCGCAGATGAGTTAGAAAACTCGAAACTGGACCTGGTGGTTGCCGGTACTGATAAAGCTGTCTTAATGGTTGAATCAGAAGCTCAATTGCTGTCTGAAGACCAAATGCTTGGTGCCGTTATGTACGGTCACGAAGCAATGCAGGACGTTATTAAAGCCATTACTGAATTTACTGCAGAAGCAGGCAAAGAGAAGTGGGATTGGCAGGCACCTGCAAAAGATGAAAGCTTACAGACCAAAATTCGTGAATTGGCAGAGCAAGGTATTGGCGAAGCCTACCGCACTACCGACAAAGCAGAACGTAAAGGTAAGCTTGACCAGGTTAAAGAGCAGATGGTCGAGAAGCTGACTGCTGAAGATGAAAATGTCGATTTAGAAGAAGCTGGCAAAATTTTCCATGACCTGGAAAGTGACATTGTCCGTAGCCGTATTATTGCCGGTGAAAAGCGTATTGATGGCCGCGACCCTGACATGGTTCGTGCTATTAGTGTGGCTACTGGTGTATTACCGCGTACTCACGGTTCAGCATTGTTTACCCGTGGTGAGACTCAGGCGTTGGTAACTGCGACTTTAGGTACCGATCGTGATGCTCAGATGATTGATGAGCTGACCGGTATGAACACGAATCGCTTCATGCTGCATTATAACTTCCCTCCATACTGTGTTGGTGAAACGGGTATGGTTGGTTCGCCAAAACGTCGTGAAATTGGTCATGGTCGTTTGGCTAAACGGGGTATTCAGGCGGTTATGCCTAGCCACGACGAGTTCCCATACACCATTCGTGTGGTGTCAGAAATTACTGAATCAAACGGTTCAAGCTCGATGGCCTCAGTTTGTGGTTCTTCACTGGCGTTGATGGATGCAGGTGTACCAATCAAGTCTTCTGTAGCGGGCATTGCTATGGGCTTGGTTAAAGAAGGCGACAAGCATGTTGTTCTGTCTGATATTCTTGGTGATGAAGATCACTTAGGTGATATGGACTTTAAAGTAGCGGGTAACACTGATGGTATTACTGCGCTGCAAATGGACATTAAAATTGACGGCATTACTCGCGACATCATGGAAAGCGCCTTAGCGCAGGCTAAATCAGCTCGCTTGCACATTCTGAAAGTGATGGACGAAGCTATTGGCGGTCACCGTGAAGAACTGTCTACTTATGCGCCTCGCTTTACCACCATCAAAATTGATCAGGACAAGATCAAAGACGTTATCGGTAAAGGCGGAGCGGTCATTCGTGAGTTGACAGAGTCAACCAATACCAACATTGAGATTGGTGATGACGGTACCATTAAAGTTGCAGCCAGCGACCAGGCTGATGCTGACGCCGCTATTGAGAAAATCAAACAGCTAACGGCTAACGTTGAAGTTGGCAAAATTTATCAGGGTAAAGTAGCACGTATCGTAGACTTTGGTGCCTTTGTTACTGTTCTGCCCGGTAAAGACGGCTTAGTTCACATTTCTCAAATTGCAGAAGAACGTGTTAACGACGTAAACGAATACCTAAAAGTTGGTGATGTTGTTCCGGTTAAAGTACTGGAAATAGACCGCCAGGGTCGCGTGCGTTTAAGCATGAAAGAAGCTGCTGAGAAAAAAGAAGAACCAGCACCTGAAGCGCCGGCAGAGCCAGCAGCTGAAGAAGAAAACAAAAGCGAAGAGTAATCGTAAAGATTTTCTCAGCTTTGTTAAAAACCCCGTGTGAACGGGGTTTTTTTATATCTGCTTTTTGCCTGAATGGCGTTGAGTGTGCTGTAATAGGGGCGAATGTATATTTAAGGATAAAATTATGCAAGAGCGCAGAAGTGTTAGGTTCATGGGAGCTTTGTTGTTATTAGGTGTCATGACGGGGTGTGCCTCGCAAAGTTCATTTAATCAGTTACCTGATACCGTGGTACTTGCAGAGCCTGAAAGCGCAGAGTTTCGTTATGAGATTGAACTGGCACGCATTGGGCAGATGCTAAGAGAAAATTTAACTGAGGAACAGCGCGGAGAGCTATATTACCGCCGCGGTGCGTTATACGACGCCGTTGGCTTGAGAACTCTTGCGAGAATGGATTTTACCCGGGCTTTAGAATATAACCCGAGGTTGGCCGATGCGTATAATTTCTTAGGTATTCAATATACGCAACTAGAGGAGTTTGATTACGCTTATGAGGCTTTTGATTCAGCAATTGAACTCAACCCTGAGCACCGTTATGCCTATTTGAACCGGGGTATAGCCGAGTATTATGATGCCAGAACGAAACTTTCTCAGGAAGACTTAAAATACCATCTGGAAAGAGAACCCGATGATCCTTACCGCGTTATTTGGCTGTTTCTCGCCGAACATGAAAATGATGCCGCGTTGGCACAAAAAAGCCTTGAGCAAAACGCTGAGAAACTGAGTAAATCCGACTGGGGGTATCAGATTGTACAACTGTATGCAGGCAAACTTTCTGAAGAAGCGTTTTTACAACGTATGACCCGTAACTTAGGGGAATCGGAAAAGCTGACTGAACGTTTGTGTGAAGCCTATTTTTATCTTGGCAAGTACATGCAGATGAAAGGAGAGCAATTGCAGGCTGTTAACTACTTTAAATTGGCTTTAATGACCAATGTGTATGGCTTCGTTGAACACCGTTATGCGTCGGTTGAGTTAACCCGTATTCGTGAATCGTTACTTAGTCGTTAAAGAGAAAAGGAGTGAAAGCCGGACTCTTAATTGTGTTGTTTCTGCTTGCTTTAAGTGGGTGGTCTCATCAGGTTCATAACCACCAACAAGAGCTCAGCAGGTTAGCGCATCAGGGTAATGCCCGGGCACAAAATCAACTGGCAAATCATCACTGGAAACTTGATAACCGTACCGCTGCTTATTATTGGTGGCAGCGGTCGGCAAAGCAGCATTATTTCCCAGCCATAGAAAGTTTAATTGACGAATTTCCGAGAGCAAATGACACCTGGCTTGAACTGGCCGTTGCTGCTGGTGACCCGGCGGCTCAACGGCAGGTAGCTAGTGCTGAATTAACCGATCAGAAAACATCAATAAATCAATGGCAGAACCGCTGGGGCGATTCGAGAGAACCTTGGTTGCAGAGCAAGCTTGAATTGATTGAACGCTATAAGAATAATGGTCAGTGTGATATGGAAATTAATGTCGTTGCAGCGGATTCTGGGGAAAAACGACGTTATCTTAACTTTTTGTCCGCGGTACAAAACGCTCCTTTTGATACGCAGAATTGGTGCATTAGTTTTACTCTGGACGAAAGCTTATTTTGCGTAACCGATACGCAAAGAAAGCGAGCCAGTTGCCGTTCCGAACAGCAATTTGATAAGCAGGTAATATTAGCCGAAGAAGGCATTGCCAGTGCCAATAGTCAGACATTGACTTTAACCCGGGACAGTTCAGAAGCGGTTATTCAACATGAGCTGGGACATTGGTTGGGGTTCGCTGATGAATATGAAATGTCAGACGCACTTGCTCAAAAGTTCTGTTATGGCTACTACGACCACGACAGTCTGAATATTATTGTGACAGAAGCTCATAACGAGTATTCGGTACGGCAGGTTAAAGCGGTTTATAAAAGCCTGCCGTGGAAAGCTGAACTCAGTTCATGGCAGGATATTGCGACGCAGAAGCAAGGGAAATGGCGTTTAGGAAGCTCAAAAGAGGCTGCTGTCGGCCTTTTTAAAACGGATACCTGTAACGCCATAGATGACAGGCAAGCATGGCGTCCTGTTAATGTCAGAACTGCTATGGAACAGCATGACACCAAACTATGGCCAGAAGTCTACTTAAGATTGCTGAAGCAAAAAACTGAGGCTTTTGATTTAGACGCTAATAGCGACTTGGGCCAGGATTAATACTGGGCAGAGTGTTGCCAGAAACCAAATAAGTGACCGAAGTTTGTCATAGTTGCTTAAATAAGCAATGTGATAGAGCACTCTAAGCACAATAAAAGAAATACTCAAAAATTCAATGCGTTCGGTAACCTGAGAAGTTGCCAGGGCCGCCAATATGGCCGCGGCAAATAACGGGAAAGCTTCATAAGCATTATAGTGACCGGCAACGGCCCGGGCTCCACGCCCAAGTAACCGTTGCTGTTGAGCTCTGGGGTGTTTATTGTCATAACCGTTATCCCGGTTCTGAAAGTAAACCACAGGCGCCTTAGCCAAAATTGGCAAGACTCCGGCAATGAGTAAACACCACAGTAAAAGGCTCATGGTCATTATTCCCTAATTAACGTACGGTTTCGCCCGCAGCCTGTAAGTCAGCATGATAAGACGAGCGTACCAGTGGTCCACTGGCAATGTGGCTAAAGCCCATTTCAACACCCGCAACACGCAGCTCTTCAAATTCGTCAGGATGCACGTAGCGCGCTACCGGAATATGGTGGCGGCTAGGCTGCAAATACTGCCCGATAGTTAACATGTCGACATCGTGCGCCCGGAGATCTTTCATGACTTCCAGTATTTCTTCTTTGGTTTCGCCAAGACCGACCATAAGTCCAGACTTAGTCCGGATATCAGGACGCACTTCTTTGTATTTTTGCAGCAAGTCTAAAGACCACTGATAATTTGCACCAGGACGAGCCGCCTTATACAGGCGTGGCACGGTTTCAAGGTTGTGGTTAAATACGTCAGGCGCTTCGCCTTTAAGAATATCAAGCGCAACCTGCATACGACCACGAAAATCCGGTACCAATACTTCTACCTGAATGTTGTTCTCACTGTGCTTACGAATTTCACGAATGCAGTCCGCAAAATGCTGAGCACCGCCGTCGCGTAAATCATCACGGTCAACCGATGTAATTACGACATACTTCACTTTCATGTCGCGGATGGTTTTGCCCAGCTTTTCAGCTTCTTCCGGATCGGGAGGAAGAGGGCGACCGTGAGCAACGTCACAGAATGGGCAACGACGTGTGCAAATGTCGCCCAGGATCATAAAACTGGCTGTACCGTGATTAAAACATTCCGGTAAATTTGGACAGGATGCTTCCTCACAAACAGAGTGCAAACCATGGCTGCGCATTGCTTGCTTAATTTCATCAATACGCTCAGTTGAAGAAGGTAACTTCACCTTCAGCCACGACGGCTTACGCAACATCTGATCGCGTTCGGTGGGAATAATTTGTACTGGTATCAGTGCCATTTTATCGGCGTCACGCATTTTGACACCAGGTTCAACTCTAACTGGCTTTGACATAATCTTGAGCGAGTCCCGTTTGTTGAAGAATGTTGCTGTAGGAAAGAGAGCTGGTAAAGTGCTTTATCACTGCATCAGCCGCTTCACTAAAGCTATCAGGACCATTGAGATCCTTAGTTTGAATCATTTTTATGCCCGAAAGACCACAAGGGTTTATTCGGGAAAAAGGTTCCATATCCATATTGACGTTCAAGGCCAATCCGTGGAAAGAACAGCCTTTACGAATACGCAGTCCCAGAGAGCAAATTTTATCTGTATTTACATAAACTCCAGGAGCGTCTCGACGCGCTTTGGCATCAATTTCGTAGTCGGAAAGGGTTTCAATGACGGTGTTTTCAATGTGGTTAACGAGTTGACGGACACCATAATTAAGACGACGGATATTAAGAAGGAAATAAATAACGAGCTGACCCGGACCGTGATAGGTAACCTGTCCGCCTCTGTCGACCTGGATAACCGGAATATCACCCGGAGCGAGAATATGCTCAGCTTTTCCGGCTTGTCCTTGAGTGAAGACAGGGTCGTGCTCGACCACCCACAGTTCGTCTGCAGTGTGTTCGTCGCGTTGGTCAGTGAATTCTTGCATAGCATGCCATACGGGTTCGTATGGCTGCCTGCCCAATTCACGGATAATTAGGGTATCGTTCATGCCGTCATTATAACGTTTGTCAGCAACAACGGCTAGTCCTGCCGCTACAGAACGTAGCGAACGTCCTCGATATCTGAGAGTGAACGATACAATATTTCGATATGCTGCTGGCTTTCGACACGCACCGCAACAGAAATTGAGTGGTAGTTGCCTTTGCTGCTGGGCTTTACGGAAGGGCTGTAGTCGCCCGGAGCATGCTCTTGTAAAACTTCCACAACCTGATCAGGAAGGCTGTCACTAGCAACCCCCATCACTTTAAAAGTAAAGTGACAGGGGAAGTCGACCAGTTCGTCAAAACGAGTTTTTTGCATCTATCTAAACCTTTATTCTTCAGTAAACTGCTGTTTTATATAGTCCATCATCTTCTTGAAGAATCCACCTTCTTCGACAGCTTGTAAGGTTACCAGCGGAAATGAAGCTACATCTTCGCCATTTAGCTGAAGGTAAACTGTGCCTACATGCTGGCCTTTTGAAAGCGGAGCCTGAAGTTGTTCATCAAGTTCAAAGTTAGCATTCAATTTATCGCGCTGGCCTTTAGGTAAAGTAATTACGACATCTTCACTAATACCCAGCTCGACTTCATCTAAATCACCACCCCAAATACGTTGGGAAATGAAGCTTTCGCCGGCAGAATACGCTTTTACGGTTTCGAAATAACGGAATCCGTAGTTAAGCAGTTTTTTGCTTTCAACTTTACGCGCTTGTTCACTGTTAGTTCCCATAACCACAGCAATTAATCGGGTTCCGTCTTCAACGGCGGAAGAAACCAAGCTATAACCCGCTTCATTAGTATGGCCGGTTTTAATGCCATCGACGTTCAAGCTCCGATCCCATAGCAATGAGTTGCGATTGTATTGCTTAATATTATTGTAGGTAAAAGACTTTTCTGAGTAGAGTTTATATTCTTCAGGAGTCTCATTTATTAAAGCACTTGCTAACGTGGCCATATCACGAGCGGAGACGTATTGCTCAGAATCAGGCAGCCCGTGACTGTTCGCAAAGTGACTGTCCTTCATGCCTATTTGTTCAGCATAATTATTCATTAACCCAGCGAAAGCGTCTTCGCTTCCCGCAATATGTTCAGCCATTGCAACACAGGCGTCGTTACCAGAGGAAATAATGATGCCACGGTTTAACTCTTTAACACTGACCTCTTTGCCAACTTCGATAAACATTTTGGATGACTCAGGGAAGTTTTTGGCCCAGGCATTTTCGCTTACAGTAACAATATCCTTCTCGCTAATGCGGCCAGCTAGCATTTCTTTACCAATAATATAGCTGGTCATCATTTTGGTCAGGCTGGCCGGGGGCAGGCTTTCACGGGAATTATTTTCTGCTAACACTTTGCCAGTAGTGTGATCGATAAGAATATAGGCTTTCGCATTAACCGACGGCGCATCGGGAACTAATGACTGAGCGGCGAAGCTTGCTGAGCTGAATAATAGGGTTACGGCAGTAAAAAGGTGACAAATTTTTTTCATTGGGATTATCTTTATCTTATCGGTCAAAAAGTGAATCAAATGCGTAAAGAGGCCGAATTATATCAGTTTTGTTGCACAGCGTCAGGAGTATCCGTCTGACTTTGCGCCGCCTTTACGCGAAAAGCTTTAGGGTATCCGGAAGATCTTATTTGCTCGAGTAAATCGTGACTTTCATCTTCAGAAACCGGTCCCAGCATGAGTTTATGTAGACCATGAGTTTGTTCAGTAGTTGCAATTTCCTGGAACTTGGGCGGTAAGTTGTGTTTTAACTGCGATAAACGGTCGATATTTGACGAGGCAGCTAATTGAATATGATAGCTGGACTGGCTCGTCGATAGAGGTTGTTCTTCCGCGCGCATGGGAGTGTTTAAGTTGATGGCTTCGATTCTGACTGGTGCAGTACCATTATCCAGCATATCGAGTTTATAAGCAGCAGCAAATGACAAGTCGATAATACGTTCAGGATGGAATGGCCCGCGATCATTTACTCTAACAGTGACGGTACGGTCGTTGTTCAAGTTAGTGACTTTTACATAAGTAGGCAGAGGTAACCGGGTATGAGCCGCTGACATACTGTACATATCATAATATTCACCATTCGAAGTCAGATGCCCATGAAATTTATTTCCATACCAGGAGGCATAACCTTCCTCGACATACCCTACCGCACTGTCCATTACCTCATAATTATTGCCTAAGACCCGATAGTCCCGATTCCCCTGAGGACTGATAGGCTCATGTACGGGAACGGCACTGCGTAACTCCGACTCAGTAGGTAAACGAGTCGGAGCACTGTCTTCATGCTGAGAGTATCGGCCGGAGGGGCCGCTGGAACAACTACTGAGCAAAAACACGCTCAGCATTAAGGTGGATAAATTACTGCACTTCATTTTTCAGTTGCTCGCTAAACTGGTAGACAGCCATCGCGTAAAGTGGACTGTGGTTATACCGGGTAATCACATAGAAGTTGTCGTATCCCAGCCAGTATTCATGAGCGTTTTCTGTTTCAAACTCAAATACTCTGACCTCGGTACCATTATTAACCGCCTTATGCTGCGGAAGTTCATAGCCTTTACGCTTAATTTCGGAACGCGTGGTATTGGGTTTCATACCGTCGCTGACTAACGCTTTCCAGTCTTGTTCATTACCAAGAGGCTGTGCTACAGGTTGGCCTTGCTGCCATTTATGTTCTGCAAAATAATTAGCCACACTGCCGATAGCATCGACCGGATTCGTCAAAATGTCTCTTTGTCCGTCGTTGTCAAAGTCCACCGCGTAATGCCGATAGCTGGAGGAAATAAACTGACCGAAACCCATAGCACCGGCGTAGGAACCTTTTGCTTCGGCTACGTCCCAACCTTCTTCAGATGCTAACTGAAAGAATTCGCTAAGTTCGGAACGGAAGAAACTTGAACGGGGGGGGTAATGAAAGCCTAAAGTGTAGAGTGAATCCAGAACGGAATATTTCCCCATATAATTGCCATAAAAGGTTTCGACGCCAATGATTGCAACTATGATTTGAGCAGGTACACCGTATTCAGCTTCTGCACGTTCCAGCGTTTCTTTATGTTTTTTCCAGAACTTAACGCCCGCTTCTAAGCGTTTTTCAGTTAAGAAAATTGGGTAGTATTGATACCAGGGCTTGGCTTCCCATGGACGCTGAATGGCTTCAAGAACCTCGTCGTTTTTCCGAGCTGTCGAAAGCCATTGGCGAACTTGCTCTTCGTCCAGCTTGTGCTGCTCAACTTGCTGCTGAATAAAATCTTCAACCTCAGGGCTCTGCTCCTGAGCATTTGCAGCAAAGCTGCTTGTTGCGGTTAGCAACGCTAATCCTAATAAGGTGCGCATATAGTTTCCCTGTTTTTTTAGCCATTTTTCATAACTAAGCGATGATGGGTCGCAATGGACATGAGCATGCCGAAGCCGGCCATAAGTGTCACCATCGACGTGCCACCATAACTGATTAAAGGTAATGGTACCCCAACCACTGGCAATAGTCCTGAAACCATACCAATATTTACAAAGACATAAACAAAGAAGGTGAGTGTTAATGAACCGGCCAATAACTTACAAAAGATATCCTGGGTTTGCAGAGCAATAATTAGGCCTCGTAAAATAATGAAGCCATATAATGCAAGCAAAAGGATAACTCCGGTAAGGCCAAATTCCTCACTAAAAACAGAAAAAATAAAGTCGGTATGACGCTCCGGTAAAAACTCCAGTTGAGACTGAGTTCCCTGAAGCCAGCCTTTGCCATCAATGCCGCCTGAACCGATGGCAATTTTTGACTGAATAATGTGGTAGCCGGAACCGAGAGGATCACGTTCGGGGTTTAAAAAAGTGAGCACTCGTTGGCGCTGGTAGTCGTGCATAAGATAAAACCAGAGCACAGGGGTAAAAGCCGCAGCAGAAATAGCCGCGGCGGTAACTAACTTCCAGCTTAGTCCAGCCAAAAATATAACGAAAAGTCCAGCGCAGGCAACCAGCAGAGAAGTCCCTAAGTCGGGTTGTCGGGCAATGAGTAAGGTTGGAATAATCACCAGCACTAAAGCGCCAAACAATCGATAAATGGAGGGCGGAATAGGGTGTTGATTCATATACCAGGCCAGCATAAGGGGCATGGCAAGTTTCATTATTTCTGACGGCTGTATGGTTAAAGGGCCTATATCCAGCCACCGTTGAGCGCCTTTCCCCATTTCACCGAAAACAAGTACGGCCACTAGCAGCAGAACCCCGGCACCAAAGGCTGGCACCGCAAAGCGTGACAGGGCACGTGGTGGAATTTGTGCAACCACAAAAAGTACAACAAACGATAACCCAATACGTATCGACTGCCTTTCTACGACCTCCAGATCCTGCCCGGCAGCGCTGTAAATAACAAATAAACTAAGAACTGAGAGCACAACCAAAGGAATAAGCAGTGGCCCATCAATATGCAGTTTTTTCAGTAGCGGACTTCTTTGGCGTTCTTCAGTTGTCAGCATTTGTTTCTTCCTGCTGTTTTTTGCCATTGTTAAATCGGGTGTGCCAGACGTCTAATATTTTTCTTGCTACCGGTGCGGCGACACTTCCGCCGCCCCCAAGAGAGTTTTCTATTGCTACCACAACAACAACTTCAGGATCGTCTGCCGGAGCGTAACCCACGTACATCGCATTATCGCGATAGCGCTCGGCGATATCTTCCGCATTATACTCCTCTTCCTGTCCGAGGCTTCTGACCTGAGCGGTTCCAGTTTTTCCTGCCGACGAGTAAGGCGCGTCTTTAAACGATCGATGCGCTGTACCCTTTGATGACATGTTGACGTTACGCATCCCTTTAGTGATAACTTCCCAATTGTTACTATCGGATAAGGTCAACTTTTCCCGGTGGGCGATTAAAGCTTCTTCAAATACACCGTCTTGTATTTTACCGCGAAGCAGCCTGGGAATAAGGTGCTCACCTTTATTTGCAACCATGGCCGTTGCAACGGCTAGTTGCATAGGTGTTGCCGTCCAGTAACTCTGACCAATACCGACAGAAAGAGTTTCGCCCGCATACCAGGGCTGACCGAAACGCGCTCTTTTCCAACCACGAGATGGCATTAATGCAGAGACTTCTTCGTGAATATCGATGCCTGTTCTTTCGCCAAAACCAAACTCAGCCATAAAACTGGATATCTTATCGACGCCGAGCTTAAGGGCTAAATCGTAATAAAATGTATCACAGCTTTCAGTAATGGCTCTTTCTACATCGACCCAGCCGTGTCCCCAGGCCAGCCAGTCGCGGTAGCGTCGGTCAACGCCTTTTATTTCAAACCAGCCGGGGTCCCATATGCGAGTATCTTCGTCAATGGTGCCTTCTTCTAATCCGAGCAAACCGATTTGAGGTTTGATGGTTGATGCCGGAGGATAAGCCCCTTGAGTTACGCGGTTAAGCAACGGACTCTGAGTCGAATTCAACAACGATTGATACTGCTTAACCGAAATGCCATTGACGAACCAATTTGGATCGTAGCTGGGCGTGCTGACCATAGCCAGTATCCCACCGGTGGTGGCATCCATTAATATAATAGAACCGCGTTGCTCACCTAGTAACTCCGCAGCTTTTCTCTGTAATTCAAGATCCAGCTCCAGAACGATGTCCTGACCCGGCTTAGGTGCTTCAATACTCAATGTCCTGACTGCACGCCCTCGGTTATTTACCTCAACACTCTGATAGCCGACTTCGCCATGGAGATCTTTCTCGTAGTATTTTTCTATACCGAGCTTTCCTATCGTCCGGCTGGCGGCATAATTAGGTAGTTCGCCACTTTCACGCAGGCTCTCGACGTCTCTTGGGTTGATCTTGGCAACATAGCCAACTGCGTGTGTTAATAACTCTTTGTGAGGGTAGTTTCGTATCAAACGAGCTTCGATGCTTATGCCTGGGTACTTATGTTGATGCGCCGCAAAAACTGCCAGCTGTTTTTCATTCAATTCATCGAGCAAGGGCACATTATTAAAACGCCGCTGATTTTTTAGATTCCGGTAGAAGCGCTCAATAGTGCTGTCAGGAAAGTCGAGTAACTGCTGAAGTTGACTTAGGGTCTGCTCAAGATTATCGATTTCTTCCGGGGTAACATCCAGACTGTAAATTGGTGTGTTTTCTGCTAATAAAACACCGTTGCGGTCGTAAATTAAGCCCCGATTCGGCGCCAGAGGGAGTAATTTGATCCGGTTATCGTTAGAGCGCGTCTGAAGCTCGTTATGTTCACTCACCTGTAGGTGATACATGTTTGACGCTAGAGCAATAAAAGCAGCTACAACAATCACCATAGCAACGAGTACACGTCGCCCAAAAACGGCCGCTTCGGAGTCATGATCACGTATGTGGGTGCGGTGACGCATTATTATTCTTATTCTCTATGGTACGGATGATTGTTATTCAGGCTCCATGCCCGGTAAAGACTTTCTGCGACGATTAACCTGACCACCGGATGGGGCAATGTTAATTTAGACAAAGACCAGCGTTGCTCAGCTGCCGCCAGGCATTCATCAGAAAGGCCCTCAGGCCCGCCGATTAATAGAGTGACATCTCTGCCGTCCATTTGCCACTTCTCTAATTGCTGAGCAAGCTTAGGCGTGTCCCAGGCCTGACCTGTGACCTCTAAAGTGACAATTCGGTTCCCTTTGGGTATTGCTTGCAGCAGCGATTTGCCTTCTTGTTGCATAACGCGGTTTAAGTCTGCTTTGCGTGTTCGCTTTTGAGCCGCTATTTCATGCAGCACTAGCTTACAATCCGCCGGGAACCGTTTTTTATATTCGCTGAAGCCTTCAGTAACCCACGTGGGCATTTTGGTGCCAACGGCGAGTAATTGAATTTGCACTGATTAGCCCCAGAGTTTTTCTAATTGATAGAAGTCGCGAATACTGTCTTGCATAACATGTATAACAACATCACCAAGGTCAACTAAAACCCACTCCGACTGTTCTCCACCTTCTACGCCAATAGGCGGCGTGCCAGCATGCTTTGCTTCTGTCGCTACATGTTCAGCAATGCTTCTTACATGCGTTTTCGAGCTGCCAGAGCAAATGATCATGTAGTCAACAACGTCGGTTTTATCATGAACATCTAAAATTTGAACGTCACGACCTTTAAGATCATCGATTTTATCAATGACAAATTCACGCAATTCTTCTGCCTGCAAAAGATTTTCTCCGATTTAAGGATTAAAACCCGAAGTTTAACAGAAATTAGGAAAAGTGTTCAGTTACAAATACAGCTGATGTTGTCTTATATAGTCATAAACATTGGAAGGTAGTGGCAGGTTTTTTTCACGCTGCTGAAGTTGTTTCCGCAGTTCAGTGGCGGAAACATCGACCATTGGAGTTTCTGCAATATAAAGCAGCCCCTGGCTTTGTGTATTCAAGGCGTTTTTATTGCGGGTCAGATGGACTGAAATAAACTCTTTGAGCTCGTCGTTTTTAGGGTTAAAAGGAACTCCTGCTCTTGGCATAACAACAAGGTGAGCACACTCAATAAGCTGGCGCCAATGATGCCAGCGGTGAAGACTCATTAATGAATCCATCCCCATTACAAAGAGTAGGGTGTCATCAGGGAACTGAGTTTTAAATTCACTTAATGTATTGGCAGTAAAGGACGGTCTGTCCTGTCTTAATTCCCAGTCCTCGACAGTGAAAGCCTTGTGGTATTGAGACGCAAGCTTAACCATGTCTAACCGCTGCTCAGGACTGGCATCCGGTTGTGGACGATGCGGCGGCACCGCGCTTGGCATTAATGCTAAAGTTGAAATACCGAGCTCTTTCACCAGAGCGGCTGCCGTTTGCAGGTGCCCGTTATGAATAGGATCGAAGGTGCCGCCAAAAATTGCGCGTATCATAGCTGAATAAATTTTTCGTTCGGTTCAATGCCGTGGTTAAATACCGAAAGTCCGTCATTAATGGCGTTGGCATTAGTGCAGCAAAGTAAACTGAGTAGATGTGTTGTCAATGTAAGAGGAGATTCGCCGCTATCGAGCTTAAGCGCCGCTTCTATTCTCTCAATGAGTTGCTGTGCACTCAATAGAGTTTGCTGGCTCAATTGATTTGCGCGCTGGTGATACCCCGGTTGCTGATTAGGCCAAATCATAAATTGACGGAAAAGCGCGTTTGTATCGGTTTGTGTCTGCTTAGCTTTTTGCAACGCTGTTAGCAATTGTACTTCGCGCTGCAAAATCCAGATAAGCCTGTGAAAGTCATTTTCTTCGTCCAGTAAGCGCTCGAGGCGATGCAACGCACCTTCGAAATCTTGCTGCTGAATACTTTCCTGCAGCGCAAACACACTAAAGCGGCTGACATCATCAATGGAGCTTTTCAGAAAGTCTTCCGTAATGACACCATCGTTGCTCAGCAATTGCCATTTACTGAGTTCCTGATCCAGAGCAAGTAAATTTCCTTCAAACCAGTCTGATAACTTTTCCGGGACACCCGCGGCGAGAGTGAGTTGATAACGCTGAGCACGCTGGTGAATAAAGGCGGGCAACTGTGACTTATCCGGGCTTTGGGTGCGAACCAGCGGACCGCGTTCTGCCAGTGCTTTAAACCAGCGACTGTTTTGGGTCTCTTTTTTTAACCGGTCGCCAATAACAACCAGAATTTCGCTGTCGGCCTGATTCTTTGCGTATTCGGTCAATGCGGCAGAACCGTCCCGACCGGGTTTGTTTTCGGGCAATTCCAGCTCAACCAGCCGCATATTGCCAAACAGGCTCATTGACTGCTCACCGGCAGACAGTTGCTGCCAGTCGAAGTCTTTACTTTGTAACCAATGCACCCGCTCGAGGTCATCACTGGCTAAGCTTTTTCGAATACTAGCCAGCGCGTCGTTCCTGAGTAAAAGGTCATCACCAAACACTAGCAGGACAGGGGGAATCCCATTCTGTTGCAGGAAGTGTTCGAGCTTTTCAGGGTAGATAGTTTGCATTGGCTAGGAATTCGATTCCGACATTTCGGATATGATTTGTTGCAAAATAAGGCGTGACGCTTCGGCTCTCATTTCATCGACCAGCATTTCCCGTTCGCGGGTTTTAGCCAATACAAAGTTAGGGTCGTCCTGATAGTCCCGCGCGACTTCAACCGTTCGCTCAAGTAGCAGTTTTTCGTTGTTGAACAACTGATAATTGACCTGATACAAAAGCTCGTATTCTGCAACCTGGCCACTTTCAAACAACGACAATGTTCTTCGCTCTAACTTATCTGAAAGAAGCCGAACAACAACAGGCTGTTCCGCTTTAGATACCTGGATCCCCGAATGAATAAAGCGCTGCTCCATATGCTCACTTAATTCTTTTGAAACATGGCTTTGCAGAGAAACCGCCTGCAACGTTTCCGGTAGCTGGTAGTTTCCGCGTAGCTGAAAGCCACACCCGTTAAGAGTGGCTATCAGCAGCAGGGTGAGTACAAGGTTTAAGGTAACGCGCATAGGTTATCCAACAACAATATTGAGAATTTTTCCGGGCACGTAGATTTTCTTACGAACGTCTTTGCCCTCAGTATGCTTTTGTACAGCTTCTTCATCAAAAGCAATTTGCTCAACTTGTTCCGCGGAAGCGTCGGCCGGTACGGTTAATTTGGCTCGAACCTTGCCATTAATTTGCACCACAATCAGTTTTTCGTCTTCAACCAACGCACTTTCGTCAACGGCCGGCCAGTCAGCGAAAGACAGCGGCTCCTGATGCCCCAGCTCCTGCCATAATTGCTCACAGATATGCGGTGTGATAGGCGCAAGCATACGAACCATCGCATCGATAGACTCAGCTAATACCTGACGGTCCGCTTCGCTTTCCAATGGCGCTTTTTGTAAGTGGTTGAGCAGCTCCATAATGGCTGCTATTGCTGTATTAAAGTGCTGGCGGCGTCCCATGTCATCGCTGACTTTAGCGATGGTTTTATGCAACTCGCGACGCAGCTGCTTTTGGTTTGCATTTAAGCTTTGACCTGAACAAGCGCCGCCGGCGTTATTTAAGTCGTAAGTCAGTTTCCATAGACGGCGTAAAAAGCGTTGCGCACCTTCAACACCAGAATCTGACCACTCCAGCGTCATTTCCGGTGGTGCGGCAAACATCATAAATAACCGTACGGTATCCGCGCCATAGCGTTCAACCATGGTTTGCGGGTCAATACCGTTATTTTTAGACTTTGACATTTTGCTCATGCCGCCGATATTAACCGGCTGGCCGTCTTGCTTATGTTTAGCTCCGGCGATGGCACCTTTGTCGTCACGCTCAATGTCAACTTCAAGAGGTGACACCCACTGCTTACCGCCTTTTTCATCTTCGCGGTAATAGCTGTCCGCCAGTACCATGCCTTGACACAGAAGACGCTTGAATGGCTCGTCAGATTCCACTAAGCCAGTATCGCGCAGTAACTTATGGAAGAAACGGGCATACAGCAAATGCAAAATGGCGTGTTCAATACCACCAATATATTGATCGACCGGTAGCCAATAGTTGGCTTTTTCTGGATCCAGCATCGCATCATCAGTTTGTGCGCTGCAGTAACGAGCGTAGTACCACGACGACTCCATAAAGGTGTCGAAGGTATCGGTTTCGTGTTCTGCCGGCTGGCCGTTATATTCTGTTTTACGCCATTCAGGGTCGGATTTTATCGGTGAATTCACACCGTCCATAACGACATTTTCAGGCAGTTTAACCGGTAGCTGATCTTCCGGCACTGGCACGGACTCACCATTTTCCAGATTCAGCATTGGAATTGGAGTTCCCCAGTAACGCTGACGAGATACCCCCCAGTCGCGCAAACGGTAGTTTATTTTACGCTCACCAATGCCTTTCTCTTTTAGCTCGGTTGCAATAGCGTCAAAGGCTTGAGCCGAGCTCATGCCGTTATACGGCCCCGAGTTAATAACGGTACCTTTCTCAGTAATGGCTGCTTTTTCAATGTCACTATCGCCACTAAGAGGTTCAATTACCGGGCGAATTTCCAACTGGTATTTCGTTGCAAACTCCCAGTCGCGCTGGTCATGTGCAGGCACGGCCATAACGGCACCGGAACCGTAATCCATTAAAACAAAGTTAGCGACCCACACCGGAATTTCTTCGCCGGTCATTGGGTGAACGGCTTTAATACCGGTGTCCATACCCAGCTTTTCCATGGTGGCAATATCAGCTTCTGCAACTTTGCTGTTTTTGCACTCCTCAATGAATTTAGCCAGTTCAGGATTCGTTTTAGCGGCTTCCGTAGCTAAAGGATGCTGTGCTGCAACGCCCATGTAGGTAACACCGTAAAGTGTGTCCGGACGGGTGGTATAAACGCGTAAAGTCTGCTCCGAGGAGGCGACCTTGAAGTCAATTTCGACACCCTCTGAGCGGCCGATCCAGTTACGTTGCATCGCTTTGACCTGTTCTGGCCAGCCATCAAGCTGATCCAAATCGTCTAACAGCTCTTCAGCGTAATCGGTTATTTTAATAAACCACTGAGGAATTTCTTTTTGCTCGACTTTAGCACCTGAACGCCAGCCTCGGCCGTCAATGACTTGCTCATTGGCCAACACCGTCTGGTCTACCGGGTCCCAGTTGACCGTCGCATTCTTCTTATACACCAGGCCTTTTTCATAAAGCTTAGTGAAGAACCATTGTTCCCAGCGATAATAATCCGGCGAGCAAGTCGCGAGCTCACGGTTCCAGTCGTAGCCAAAACCTAAGCTTTTTAACTGCTCGCGCATGTAATCGATATTTTGATAAGTCCATTTCGCCGGTGCCGTTTTATTTTGTATAGCGGCATTTTCAGCAGGTAGCCCAAAGGCATCCCAGCCCATAGGTTGCATAACATTCTTTCCGAGCATACGCTGATGACGGCTAATGACATCACCTAAAGTATAATTACGAACATGCCCCATGTGCAGCTTTCCGCTAGGGTAGGGGAACATAGACAGGCAGTAGAACTTGTCTTTGCCCGGCTGCTCCTTTGCCGTAAATACGTCTTGTTCCTGCCAGCGTTTTTGCATGGCAGATTCGATTTTGCTCGGATTGTATTGTTCTTGCATAATTCCTGCTGATTCCGTTTGAATTTAAATATCGGTTTAGCTAATTGCGTACCACATAAGAAGTACAACGACTATGCCGGCCAGACCAAAAAAACCGTTTTCAAAAACAGCGCGTTGTTTGACTTCGGCAGGCTCTGACTTATCAATGGCGAACAACATGAGCCAGGAAGTGAGTCCCAGACCACCTGCAGCAATAAGCACAGCAAAAAGAATAGCGTCAAATATATTTTCCATAATGAGATCCCTGTGAAAAAATGGAAAAGAACAGCAACAGAATAGTTCTGCTAAGCCTTTATAGTGTACTGATTTTCGCGCCCGATGACTATGTCTGAGCGTGT
Source organism: Idiomarina sp. H2 (assembly GCF_004364275.1). Taxonomy (NCBI): domain Bacteria; kingdom Pseudomonadati; phylum Pseudomonadota; class Gammaproteobacteria; order Alteromonadales; family Idiomarinaceae; genus Idiomarina; species Idiomarina sp. H2. Next base: position 290,176 of record NZ_SNZY01000001.1, read on the forward strand.
TTCTTAGTACGTTTTGTAGCGATTACAGGTAACAAGCCAAACAGAGCCAGAATTATAGCTCCCCAGTTACCAATTTTATTAAATAACGTTGAACCACTAACCGGATAAACATCGGCAGATAATGCTGTTGCGGTAAACTGCGGAGCCAGCTCTATATATTGGCCATGTTCGTCAACGGCAGCTGTGACACCATTATTCGTTGCCCGCAATAAGGGTTTGCCAAGCTCCATTGCACGCATCCGCGCTATTTGCATGTGTTGCCAGGGGCCGTGTGAATCACCAAACCAAGTGTCATTGCTAATGGTCACCAGATAGTCGGTATCGTCGTAGGTATTGCTACGAACTTGCCCTGCAAAAGCTATTTCATAGCATATTGCCATGGCCAGGTTACTACCGTTAGCTTTAAGGTTAGGTTGTTGGTATCCCCCGCGGCTAAATGACGACATTGGGAGGTTAAATAACGGAGCCAGCGGGCGTAAAAGGTCTTCAAAGGGAACAAATTCCCCTATGGGCAGCAGTTGATGTTTTTGGTAGCGGTTAGCATTGCCGTAACTGTAGCTTTCTTCGTCCAGCACTATAACCGAGTTGTAAAAATCGTCGTTTAATCTGTCGTAGTCAATAATACCGGTAATTAAGGCTGAGCCGTTCATGCTCGCAGACTGTTCTACTGTATTGAGGACATCACTCGCGTAGGGCTCAAGTGCCGTTATAGCGGATTCAGGCCAAATAACCAGATCGTGGTTAAACTTGGGACGGGTTAAATCAAGGTAGCGCAGAATATTCGGCCATTGCTGTTCAGCCTGCCATTTTAATGACTGTTGGATGTTGCCCTGTACCAGCAATACCGACATAGATTCTGCTTTTCTCTCTGTGGGTTGTATTTTAGGAAATACGACAGCGCAAGTGAGAAAAACAAGTGGAATTAAAAGCGACGCCGGCTTTTTGAATCTTAGCGCCAGAACCAAAGTAATGGCAGTAAACCAAAGAGCCACCGTAATACCGGTTTCACCAATAACCGGAGCCAACCCACCGAAAATACCATCAGTTTGGCTGTAGCCGAGACTTAGCCAGGGGAAGCCCGTGAATAGCCAGCCTCTGAGTAGCTCAGCAATAAGCCAAAAGAAAGGCAGGCTGAAGCGCCAGGCAAATTTACGATGAGAGAGCTTCTGCCAACACCAAAATGCAATTGCAGGAAACAGTGCTAAATAAGCAAAGAGTAGTACTAATAGAAGCAGCGTAACCGGAACCGGAACACCACCATACTGATCGATGCTAACGTAAATCCAGCTTAAACCGGCACCGAACCAACCCATGCCGAAGACAAAGCCCGCTCTGAATGCACGTTTAGGGGCGAGGGGCCATATCAGTCTTACCACTATAGGCAGTATGATAAACGGCAGCCAATGCCAGTGAAAAGGTGAATAAGACAGCGTCAGGAGAGCGCCGCAAATCACTAATAGCAAAGAGCGCGTAACGCTTCCTGAATGCTTCATCATTACTGTGCAGACTCCGGCGAGGTGTCGGTATCAGAGTCGAGACTGACTTGCAGTTGCTGAATACGTCTTTTATCTGCATTAGTGACCCGGAAGGTCATGTTGCCAAGCGTCACTTCTTCACCTGCCTGCGGTAAATGGCCAAAGCCGTGTGCGACCAGGCCACCAACGGTATCGTGTTCTTCATCACTGAAGTTGGTGTCAAAGTATTGGTTAAAATCTTCAATGGTAGTTAAAGCTTTTATCGAATAACGGCTTGGGCTAAGACGACGAATATTGGTCTTTTCGTCGTTACCATGAGCATCAGTTTCGTCTTCAATTTCGCCAACTATTTCTTCCAGAATGTCTTCAATAGTGACCAGACCAGACACTCCGCCGTATTCATCAACGACAATCGCCATATGATAGCGGTTGGAACGGAACTCTTTGAGCAATACGTCAACGCGCTTACTCTCCGGAACAATAACCGCCGGGCGCATAACTTTGTCCAGTGAAAAGGCTTCATCGGTCATATTAAAGCCGTAGCTGAGCAAATCCTTTGCTAACAGAATACCCTCAACGTGATCTTTATTGTCAGTAACAACCGGGTAACGACTGTGTTGAGAATCGATAACGATAGGCAGGAATTCGTCTACACCTTGGTGGATATCAATGGTGACCATTTGTGAGCGCGGGATCATAATGTCACGGACTTTAAGTTCAGCGACGTCGAGCACGCCTTCAATCATTTCTCTGGTATCGTTGTCTATCAGGTCGCGGTCTTCGGCGTCCTGAATCAAATCGACGAGTTCTTCTCTGCTTTTCGGCTCACCAGCGAATGCTTGCAGCAGTCTCGCTGCCCAGGATTTTCCCGATGAGCCGTTGGCTGAGTGGGGGTTGTCGTCGCTCATTGAGTGTTAAGCTCCATGTTGTCTGCGGTTTGATACGGGTCTGATATTCCCAGACTCGCTAAGATGTTACGTTCAATTTGTTCCATTTCTTCGGCTTCGTCGTCTTCAATATGATCGTAACCTAATAGGTGGAGAGTACCGTGTATCACCATATGCGTCCAGTGGTCGATGGCTGACTTTTGTTGCTCTTCAGCTTCACGTTCAACGACGCTCTGACAGATAACCAAATCACCTAACAAAGTGACGGGTAATTCGACTGGGCTATTGAAGGGGAAAGACAAAACATTGGTGGCGTAATCTTTATTACGGAACTCATTATTCAACTGCTGAGCTTCTTCTAATGCAGCAATGCGCACCGTTAGCTCAACCGCTTTATCATTTTCTTGCAGATAATCCAGAGTGGCTGCGACCCAACTGTGGACAGCGTTTTCCTCTGGAGCTTTGGTAATACCGTCAGCCAGTTGATAGTCTAGTGTTAAATCAGCCATTAGTTTTTATCAAATTCCTCGTAGGCTTGAACGATACGCTGCACTACGGGGTGGCGTACGACATCACCGGCCTGAAAGAAGGTAAAGCTGATGTCCGTGACTTTATTCAGCACCTCAATAGCATGCCTTAATCCTGAGCGTTGGCCCCGGGGCAAATCAACCTGAGTGATGTCGCCGGTAATAACAGCTCGTGAATTAAAACCAATACGGGTCAGGAACATCTTCATTTGTTCACAAGTGGTATTCTGGCTTTCATCTAAAATAATGAAGGCATCATTCAGCGTTCGACCACGCATGTATGCTAACGGAGCCACCTCAATGACGTTACGCTCAATCAGCTTTTCAACTTTTTCAAAGCCGAGCATTTCAAATAAAGCGTCATAAAGAGGGCGCAAGTAAGGGTCTACTTTCTGAGCTAAGTCTCCCGGTAAGAAACCCAGCTTTTCACCCGCCTCTACCGCCGGACGAGTTAAGAGAATACGGCGCACTTCCTGACGTTCCAAAGCATCTACTGCACAAGCTACTGCCAGATAAGTTTTTCCGGTACCGGCAGGTCCAATACCAAAATTAACGTCATGAGCCAGAATGGCACGAACATAACCCGCCTGATTATGATTGCGAGGCTTAATTAAGCCGCGTTTGGTTTTAATGTGAGTCATTTTTTCAGCGGCAGGGTCGCCTTGATCGTCGCTTTGCTCAAGAACTTTGGCCTGCTGAATGGCCAGGTGCACTTGTTCGGGTTCAACCTGGCCTTCTTTGCCTTTTACGGTTGCCGTCTCAATATAGAGGTCGAGTAATAATTTGTGCACGGCTGCAACGCTGGCTGCGTGACCTATCAACTGAAACTGATGACCGCGGTGTGTTATTTCTACGCCGAGGCGACGCTCTATATGCTTCAGATTCTCGTCTAAAGGGCCGCAGAGATTGGAAAGCCGACGTGAATCCGTCGGCTCTAGCTCAAAATCAAGTGTCTGTGTTTGTGGACTCAATCGTTTCCTCTTTATTTAACTGGCTTGTCGAGGCATTCGAACAACGCCTAATTCATCAGGCTCGCTCGATTTTCCTCTTTGCAAAATAATTTCTGGTGCCGTATCTACACGAAGCCCCATATCGGCTTCTTCCCGAATTAACTCACCGCGTAGCGAGTTAGGAAGAACTTCGGTAATACGTACATCAACGAACTGTCCAATCATATGGGGTTGACCAACAAAATTTACAACCCGATTGTTTTCAGTGCGTCCGGTAAGCTCCATCGGGTTCTTTTTCGATGGTCCGGTAACCAATATGCGTTGCTCCGTCTCCAGCATACGACGAGCGTGCGCCATAGACTGTTGGTTCAAACGTTGCTGTAATAGCTGCAGCCGCTTTTTCTTGGTTTCTTCACTAATGTCGTCAGGTAAATCAGCCGCTGGCGTTCCCGGGCGAGCACTATAAATAAAGCTGAAGCTCATGTCGAAGTCAATGCTCTGGATAAGATCCATGGTTGCTTCAAAATCGGCATCGCTTTCGCCGGGGAAACCGATGATAAAATCGGATGACATGGCGATATCAGGGCGCGCTTTTTTCAAGGCGCGAATTTTCGATTTGTATTCCAACGCCGTGTGACCACGCTTCATCATGGTCAATATACGGTCTGAACCACTTTGTACTGGTAAGTGTAAATGGCTGACCAGCTCCGGAATGGTTTTATAGGCTTCGGTAATGTCGTCTGTAAATTCAACCGGATGCGATGTGGTGTAGCGAATCCTGTCAATACCATCAATTGCCGCAACCAGGTGCAGCAATTCAGCAAAGCGGCACACTTCGCCGTCGTAATGCTCACCGCGATAGGCGTTAACGTTTTGTCCTAACAGGTTTACTTCACGGACGCCTTGTTCCGCCAGTTGTGCAATTTCATAAATGACATCGTCAACCGGGCGACTGACTTCTTCGCCGCGTGTGTAGGGCACAACACAGAATGAGCAATATTTGCTGCAGCCTTCCATAATAGAGACAAAGGCACTGGCACCGTCTGCTTTAGGCTCGGCTAAACGGTCAAACTTTTCAATTTCAGGAAAAGAGACGTCAACCATAGGTGCATGAGTCTCGCTGACCTGATTAACCATTTCTGGTAAGCGGTGCAGAGTCTGAGGACCAAAGATAATATCGACAAAAGGCGCGCGGGCGCGTATTTCATTGCCTTCCTGAGAAGCAACGCAGCCACCAACACCAATCAATAAATTCGGATTGTTCTTTTTCAGGTTTTTCCAGCGACCTAACTGGTGAAAAACCTTTTCCTGCGCTTTTTCGCGGATGGAACAGGTGTTCAAAAGAATGAGATCGGCATCTTCGGCTTCTTCGGCAACATCGTAGCCGTGGGTTGAGTGGAGCAATTCCGCCATTTTGGTGGAATCGTACTCGTTCATCTGGCAACCCCAGGTTTTGATATATAACTTCTTACTCATGACCACTCGATGGTTGATGGATTTCGTATAAGGCGCTTATTTTATCGCGTATTGGAGCAGATTGCCAAGTTTGAAATGATTAACTTTTGCGCCGTGTTCGTATGGCAAAATAGCCTGCAACAACAATGATTAACGCGCCCCACAGCATGTGCCAGGCAAGTTCCTCTCCAAATAACCAGTAGCCGAGTAAAGCGGCGAACAAAACTGAGCTGTAAGTAAACACTCCAACCTTTGCCGGTGGGGCGATGGAAAAAGCTTTGGTCATAGCCAATTGCCCATAAACTGCCAGCAAGCCCATAACAACAACTCCAAGCCAGTGCTGAGTTGGAATAGGTTGCCACAACCACAGCAGAGGAAGCCCTGAAGCAATGGTGGCCAGAGTAGAAAAATAAAATACAATTTTACTTGTCGATTCGGTGTCCGACATGCGGCGAATGACGGTTTTGGTGAAGGCTGCGAATGCGGCGGCTAAAAAGGCTAACCCGATGACAGGTGAAAGCTCGCTGTTCATAGGGTCGAGAAAAATAAAGACACCAATAAAACCCAGCCCAATAGCCAGCCAGGTTTGTTTAGCCACATAGTCGTGTAGCCAAAGCCAGCCAATAACTGGAATTAAAAAGGGGGACAGCAACAGAACCAGAGTAGCCTGCGCCAGCGGAATTGTCGCAATAGCGTAGAAAAACAAGTACATAGCGGCAATGCCCGCAGCACCACGAATAAGGTGCAGTTTCAGGCGTTCTGTTTTTAAGTTGCCAAGACCTTTTCGCCATAACCAGGGAAGAAGAACGAGAAAGGCCATCAGGTTACGAAAAAAGACCAATTGCTCGAAAGGTTGATCCTGACTGATGTATTTAACCAGCGCACTGACGCCTGCAAAACTGGCTTCGGCACTTAAAATAAGCAAAGAAGCAATAATGACCGCTTTTTGTGAACTTTCCCTGGTCTGCATAAAAAACACTCTGAACATCGTCTTATTGACTATGATAACGGAAATTCACCACGAGATGTGTTATTTATAAGGGTTAGCGGGAATGTGAGGAGAGAGCGCGCGGTACATGAAACAGCTATCAGTATTAATAAATGGCGGCGGAATGGTTGGTGCGTCGGCAGCGCTGGCATTAGCGCAGCACGGTGCAAATGTGACCTTACTTGAACCTTTTCCTCCGGGAAAAGACAGCGGTACAGACCCTGATTGGGATTTACGCATATCGTCTGTGAATAACAGCAATTGGGAATGGTTGCTAGAGTTAGGCATTGGCGTTTGTGTGCGTCAGCAGCGGGTTTTCGATTATCAGAAACTGAGCGTAACATCGCAAAGTGGCCATAACCTGAGCTTTCAGGCGAATGAAGCGGGCTTATCCAAACTTGGCGTTATGGTCGAAAATAATGCTTTGCAGCTTGCGCTATGGACAAAACTGCGCTCTCTTAAGCACGTTGATTTACGAGAAGGCGAAACGCTCGATAAACTCAATGCCGGGACAAAAACAGTGGTTTTAAGTCAGGGCGATACGCTCAGTTATGATCTGTTGTTGGGCTGTGACGGAGCCAATTCTAAAGTGGCGCAGCTTGCTGGTTTTCATTATCGGGGCTGGGACTACGAGCAACGTTGCTTATTAGCTAATGTCAGTCTGGAAAAGCCGATAGAACCTGAAACCTGGGAAGTTTTTCGCCCGCAGGGGCCTTATGCTCTATTGCCATTGACCGAGCAACAAGCTTGCCTTATAGACTACGGCTTACGTGACAACATCAACTCCCTGCAGAGAGACAAGGCGGGTCTTGAAGCTTATTTGCGAGAGACCTTTTCTCCCCATATTGGTAATTTCCGGGTACTTAAAAGTGCTAGTTTTGCGCTGCAGAGAAAACATGCTGCACACTACGTTAAAGAAGGCTCTATTGTTTTATTAGGCGATGCTGCTCACAGTATTCACCCTATGGCCGGGCAGGGCGTTAATCTGGGGTTTGCCGATGTTCGCTGTCTGGTTGAGGTACTACAGGAAAATACTCCAAGCGTAGCTTTGGATAAATACGAAAAGACCCGGCAAGGCGAAAATGCGAAAATGATGAGGATGATGGATGCCATACAGTTTGGTTGGCGCAGTCGTAATCCAGTTATGCAGTTTGCAACCGCAGCATCCTTGAAAGTAGCGGCTTTTCCGTGGGTTAAGCGTTGGTTGTTAAAGCAGGCTGTGGGCGAATAACAGGCACAAAAAAACCACCTTAAGGTGGCCTTTCTGTTTTTCCACTTTTACTTGAGTAAAATTATACTCAAATAAAGTGGTGCGGAGGGGGGGACTTGAACCCCCACGTCCTTACGGACACTAGCACCTGAAGCTAGCGCGTCTACCAATTCCGCCACCACCGCAACAGTAGTTAGTATGGCTGGGGCACCAGGGATCGAACCTGGGAATCGCGGGATCAAAACCCGCTGCCTTACCGCTTGGCTATGCCCCATCCTACTAAGATGGCAATCACTTTTGGAAACAACTAATGGCTGGGGCACCAGGGATCGAACCTGGGAATCGCGGGATCAAAACCCGCTGCCTTACCGCTTGGCTATGCCCCAATTTTAGCTGGCTCTGAGAGTTGGTGCGGACGGAGAGACTTGAACTCTCACGCCGTGAGGCACTGGAACCTAAATCCAGCGTGTCTACCAATTCCACCACGTCCGCATCATAATCAGTTAAAGGTTGGTGGCTACGGCGAGATTCGAACTTGCGACCCCAGCATTATGAGTGCTGTGCTCTAACCAGCTGAGCTACGTAGCCATACCTTTTTACTTACCGCTCTCTGTGAGTGCGGCGCGTATTATGCAAATCGCTCCGCAGCCCGTCAACCTATTTTTGAGAAAAAACGATATTAACGGGCGCGTTTGAGCAAAAAAGCAGTTATTTGCTTAAAAAGGCAGCAAATCACCAGGGCAGGCTTTCTCCGTTGCTATGAAAAAACTGTCCGGTGGTATCTAAATTCAATTCTTCAATGCGTTGCATTAAACGTTCAGCTGCGGTTTCCGGTGGAATATCTCCGGCGTGGTTAACCATCTCGGTTTGTACAAAGCCCGGATGCAGCAGAACAACGGAAATACCTTTATCTTTTAGGTCCAGCGCCAGAGATTTGCCCGCTGCATTTAATGCGGCTTTTGACATTCGGTAACCATAACGACTACCGGAACCATTATCGCCAATGGAACCCATACGACTGGTAATCAATGCCACCTTGCTGCCGCCCGTCAAGTTTTTAAGCAGAGCTTCAGTGACTCGTAGCGGGGCTAACGCATTGACCTCAAATTGAGCACGGATATTGCCGGCGTCTAGTTCACCCAGTTCGTCTTTATGAAGCAGTCCAGCGTTATTAATTAAAACATCAATTTTTTTATCACCGATGCTTTCCGTAAGACGAAGAAGATCTGACGCTTTTGTAACGTCAATGCCTTCAATAATATCGACATCTAACTCAGTCAGTTGCTTTGAGTTGTTACGGCAAACCGCAATAACTTTATAGCCTTTTTCAGCGTACTGGCGCGCAAACTCGTAGCCAATGCCGCGGTTTGCACCGGTAATTAAAACCTGTTGTTGACTCATTTTGTACTCCAAATACCAGGGGCGCTATTCGCTAACGCCACCTTCAGTTAATTTTTTCGGGTCCAGCAACTGCTCCAGCCGGTCACGACCTAAGTCGGTCATCTCATCAGCAACATCGATAATGGCTCTGCCATCTTTATAAGCTACTTTGGCAATTTCAGCGGCCTTATTGTAGCCAATGACCGGATTAAGAGCCGTTACCAGAATAGGGTTTTTCGCTAAAGCTTGTTGCAGTCGCTCTTCATTAACCTCGAAGTCGGCAATAGCTTTGCTTGCCAGAGCTTCACAACTGTTACTGAGTATATTAATGGACTGTAGTAAGTTGTAGCCAATAACCGGCAGCATAACGTTTAGCTGGAAGTTGCCTTGCTGGGCAGCTGTCGTAATTGTGGTGTGGTTACCATTAACCTGAGCGGCAACCATAGCTACAGCTTCCGGAATGACCGGGTTCACTTTTCCCGGCATAATACTGCTTCCGGGTTGTAATGCGGTTAACTGAATTTCGCCTAAGCCCGCCAGTGGTCCACTGTTCATCCAGCGTAAGTCGTTACTGACTTTGAGTAAGGTTGTCGCCAGCGTATTTAGTTGTGCCGATAGTTGTAAATTGATTTCCTGTCCGGCAATACCCGTAAAAGGGTTCGCTGAGTGTTTAAAGTCACTGCCGCTAAGCTCAGTCAAATGTTCGGCAAACTCAGCTGCAAATTCTTTAGGGGCATTTATTCCGGTACCTATTGCTGTACCGCCCTGAGGAAGAACGCGGCTGCGCTGCAATAACTGTGGAAGCTGTTCAGCGGTAATGTCCAACTGACCCGCCCAGGCTTCAAGTTCTTGCGCCATGGTCATTGGCATGGCATCCATTAAATGGGTTCTGCCGGTTTTTACCACATTGCGTAGCTCAATGGCTTTCTTGCGAATGGTGTCAATAAGACCTTTTAAAGCCGGTTCTAACTGTTTTTCTACAGCCAGCACACTCGCTACCTGAATGGCGGTAGGTATAACATCGTTGCTTGACTGGCTTTGGTTCACATGGTCATTGGGGTGAATTTCAACACCGTTTTTTTTAGCTAAATTGGCAATAACCTCGTTCACATTCATATTGGAACTGGTGCCTGAACCGGTTTGAAATACATCGATAGGGAAGTGCTCTAAGTGTTGACCGTTAATGATTTCTTTAGCCGCTTTAATAATGGCGTCAGCCTGTTCCTTTTCTAACTGACCGATTTTAGCGTTTGCTCCGGCCGCACTCGCTTTAACCATTGCGATGGCTTGTATCAGCTGAGAGGGTAACGTTAACCCGCTGATGGAAAAGTTATCAACGGCGCGTTGAGTTTGTGCGGCATAAAGTGCTTTTTGGGGGACTTTGACCTCGCCCATACTGTCTTTCTCTGTGCGATAATCCTGACTCATGAATATCCCTCCTGTCATAAGCTTAAAAGTAAAAGCTTCGTATCGAAATTAGTATGTCGACACTGAGTATTTCAAATACCAATAATGAACCATAGTGGATCATTAATACGTACTCCAATCATAGCGCAGTTTCGTTTTTTCGGTTACGGTTGACTAATGTGCGCCCAATGGTGATTTTGTGGAGGATCCTGTGTGAAGCGATTTTTTGTTGGTGTTTTTTTCATGGTGTCTGCGGTTCAAAACGTGGTTGCAGATACCGTAAGGGTTGAGGTTGTGGCCGCAGATGGTCAGCCGTTGGTAAATGCTGCACTATTAATTGAGAGGGAAAAGCCGTCTGTCAAAGTGCCTGGGCAGTCGGCGGTAGTTGATCAGGTGGACAAGCAGTTTACGCCCACGGTTAGCGCAGTAGAGCCTGGCACTGACGTTGTTTTTCCTAACAGTGATAACATTCGACACCATGTTTACTCTTTCTCTGCGGCTAAGAATTTTGAGTTAAAACTTTATTCCGATAAAGAAAAGCCAAGTGTTAATTTTGATAAAGCTGGCATAGTGACTCTCGGGTGCAATATTCACGACCAGATGGTTGCCTATGTGTTGGTAAGTGACGAATATGATGTTGCTGTAACGAATGAACAAGGTATTGCGGAGCTTAATCTGGAAGAAAGAGAACCGCCCGCTGAAATCAAGGTTTGGCATTATTGGATGGGGGACGAATTGTCTAAAGCACAGAGCGTGCAATTAACCTCAGATTCAGGGAAGCTAACCGCGCAGGTGCAAGTATCACCGCCGGTGCAGAAAGATAAAGAGCCGTCGCGGCTGGAACAGCGCTTTAATCGTAGAGGGAATTGATGATAACACGGTTCAGAACCCGTTTAGTTCTCATCCTTGCAGGGCTTGTAGCTGGCGCTTTGTTGGTTGCGTTAGCTGCAGTTTGGGTCGCTACAGAGAATCAGTTAGGCCGCTCCATTGAACGTGAGCTTAGTGTTAGTGAAAGAGTCTTCCGGGAGCTTCTGGATAGCCGTAGCGCTCAGTTGTTGCAAGCGGCAGAAGTTCTTACCGACGATTTTGGGTTTAAACGCGCGGTGGCTTCAAAAGATCGGGAAACCATAGTGTCAGCTTTGGTCAATTACGGTGAGCGTATTGAAGCTGAGTTGATGGTGCTGCAAACTCCCGAGGGCGAAGAAATAGCATCATCTCATGCTTTTGATAAGCTACGTATTAGCCATAGTGGGGCAGGCTCGAACAGTGAACTGGCGGTTGTCGAAGGAGAACTGTTTCAACTGGTTACAGTACCGGTTAATGCTCCAAATCTTATTGCCTGGGCAACCTTAGGTTTTGAAGTGGATTCGGGGTTAGCAGAAGAGTTAAAAAACCTGGCTAATGCCGATATCACCCTGTGGCTCGAGAACTCGGGAAAAGTCATTGCTTCCAGTCTGGAGGCCCGACAAGTGTCCTCGTTTGCAAAAGCCCTGAACAAAGACGGTCATACTCTTGATAACTGGTTGTTAAGCCAGGAACTGGCGGGGCGTGAAGTGGTGCTTGATGCCGGTTCCGGTGACGCCGTTCATCTGGCATTGACAACGTCACTTGAAACGGCGGCCGCCGAGTTCACACGGCTGCATTGGCAAATTGCTTTAATTGCAATTGTCGCTCTGGTTATAGCTATGCTTTTAGCGGCGATTATAGCCCGAGGGGTTTCCCGTCCGTTACAGCAGTTATCGGGAGCGGCTAGGAAATTACAGCAAGGCGACTACAGCGAATCCGAGTTGTCGCTGAACGACGATGAGTTCGGAGAGCTGGCGAATACCTTTGGCAGCATGCGCAAGGCTATTTCCGAACGTGAAAAAAGAATTTCTTATCAGGCATCTCATGACCATTTAACCGATTTACCGAATCGTTCGTTTTTCCGTGAGCAGTTACAGTACCGTTTAGATGGCAATACCAGCTCCGGATGCCTGTTATTGTTGAATATTCATCAGTTCAGAGTTCTCAACGACAGTGTGGGGCAGGAAATCGGTGATGACATCCTGCGTCAGTTATCTGCGCGGCTGAAGTGGTGTTGTGGCAACGCTGAATTATTGGCTCGCATCGGTGGCGACGAATTTGCTGTTTTATACGCTTCTGATAAGTCCGAATTCGATCTCGACAACAAAATTAAAGAACTTCACTCTTTTCTTGATACGCCTTTTAAAGTCGGCGACAGTGATTATCGGCTGGCCTTTAATATCGGTGTTGTTTATTTTCCTGGGCATGGCAACGAGGTCGATTTACTTATTCGTCGCGCGCAAGTCAGTGTTCAGCAGTCCAAACTCCAGAAGAGCTTTTATGTTGAATATAAAAGTGGGTTGGACGAACAATACATGCGGCGCCTGCAAATTATCGAGTCCCTTAAAGACGCAGTAGCGGATAAGGAGCTACATCTTGTACTGCAACCTAAAATTAATTGCCAGACGGGTTCAGTGGTGGGGGCTGAGGTATTGTTGAGATGGCAAAGTGATAAGCTCGGATTTGTCGGACCGGATGAATTTATTCCGTTAGCAGAGCAATCCGGAGCCATTACAGAGTTGACCAACTGGGTGTGCAGAGAGTCGGCCAAACTGCTTCAGAGCTGGCATGAGCAGGGGCGAAGTTTAAAATTGAGCATCAATTTGTCAACCGTCGACTTATTGAGCGACGCCTTACCCTTGCTGTTTGAACAACTCATTATTGATTTTTCTGAGTTGCCAAAATTACTGGTACTGGAAATTACAGAAAGTGCGGTAATGAAAGACCCGGAAAAAGCCATTGCCCGGCTGGAAACATTGAAGCGTCTTGGGTTTTCAATATCAATTGATGACTACGGTACCGGGCACTCCTCATTGGCACAATTGCGCCGTTTACCAGTAGAGGAATTGAAAGTAGACCGGGCCTTTGTGCAGCATTTGAGCGAGGAGTCTAAGGACAAATCTATTGTTCGTTCAACCATACACTTAGCTCACGAGTTAGGTCTTCGTGTCGTTGCAGAAGGTGTGGAAAATGAGGATAGCTGGAGAGTGTTGCAGTCGATGCATTGCGATGAGTTGCAAGGCTATTTCTTTAGCAAACCCTTACCAATTTCAGGCTTTATAGATTACTTAAATAACCATATGAAACCAATGGATGATAACGAATGATGAACAAGTGTTTATATGGCGGCGGTTTTTTGCTGACCTGTGCTCTAGCTTTAACCCCGCCTGCAGCAGCGGATCAGGGAGCCCGATTACTAGCGACCGGTGGTACCAGTAGTCTTGAAGGCTCTGGCGGCGGAGGCATAGTGCCCTGGGCTACGTTAAGCAGTTATGCCGGTGAAGGCCAATTTGGCGCGACGGTTAACTTAAGTGAAGTTTCAGTTGATGATTTCCGCTTAAGTGTTCAGGGCGCCAGTTTGAGCTGGAACAACCGTATTGAGCTTTCGTATGCTGAACAAACCTTTGATCTCTCCACTATTGGCGGCGAATTGAGCCAAAGCATTGTTGGTGCAAAAGTACGTTTGGCAGGGGACTTAATTTATGGTGACCTACCGCAAATAAGCCTGGGTTTACAACATAAGAAGAACAACGACTATGACTTGCCAGCGGCGATAGGCTCTCAGGATGACAGTGGCACCGACTGGTATGTCAGTGCGGCAAAAGCCTGGCTAGACGGGCCTTTCCACCGTACCTGGGTTGCTAATCTGACTTTGCGTTCAAGTAAAGCTAACCAATTGGGCTTACTGGGCTTTGGCGGCGATAAAGAAGATGGCCGTGAGTGGCTGGCTGAAGCTTCCGTAGCTGCGTTTATTAATCGTTATTGGGCTGTAGGCGTTGAGTATCGACAGAAACCGGACAACTTAAGTTTTGCTCAAGAGCAGGACTGGAAAGATCTTTTTGTTGCTTATTTCCCGAATAAACATGTATCGGTTGTTGGTGCCTACACCGATCTGGGCTCCATTGCCGGCCTGGATGATCAAACGGGTTGGTATTTATCGGTTCAGGCGGCCTTTTAAGGAGAGACTATGAAAACTGTTTTGTTATTGGTGGCCTTGTTGTTTTCGCCGCTTAGCTTTGCTCAGAGTCTGTATCAGCAACTGGGTGAGCAGCAGGGCATAGAGACTATCGTCGAAGAAATGCTCTACCGGGTGGGTGGTGATGAGCGTATTGCGCATCATTTTGATGGTGTTGATATTATGCGTGTGCACAAACTCATCAGTGAACAAGTGTGTGACTTAAGTGGTGGTCCTTGTGATTACAGTGGCGAGGATATGAAAACTTCCCATCGTAATATGGGAGTCGACAATGCGGATTTTAACGCTTTAGTCGAACACTTGATTGCTGCAATGGAAAAAGAGGATGTGCCGGTTTCAGCGCAGAATCAGTTATTGGGCGTGCTGGCGCCAATGCATGGCGATATTGTTGAAGAGTAATGAGGGAAAAAGTGGCTCGCTGAGAGCGAGCCACTAATCGGTATTTAAACGTTAAAGCGGAAGTGAATGACATCGCCGTCTTTCACAATGTACTCTTTCCCTTCCAGACGCCATTTCCCGGCATCTTTTGCGCCTTGTTCACCGTTGTTAGCTATATAGTCGTCATAACCAACAATCTCGGCACGAATAAAGCCTTTTTCAAAGTCAGTATGAATGCGTCCGGCTGCCTGCGGTGCAGTTGAACCCACTTTAACTGTCCAGGCGCGAACTTCTTTTACGCCAGCAGTGAAGTAAGTGTGCAGGTTTAGTAGTTCATAGCCGCCACGAATAACGCGGTTAAGCCCCGGTTCGTCCTGACCCAGCTCGCTTAAAAACTCTTCTTTATCGGCTTCGTCCAGCTCGGCAATTTCTGATTCAATAGCGGCACATACCGGAACGACTACCGCATTCTCGGTTGCGGCAATTTCACGAACTTTGTCAAGATGTGGGTTATTTTCAAAGCCGTCTTCGTTGACATTAGCAATGTACATAGTCGGCTTTAAAGTTAGCAAGTTGTATGAACGAATAGTGGCACGCTCATCTTTGCTTAGCTCAACAGAACGAGCCATTTGGCCTTCGTCCAGTGCCGGTTTCAGCTTTTCCAGCACGGCGATTTCGGCTTTAGCTTGTGAATCCCCACCTTTCGCTTTTTTACTTAAACGGTACAGAGACTTATCAACCGAGTCTAAATCGGCTAAAGCCAGCTCGGTGTTAATAGTGTCAATGTCATCGGCAGGGTCGATACCACCGCTGACATGCACTATGTTGTCGTCTTCAAAACAGCGAACAACATGGCCAATAGCGTCAGTTTCACGAATGTTTGCTAAAAACTGGTTACCTAAGCCTTCGCCTTTTGAAGCACCTTTAACTAACCCAGCGATATCCACAAACTCCATGGTTGTTGGAATGACTCGTTCGGGGTTAACAATAGCGGCTAGCTTATCAAGGCGAGGGTCAGGAACAGGCACAACACCAGTGTTTGGTTCGATGGTACAAAATGGAAAGTTTGCAGCTTCAATGCCTGCTTTGGTCAGTGCGTTGAAGAGAGTGGATTTACCTACGTTAGGTAAACCAACGATACCACATCGAAATCCCATGAGAGTTTAGCCTTTCTGTTCAGGGCGGTAGCTATGCAGGCGCTGCAACGCAGTTCCCCAGCCTTCCGCCATTAATGTGTCGATACTGCGGCTGGCTTCATCGATACAATCATCAATAAGCCGCTGTTCATTTGCTGAAGCTTTGCCTAAGACAAAGCCAGTTACCTTCGTTTTATCGCCCGGGTGGCCAATACCAATGCGTAACCGCATAAAGTCCTGGCTGCCTGTCTGGGCAATAATGTCTTTAATTCCGTTATGCCCGCCGGCACCTCCACCTTTCTTAAACTTAGCAACGCCGGGTGGTAAATCGAGCTCATCGTAAGCCACTAAAATTTCGTTAGCCGGTATTTTATAAAAGTTAGCCAGAGCCGCAACAGAGAAGCCACTACGGTTCATAAAATTTTGTGGTAATACAATGCGCAGGTCATGAGCGCCTTGTTGCCAGCGTCCAATCAGAGCTTTGCTTTTTGCATCAGGGGAGAGCGTAATCGCGTGGCGTCTGCAAAAGTCATCGACTAACCAGAAACCAGCGTTGTGGCGAGTTCGTTCATACTCGGGGCCCGGATTTCCCAGGCCCACAAGCAGTTTTACTTCAGTTCCCA
This sequence comes from Idiomarina sp. H2, assembly GCF_004364275.1. Classification (NCBI taxonomy): domain Bacteria; kingdom Pseudomonadati; phylum Pseudomonadota; class Gammaproteobacteria; order Alteromonadales; family Idiomarinaceae; genus Idiomarina; species Idiomarina sp. H2. The sequence continues at coordinate 306,634 of NZ_SNZY01000001.1, forward strand.
TAACAGGAGACTGACTTATTCTTCGTCAGCGTCTTTGCTGTTTTCAGCAGGAACGTCGCCAGGTGCTACTGTATCTTCTTCGGTCTCTTCTTTCTCGACGCGAGGAGCAGTAATAGACACAACCGCCTGGTCGTGGTCTTCACCTTTAGTCAGTTCAACTAACTCAACGCCTTTAGGCAGTTTTAAGTCAGTCAGGTGAATGGTGTCACCTACGCTGAGTTCAGCAATATCAACTTCCAGGTATTCTGGTAAGTCTTTCGGTAGTACAGTAATTTCCACGTCGTTTACGTGGTGAACAACAACACCGCCTTCTTCTTTAACGCCCTTCGCAGTTGTTTCATTTAAGAAGTGCAGAGGTAAGTTAGTGTGAAGTTTGTGGCCTTTTTCTACACGCTGGAAATCCAGGTGAGTCAATTTAGGCTTGTACGGGTGACGCTGCATGTCTTTTAGGATTGCCTGATGTTTCTTACCATCAAATTCCAGCGTCACAATGTGTGAATAGAAGGCTTCGTAGTCGGCCATGTTATTCACTTTGTTGTGGTCTAACGCTAATGCGATTGGCTCGCCCTGACCACCGTATAAAATCGCTGGTACTTTGTCCTCATGACGCAGGCGGCGGCTCGCACCTTTCCCTTTGTCCGTGCGGACGGTAGCTTGGATGTTAAAATCTAATTCAGCCATGATTTGGCCTCTCAATGTTTAAAGTTTTTATTTGTCAGCACTCGCGACCAAGAGCTGACCCAGAAACTTAGAAACCGACAACGAGGCCGGTTTCTAAGGGCGCGCAATACTAGCACTGGGCGGGAGTAATTACAACAATCAGTAATCGAACATTGCCGAAATAGATTCTTCATTACTGACGCGGCGCAGTGCTTCCGAAAGCATACCGGACAAGGTTAACTGAGTAACTTTACCCGTTGCTTTCATCGCATCGCTCAGCGGAACACTGTCGGTAACGATAAATTCGTCAATTTCAGAGTCTTTAATGTTCTGCACTGCATTGCCGGAAAATACCGGGTGGGTAGCGTAAGCAAACACACGCTTTGCACCGTGAGACTTCAGTGCTTCGGCGGCTTTGCAAAGCGTTCCGCCAGTATCAATCATGTCATCGACAATAATGCAGTCACGGCCTTTAACATCACCAATTATGTGCATAACCTGCGATACGTTGGCTGACGGACGGCGCTTGTCAATGATGGCTAAATCGGTGTCGTCCATAAGCTTGGCAAAAGCACGGGCACGTACAACACCACCAATATCAGGAGAGACCACAACCGGATGGTCGAAGTTTTGCTGACGCATGTGTTCTAACAATACCGGAGTACCAAAAACGTTATCGACAGGTACGTCAAAAAAGCCCTGAATTTGTTCTGCGTGTAAGTCGACAGTTAGTACGCGGTCAACACCAACACTGGATAAGAAATCGGCAACAACTTTAGCCGTAATAGGAACACGAGCTGAACGAACGCGGCGATCCTGACGAGCGTAACCAAAATAAGGCATCACTGCGGTAATACGACCAGCTGACGCACGACGTAATGCATCCACCATAACAATGAGTTCCATTAAGTTATCATTGGTTGGGGCACACGTAGATTGAAGAATAAAGACGTCAGAACCGCGGACGTTTTCATTGATGGCGACGCTAATTTCGCCGTCACTAAAGCGACCAACGGAAGCTTCACCAAGTTTGATATAAAGGCGATCGGCGATTTTCTGGGCTAGCTCAGGAGTGGCGTTGCCGGCGAAAAGTTTCATGTCAGGCACAACATACCTCGACTTTTATTGGGTTAATGTCTGGATAAGTGGTGAACGGTTCTGGCCTTGAGCGATAAATGAGCAAAGTTCTTTGGGAACCTGCTGTTGCGCTTCCTTTGCGGCTTGTCTTGTTTCGAATGTTGAAAAAAGACATGCTCCACTGCCAGTGAGCCGAGTCGGGGCGTATTCTAGCAAGGCACGGCGTAACATAGCAACTTCGGTGTGTAGATCGCAGACCACTGGTTCAAACACATTCGCGACTTTTTGCTGTTGCCAGTTGTCCGCGGTAACCGGCGAGCAGTTGCGTTCTAGCTTAGGGTGAGAGAACAACGTAGCCGTACTGATAGAAACATTGGGTTTAACCACTAAATACCACGGAGTAGGCGGTGTTATATTAGTGAACACATCGCCGATACCTTCAGCAAAACAAGCATGTCCATGAATAAACACAGGCACATCGGCACCGAGTTTGCGACCTATTGCCTGTAATTCAGTGCTATTTAAATGGCTACCCCAAAGCTGATTCAGCCCCTCCAGTGCGGTTGCCGCATTAGATGAACCACCACCTAGCCCGGCACCCTGAGGAAGTCTCTTAATTAATTCAATCGAGCAGCCAGGAAGTTGCGTAATGCCTTTTTCTTCGTATGCTTTTTTTAGCGCTGTTAACGCCTTCCAGACTAAATTCTCGTCGCGGGGAATGTGGCTATCGTGGTCAATTAAATCAAACTTGTCGTCGGCGGCGGTATAGAATTTCAGAGTGTCGGCGTAGTCCAGAAACTGAAAAACAGTCTGTAAATTGTGGTACCCGTCGGAGCGGCGCCCGATAATATGCAAAAATAGGTTGAGTTTCGCCGGAGCTGGGAGCGTTAAGGTGTTTACTGCCATTCGTTCACTTGTACCTTTATCAGTAGATCCGGACTTTCCAGATGGATTTGTTCCGGCAAGGTTACTGTTTGTACTTTGTCCTGATCATAGAACCAGCTGAGCTGCCAGTTTTGACCCCGGTGAAATATCATCGATTGAGCTAAGGTACCATCTTGATGATAACTCACAGACTTTAGTGAGTTTGTTTTTCTGCCCAGAACCCAGTGGTGTAACTGCTCAAAGGGAACGGCTGCACCCAGTAGACGGTATAATAAAGCGTCTGCTGAAGGAGCCCAGCGTTCCTGATCATCGGCGTCAGTTAACAAGGCGCCGCTGTCATCGACGGTCAGCTTAGCCAGTTGGCCTTTTAGCGGGTGAGAAAAACGAATAACCTGTTGGTGAGGCTGGTAGTGCCAGTTAATGTAAAAACTGTCCCTTTCCTTATTTTGCTTTTGAATAACCGCCATGCGGCCACTTAACGACCACTGTTGCAACTGCTCCAGCTTTTGTTGATGAGCGTCAATAATACGTTGATTAACTTCGGTACTGCTTGCTTGCTCTGATGGCGTCGGCAGCGCGCACCCGGTTAACGATGTTATGACAACCAGGTAAACCCAGAATAGTCGGCGTTGAATCATATTTTTCAATTGCTGCAATCGGAATGTAATTAGTTGACCAGAAAGCGCTGTCACTTTCAATGACTAAGGCTTTCACGTACAATCGGGCAACTTAGATTTTGGCCGCGTTGGGATAACGAGTTTCACAGTCAGATGACCATTTCAGCTCTCGGAATTAATCATAAAACCGCATCAGTCGATTTGCGCGAGCAAGTTGCGTTCAGTGCTGAACAGCTTGATGCTGCGCTGCAGGCCGTGCGTAATCTTCAAGGTGTTGAAGAAGCCGTTATCGTCTCTACCTGTAACCGAACCGAGCTATATTGCCGGGGTGAAGTGTCTGATGACTTGCTTCTGGGCTGGTTAACCGGTTTTCACAAATTGGCACCAAATGCGCTGGAAAATCATCATTATCACTTTCAGGGCGAGCAGGCCATTACTCATCTTATGTCGGTTGCCAGTGGTTTAGACTCACTGGTGCTTGGCGAGCCACAAATTCTGGGGCAGGTGAAGCAAGCGTATCAGGCCGCAAAACGTCAGGCCTCGGTGGGCGGTATCCTTGAACGCTTATTTCAGCAAACCTTTCGTGTAGCAAAAACTGTCAGAAATGAAACCGCGGTTGGTCAAAACGCGGTTTCGGTCGCATATGCTGCTGTTTCTATGGCGCGTCATATTTTCGCTAACTTACAGAAGTCAAAGGTGCTGTTGATTGGAGCCGGTGATACTTCCGAGCTGGTTGCTCAGCATTTAAAACAACAAGGCGTCACCGAAATTTTGGTGGCAAACCGGACTCTGCAACGAGCTAGCGAAATGGCTGAGCGTGTCGGGGCAACGGCTCACAGCTTGTCTGAGTTATCAGAGTTATTACCGCAGGCCGATATTGTCGTCAGTTCAACCGCTAGTACTTTGCCTATTGTGGGCAAAGGCAGCATTGAAAAAGCACTGAAAAAGCGTCGCCACAGACCCATGCTGTTAATTGACCTGGCTGTGCCGCGGGACATTGAAGAGCAGGTTAATGAACTCGATGACGCTTACCTTTATACAGTTGACGATCTTCAAAGTATTATTAGCGAAAATATTCGTAACCGTGAGCAGGCAGCTCGTGAAGCTCAGGTTATTATTCAGCAGCAAACGAAAGAGTTTAATGACTGGCTGAAATCCCTGAATAGTGTAGAGCTGGTGCGGGAGTACCGTACGCACACAAAAACACTAGCTGACGAGCAGTTAAAAAAAGCATTAGCGCAAATAGAGCAGGGCAAAGACCCGGCCGAAGTGCTGCAACGATTCAGTCACAGGCTGGTGCAGCAGTTAACGCATAAACCGACAAGCTTATTGAAATCTGCCGGCGAAAATAATGACCAATATACGCTGGCCGTTTTGCAACAACTTTGGTCAGAGCCATCCTCTGACTCATCAAAAGGCAAATAAAAACATGTTGAATCCATCCATTGAACGCAAACTAGAAGGGTTAGTTGAGCGTTATCAGGAAGTGCAGGCTTTATTGGGTGAGCCCGATGTGATCAGTGATCAAAACCGTTTTCGCTCATTATCGCGTGAGTACTCTCAATTAGAAGAGGTGGTTGGTTGCTTTGAAGAGTACCGCCAGAATCAGGATGATCAGGCAGCTGCAAAAGATATGGCTGAAGATGATGACGCTGAAATGCGCGAAATGGCGGAAGAAGAGCTAAAAGAGGCAAGAAAAGCCGAAGACGAGCTGGAAAACCGCCTACAACTTCTGTTGCTGCCTAAAGACCCGAACGATGATCGTTCATGCTATTTGGAAATTCGGGCCGGAGCTGGCGGTGATGAAGCGTCGATATTCGCCGGCGATTTATTCCGTATGTATAGCCGCTACGCTGAAAAAAATGGCTGGAAGGTCAATATCGTCAGTGCCAGTGATGGCGAACACGGCGGTTATAAAGAAATTATTGCGCACATGAGTGGTGATGGTGTTTACGGACGCATGAAGTTTGAGTCTGGTGGGCATCGGGTGCAACGTGTTCCTGAAACTGAATCGCAAGGGCGTATTCATACTTCAGCTTGTACTGTTGCCGTGTTACCGGAAATTCCAGAAGCCGAGGCCGTTGAAATTAACCCGGCGGACTTACGTGTCGATACTTACCGCGCCTCGGGTGCTGGTGGTCAGCACGTTAACCGAACCGATTCTGCTATTCGTCTTACCCATATACCAACCGGTGTGGTGGTTGAGTGTCAGGAAGAGCGCTCGCAACATAAAAACCGGGCTAAAGCTATGTCGGTTTTACAGGCAAGAATACAACGTCTGGAAGATGAAAAACGTCAGGCAGAAGAAGACAGTACCCGTCGTAACCTGGTAGGAAGTGGTGATCGTTCGGAGCGTATTCGCACTTATAATTACCCGCAAAGCCGGGTAACAGACCACCGCATTAACCTGACGCTGTATCGGTTAGATGAAGTACTAACCGGCGATATTGATTTGATACTGGATGCCATTATTACTGAGCATCAGGCGGATCAACTGGCGGCTCTGTCTGAAGGACAGCAATGACGCTGGAGCAAGCCATAAAGTGGGGGCGGCAGCAGTTAAAGCAGAGTGAAGATGCTGCTGCGGATGTTTCTGCCTTACTTTGCTTTGTGCTGGATAAAGAAAAAACTTACCTTATGACCTGGCCGGAAAAGCAGCTGACAGAAGAGCAGCAATGCCATTATGAGGAATGTATTTTAGCTCGGCAGAAAGGCAAGCCCGTGGCTCATATCACTGGTCGCCGCGAGTTTTGGTCATTGATGCTTGAAGTAAACGACAGCACGTTAATTCCCCGTCCCGATACTGAAACGCTGGTTGAAGCGGCGCTTAGTCTTGAACTTCCCGAGCATGCGCGCGTACTGGATTTAGGCACGGGTACGGGTGCGGTTGCGCTGGCTTTGAAGTCTGAACGTCCCGGCTGGCAAGTTTGGGCGTGTGATAAAAGTAGCGACGCGGTGGAACTGGCACGCCGGAATAGTCAGGCTTTAGGTTTAAATGTTGAAATTTTGTGCAGTAACTGGTTTCAATCTGTGCCAAAGTCTCTTAAGTTTGACTTGATTCTATCGAACCCTCCCTACATTGATGCAGGCGATCCGCACTTGAGTATGGGAGATGTCAGATTTGAGCCTCAGACGGCGTTAATTGCGGAAAATAACGGTTTAGCCGATATAGAGACTATTATAAAAGAAGCCAATAATCATTTAGCAAACCAGGGGTGGTTGCTACTTGAACAGGGATGGCGCCAGGCTGATAGCGTGGTGGAGTTACTGTTTAAAAATGGTTACAAAAAGGTTAACCGCTGGCAGGATTATGCTAGGGTAGAACGAGTTACCGGCGGAACAAAAGCCAGGGCGGGGAGAGACTAATAATGAGCAATCAGTTTATGTTTGCTGACGAAGCCAGCCAGCAAACCACAAAATTACCGACAGAATACTGGAAAATTCTGATTGTCGATGATGAACCAGAGGTGCATGCGGTAACCAAACTGGCACTCAACGACTTTAATTTTTTAGGTCGTGGCTTAAAGTTTTACAGTGCTTTTTCTGGTGAAGAGGCAAAGCAGTTAATTGATGAGCATCCTGATGCAGCTATATTACTGCTGGATGTTGTCATGGAAACCGATGATGCCGGACTGCAGGTGGCACGTTATATTCGGGAAGAAGCCGACAACCACTTTACCCGTATTATTTTGCGAACAGGGCAGCCGGGTCAGGCACCTGAACGTACCGTTATCGTTAACTACGACATCAACGACTACAAATCCAAAACCGAACTCACTGCGCAGAAACTTTTTACTGCAGTAATGTCATCGCTGCGTTCGTACCGCGATATCATGTCCATTGACCAAAGTCGTCACGGGCTTGAGAAAATCATCGCCGCTTCGGCGAATCTTTACGCTTTGCAACCAATGAACAGTTTTGTTGATGGTTTAGTGCAGCAGTTGAGCTGGGTTATCGGCGGTGCCAAACAAACCTTGTATGCTACTTCTAATGAAGATGGCTCATCCTATAAAGTGTTAGCCGCTCATGGAGAAGATTCCGGGGTTTGTGTGGGTCAGACTTTACGTTCGGTTATTCCGTCAAAGGCCTTAGCCGAGTTAGAGCATGTTATTGCGAATCATGGCTCGTATTATGGTGACGACTTTGTATTGTTATATTGCCGAAGTCATTGCCGGTCGCACGGTTCTGTTTTGTTTATCGGCGGCTTATCCAGAGCACTTACAGCTGATGATCACCATGTACTTCAGCTGTTTTCTGAAAATGTGCAATTGGCACAGGATAACGTGGTTTGCCTGGAAGATTCCGATCAGTTCCTGGCGCGTTTAGCCGACCAACTTATGCTACACCATGCCAGCCACTTTAATGGCATTCTGGAGCAAAATAGCGAAGTCCGGCTGGCGTACGCTGTAGCTCAAAAAGTTGCGGCAGAAGACGCTGAGACAACGGCTTTGGCCTGGTCTTTATTTGCGCAAGCGCGGCCGTTGCTTAATTGCGCTTCAGATGCGGCTGCAGCGGTAGAAACCACGTGTCAGCAACGAGTTGCCCGCTCATTACGAGCGCTGGGTCACGGTGAGCATGAAGCAACACAAAATGCGCACAGGGCACTTATTGAAAGACTGGAGCGCTGGGACGGCCTGGGTTTGCCCGAAGGTAAACAAGGCTCGGATATCGCGATAAGCACTCAGGTTCTTCTGTTGACCGAGCAGTTGCTGGATTGGTGGGAAAGTGGCATTAGTGACAGCGATATTGCGGTACGCCTGAAAGATGAACGGGGCCGCTATTATTCACCTAAGTTTCTTGATGTTGTTATAAAATCCCTGCCTGAGTTGAGAACCATTTAATTAAATTAAAAATAAGAGGTTACTGTGTACGCTGCTTTTAAACACCTGCATGTATTATTTGTGCTGATTTCGATCAGCCTTTTTTTATTCCGTTTTGTGCTTCTGCTTCTTGACTCACCTTTATTAAAAAAGAAGTGGTTGAAGATAGTCCCTCACGTTAACGATACCTTATTGTTGCTCAGTGCGGTGGGTATCATGGTGACGTTAAGCATGTACCCAATTCAGGTTCCCTGGTTAACTGATAAAGTCATAGGTGTTATTGCTTATATTGGCTTTGGTGTCTTAGCTATGAAAGGAAAAACAGCTGGTGCGCGCTGGCTTGGTTTTATTGGCGCTTGCGGCTGGATAGCCTTCCTGTTGCATGTGGCTGTGTCCAAACAAGCACTTATTGCCGGTTAAGTAAAAGGAGTACCTATGTTAGCGCCTGAGTCTGTTGTTTCGGAAACGAATGCCTTAATCACTAACGATGGGGTTGTTATTGGTTTATTGCTGACCATCCTTGGTTTTGTATTTTACACCAATAGCAGTGAGCATCCTTTCTTCAAGAAGTTCTATCGCTTTGTTCCGGCTTTATTGCTTTGCTATTTCATACCGTCTTTACTGAATACGTTCGGTATTGTCGACGGAAATCAAACTGCCGTAACAGATATAGCAATGGATTATCTGTTACCCGCCTGTATGGTATTGCTTACCCTAAGTCTGGATTTAAAAGCCGTAATGGGTCTTGGGTCAAAGGCTCTTATTCTATTTTTAACCGGTACTTTTGGTATTGTCATTGGCGGGCCTATAGCCTTGTTACTGGTGTCTGCCATATTCCCTGAAATGCTTGGCGGTGCTGGCCCCGATGCTGTTTGGCGTGGCATGACAACCATTGCCGGAAGCTGGATTGGTGGCGGCGCAAACCAGGCTGCCATGAAAGAAGTTTATGAAGTCGGCGGTGATATTTTCTCAGCCATGGTGACAGTAGACATTATTGTTGCCAACTTATGGATGGCTGTACTGCTTTATATGGCAGCAAATGCTAAGAAAATTGATGCTCGCACCGGCGCTGATACATCCGCTATCGATAATATTCGTCATAAAGTGGAGCAGTATGAAGCCGAGCATGTCAGAAACCCAAGCTTACGCGATTTAATGCTGATTCTGGCTATTGGTTTTGGTGTTGCCGGGTTAGCGCATTTGCTGGCTGACTGGATAGCTCCGGGAATAGCAACGAATTATCCTGCACTAAGTAAGTTCAGCCTGGACAGTCTGTTTTTCTGGGTTATTGTTTTAGCCACGGCTGGCGGTATTGCACTTTCTTTTACCCGGGCTCGTTCTTTGGAGGCCGCCGGGGCGTCCAAAATAGGCTCCGTTTTTGTTTACATTCTGGTGGCCAGCATTGGTCTGCATATGGACGTAACCAAAATAGTAGAAGCGCCTAAGTACTTCTTAATTGGTGCCATCTGGATGCTAATCCACGCCGGGCTTATGTTATTCGTGGCTAAACTGCTTCGTGCTCCTGTATTTTATATGGCTGTGGGCAGTCAGGCTAATGTGGGTGGCGCAGCGTCAGCACCGGTTGTTGCTTCAGCTTTTCATCCGTCATTGGCGCCGGTTGGTGTATTATTAGCGGTAATGGGTTATGCGCTTGGAACCTATATGGCGTATTTCGCCGGACAGATTCTACGAGTTGTTGGTAGTTAACCGCGGGAGTTTATGATGATTAAAGAGTTACAGCTTGGTGACATTCAAATAGCAAATGATAAACCCTTTGTTTTATTTGGCGGGATGAATGTGCTGGAATCCCGTGATTTAGCTTTGCGAATTGCTGAGCATTACGTTGAGGTAACCAGCAGGCTTGGCATTCCTTACGTGTTTAAAGCGTCGTTTGATAAAGCTAACCGGTCATCTATTCACTCTTTTCGCGGACCGGGCCTCGAAGAAGGGCTGCGTATTTTTGAAGAAGTGAAACAGCAATTTAACGTACCTTTAATTACCGATGTACACGAGCCTCATCAGGCCGCCCCGGTAGCTGAAGTCGTTGACGTATTGCAGTTACCGGCGTTTCTTGCCCGTCAGACTGACCTGGTGGTAGCACTGGCTGAAACCGGGTCTATGGTTAATATTAAAAAGCCACAGTTTCTTGCGCCACAGGAAATGAAGCACATTATTAAAAAGTTTGGCGAGGCCGGTAACGATAAGCTGATGTTGTGTGAGCGAGGTTCAAGCTTTGGTTATAACAATCTCATTGTTGATATGCTTGGTATGGACGAAATGAAGCCCATGGCGCCGGTTATTTTTGACGCAACTCACGCTTTGCAGCGTCCTGGCGGCAGAGCTGACTCTGCTGACGGACGCCGCGCGCAAGCAGCGCAACTGGCTCGTTCTGGTATGTCGCTGGGTATTGCGGGGTTGTTTATTGAAGCGCACCCGAACCCCGATGAAGCGAAATGTGATGGTCCCTGTGCTTTGCCTCTGCACGCTCTGGAGCCCTACCTTCAGCAGATGAAAGCGATTGATGATTTGGTGAAATCATTTGCTCCTTTAGACACGTCTAACTAAAACTATGTCAATGCAGGCCAGCCAGTCATTGCGTCAGACTCCGCTTGATAAGCGTCAGGCTATTAAGCTATTGCTGAAAGCCATTGGCGGGCTCATTGCATTGCTTTCTATCGCCTTGCTGGCGCCCTTTGTTATGGCGGTGGTTAGTGGCGAAAAAGAGCAGTGGACTTACCTGACATTATCCAGCCTGGGTCTGGTTTTTGGTTTGGTTCTGTTTTTGCAGCCAGCGGGTGAGGCCAAACTGCGGGCACGACAAGTTTTTTTGTTGACCTCCTTATGCTGGGTTTCGGCCAGCTTATTCGCCACCTTGCCGTTTATTTTTGCTCGACCTTATCTGGACTTCTCCAGTGCCTGGTTTGAAGCCATGTCAGCCATTACAACTACCGGAGCCACCGTTATCTCGGGGCTGGACGACTTGCCCGCGAGTGTTCTGTTGTGGCGGGCTATGTTGCAATGGTTGGGCGGAATCGGAATTATCGTTATGGCTATGGCCATTTTGCCGTTTTTGCAAGTTGGCGGCATGCGCCTGTTCCAGGCTGAATCTTCCGATATGTCGGGTAAATTTATGCCGCGTTCCAGCCATATGGTTTTGGCAATAGGGCGGGTTTACCTCATTCTGACGGCTGCCGTTATTAGCTTGTATTTAATTGGCGGCATGGGCAGTTTTGATGCCTTTGTGCACGGCATGACCACCATAGCGACAGCAGGCTTCTCCAACTACGATGCGTCTTTTGGGCATTTTTCTGATACACCATTTTTGGTGATAACGGGCACTATTTTTATGGTGGCAGGCGCCTTACCTTTTGTGCTCTACATTCGCTTTGTAAAAGGTGACTTTGGGCCATTGTGGAAAGATAGCCAGGTACGGGCTTTTGTTACCTTCCTTCTCATTGCTATTGCGTTGATTACCCTGGTTCAGATAGTTAAAGGACGGGAACTTGGTGATGCATTAATGCATACGGCATTTAATGTCGTGTCAGTTGTGACCACAACCGGTTACGCAACCGAAGATTACGGAAACTGGGGAAGTTGGTCATTAATGGCTTTCTTCTACTTAATGTTTATTGGCGGCTGCACCGGTTCAACTTCCGGCGGTATGAAAATTTTTCGTTTTCAGTTGTCGCAGCTGTTATTAAGAAAACAGTTCAGCCAGTTAATTCATCCTAACCTGGTCAGTGTCCAGACCTATCAGGAGCGTCGGGTAAATGACTCATTACTTGGCTCAATGGTCGCTTTTTGCTTTATGTACTTTTTGCTGATAGCGGTTATTGCATTGGGGTTATCATTATTTGATCTGGATTTTATGACGGCAATATCTGGTGCGGCTTCTGCGGTGGGCAACGTTGGACCTGGATTAGGCGACATTATTGGTCCGGCAGGAAACTTCGCAAGCCTTGACGGGGGAGCTAAACTTTTGCTGGTTTTTGCTATGCTGGCAGGCCGTCTGGAAATTATGACGGTACTTATTTTGTTCCATCGTCATTATTGGCGCCACTAAGTGCAGCCTGAAAAGGTTTACACTCTTACCAAAAATAAATTCAGCGAACACTTGCACGCTGAAACGACATGAATTAGATTAAACGCATGTTTAAATCATGCGTTTATTTATTTCATGGCAGCCCGAATTCCGACTCAAAAGAAAATACTTAATGCCGCAGAGATGCTCTTTTCCCGCGATGGGTTTGAGCAAACTTCGTTAAGGCAAATTACGCAGGAAGCAGGCGTTAACTTAGCTTCTGTAAACTATCACTTTGGCTCAAAAAAAGCACTTATTCAGGCCGTAATGGCGCGTTATTTGGTTGTTTTTATGCCAGTGCTGGAAGAACAGTTAAAACTGGCTGAGCAGCAGAGCGAGCTAAAAACGGAGGAGCTGTTCAAGCGCTTTAAAATACCTTTGGCAAAGTTAACCGAGGTCAATAAACACGGCCCCGATATCTTTTTAAGATTACTGGGCTTTGCTTACTCTGAAATTCAGGGCCATTTACGTAAATATACTCAGCAGGAGTTTGGTGAGGTATTACAGCATTTAATGGCTTTATTAAAGCGCGCAAATCCGCATTTGGATGAGCAACAAATGTTCTGGCGTCTACACTTTATTTTGGGAGCGGCAGTTTTTGCCCAGGTATCGGGACAAGCTTTGATTGAAATTGCGGAGGCAGAATTCAATCAAAAAGTGGGTGCGCAGGACGTTATCGATCATTTGATCCCATTTGTTTCCGGCGGGCTGGAAGAAGCGTAAACAACCTGTCGTAAGTTTGAGATTTGACTACACTTTTATTGTGATGGTGCACTGGAGATACCCATGGAAATTTTTATTCTGTTAGTGGTTTTGGTGGTACTGGTGTTTGCAGTCGGAGATATCCGTCGCAGCCTGGTGACCAAGCCTGTTTTTGCTATTTTTAAACGCATTTTGCCACCCATGTCTGACACAGAGCGTGAGGCCATGGAAGCGGGCGATGTATGGTGGGATGGAGAACTGTTCAGTGGACGCCCGGACTGGCAGAAGCTGCTGGATGTACCTGAACCTAAACTTACTGCCGAGGAACAGGCGTTTGTCGACAACCAGCTGGCTAAGCTGCTGGACATGCTGGATGATTTTAAAATTGTGCAGCAGGATCGCGATTTGCCTAAACAAGTTTGGGATTATCTGCGCAAAGAGCGCTTCTTTGCCATGATCATTGGTAAAGATTACGGCGGCCTCGATTTCACCCCGGCGGCAAACTCCTACATTGTTTCACGAATTGCCAGTCGTTCTATCAGTGCTGCAGTATCTGTTATGGTTCCAAACTCTCTGGGACCGGGCGAGTTACTGACGCATTATGGTACCAAAGAACAAAAAGACTATTGGTTACCGCGTCTGTCTGATGGCACCGACATTCCGTGTTTTGCCTTAACTGGACCGGAAGCTGGCTCAGATGCTGGTGCTATTCCGGATGAAGGGATCATTTGTAAAGGCGAGCACGAGGGTGAAGAAGTTGTTGGTATTCGTCTTAACTGGTCGAAGCGTTATATTACCTTAGCACCTTCAGCAACGGTTCTGGGTTTGGCATTTAAACTCTACGACCCGGAAGCCTTATTAGGTGATAAGAAAGAAATAGGTATTACTTGTGCGTTAATTCCGACATCGCACAAAGGTATCGAAATTGGCGACCGTCATTTTCCTCTGAACCAGGCTTTTCTAAATGGTACAACCTTTGGTAAAGACGTCTTTATTCCGCTGAAATGGATTATTGGTGGTTCAGACTACGCCGGTAAAGGCTGGCGTATGCTGGTTGAATGTTTGTCAGCAGGGCGCGGTATCTCACTGCCGGCACTGGCTGCTGCATCAGGCCACGTAACTCAGCGTATGACCGGCGCTTACGCTTATGTGCGTCAGCAGTTTGGTATGCCAATTGGTATGTTTGAAGGCGTGCAGTCATCAATGGGTAAAATTGGTGGTACCAACTACATTCTGGAATCTATGCGTCGTCTGACCATTTCGGCTTTATGCCAGGGACAGAGCCCTTCAGTAGTAACGGCCATGACCAAATACCACATGACTGAAATGGGTCGTGAAGTATTAGAGCATGCAATGGATATTCACGCTGGGAAAGGCATTCAATTAGGTCCGCATAACTATTTAGGCCACGCCTACATGGCGACACCAGTGTCTATTACGGTCGAGGGTGCAAATATTCTGACCCGTAACCTGATGATATTTGGTCAGGGCGCAACGCGTTGCCACCCCTACGTACTTAAAGAAATGAAAGCTGCGGCTAACCCGAATGAAGACGAGGGCATGCGTGAGTTTGACGGCTTGCTGATGAAGCATATCGGTTTTGCCGCAAGTAACGTCTTTGGCAGCTTATGGCTGGGTCTGAGTGGCGCACGCTTTGGCGAGTCTCCGGTGAGTGGTGAAACGGCGCATTATTACCGTAAACTAGGTCGTATGAGTCGTGGGTTAGCTTTAGCATCAGATATTTCTATGCTGATGATGGGCGGCGATTTAAAACGTAAAGAAATGATTTCAGCCCGCTTAGGTGACATTTTAAGTCATTTGTATATGGGCTCGGCAGTACTGAAGCGCTTTGAAGACGAAGGCCGTCAGGTAGCTGACTTACCTTACGTTCATTATGCGCTGAAGCATCATTTATACAGCATTGCCGATGCGTTCTATGGCTTCTTTGATAACTTCCCGAATCGCTTTATGGCGTGGGTAATGCGTATTCTGATATTCCCACTGGGCAACCATTTCAAAAAGCCGTCTGATGAAATTTTACAGGACATCAGTGTCAGCATGATGGAGCCGGGCGTTACTCGTGACCGTCATACCTTCCTGTGCTACTGGAAAGACAGTATTGGTGATGCCACCGGGCACATGGAAAAAGCCTTTATTTCGATGCTGGAAATGAAGTCGGTTTACAAAACGCTGCGTAAAGCGCAAAAACGCGGTGAATTGTCCTCTAACCTCAATGGCAAAGAGCTTGCCGATGTGGCGCTTGAGAAAGGCTTAATCGATAAAGACACGGCTGAAAAGCTGGCTGAAACCGAAGAGCTTCGTTTAACCGCCATTGGCGTTGACAGTTTCGCTCCCGGTATTATCGAAAACAACCAGTTTTACACGGCTAAAGGCGACATAAGAAAAGCAGCGGTTAAAGATTAACCGCTGCTGCATCGGGTTCCTGCGTATAGCCTTACTGCAGGGACTCGCGCTTATCCTTCATGTTGTGAATAGGTTTAACAAAAGAGCGCGCCTGAGCGCTCTTTTTTATTTCTGCGCTGGCAGAGCTTACCGGGCAACTGCCGGTACTAATGTATGTGTTTGCGGCCGCTGTTAATGGATCTTCTGAGCTTCCCCAGTCAGCGACCAGTTGGTCTTCAACCGAACAGGTTGGTGCCAGACCATTGTAGTATTTCCCTTCACCCTCTGAGTTAACCGTTTCAAAGTTAATGGCAAAAGTGACTTTATCGCAGAGTTCGGCGGGTTGCTGACCGACAGGCTTTCCACATGTCTGTTCGCCTATAGTGACAACTTCAATATGCGGGCTTAACGAGTTAATAATAATTTCGGAAGACGAGCAACTGCTGCCGGTGGTTAGCACAAACACCCGGTCTAAATCGAGTTGCTCGACACCATCGACCAAACTAAAAGGGAGTGTCTGGTTCTGGTCGCTGTTCTGTTCGTTAAAGCGGTATTGCAGAAAGGTTTTACCCAGCACATTGCTGCCGGCAGTCTGAGTAGAAATTTGATTAGCGTAACGAATTAAACCACCGCCGTTATAGCGCACATCAATGACTAAATGGTCGATGTTGTCGGCGGCAAACTGATCAAATGCCGTGTTTAAGTCTGAACCCGTGCGGTTAATGAATGAGTCCAGAGCAAAGTAACCAACCGTTTCTCCATTTTGTGTGTAAGTTTGAGACCCCATAACGGTATTGGTTTCTACTTCAACTTTACTTAAGAGTTCGGTTTCTTCACTACCGTCCGGACGTCTCCAGGTAACGCTTTTACTGACGCCACTCTCGTTGGGGCCCAATGCGTTATTAAACTCCCCATTGGCAAGTAAGTCCGCTACCGACTGCCCATCTATTTCCAATAGTTCATCGCCTCGGGCAATGCCAGCTGCAGCGGCGGGGGAGTTGTCATAAACAAAACGAATTTTTACCCGGCTTGCACTAATCTGCTCCATAGAAAAACCAAACCCAAAGTAAGTCGCACTGACAAACAGGTCATCGTATTCCTCTTCTGTAAGAATGTAGCTGTAGGTGTCCTCTGGTACTCGCAATTCCTCAAGAACCGCATAAACGTTGTCAAAGGCCTCAGGATCTAAGTTGTCCTGTAGCTGACTTGCCCAGAAGTAATCCTCTTTCATGTACTCGAAAAACTCTTCATTTTGGTATTCAGCGGAACAAAACGCGTAGTCATTTTCACCACCAGCGGAGCCACTTGAACTACCAGAACTACCAGAACTACCAGAACTGCCGCTGTCTGAGCCGCCACAGGCCGACAGTGCCAAAGTAATACCAATACATAAAAGCGATTTTTCGAGTTTCATACTACGTCTCTCTTGTTGTTGTAATAATGTTAATTTAGCACAGCGAACGAAAAGATAAACAGGGAACATGGCGTCTTTACTGAACTCATGGCAAACTGCTGACTATTGAAAACGAAATGAGACAGCTGCTGTTATGGCACAATTAATGATAGATATAGCGGGCACAGAGCTGACCGCCGAGGACAAAAAACTTCTTGCGTCACCCGCCGTAAACGGACTCATTCTATTTACGCGAAATTTTGCCTCGCTGGAACAACTGCAGGAGTTAATACGTGAGGCACGAGCCGCTGCTGCTAAGCCGTTGCTTATTGCAGTAGACCACGAAGGTGGGCGGGTACAGCGTTTTCGTGAGGGGTTTAGCGCCATACCTTCTATGGGCTCTTTGCAAAAAATTGAAAATGAAGACGAACGTCAGCGTGCCGCGCGCGACTTAGGCTGGCTAATGGCAGCAGAAGTTCAGGCTGTGGGCATTGATATCAGTTTTGCCCCGGTACTGGACGTAGACGACTGCAGTGACGTTATAGGTGATCGCGCATTTTCTGCAGTGCCGTCGGAAATTTCTAAACTGGCGTCGTCGTTTATTGAAGGCATGCATGAGGCCGGTATGGCCTGCACCGGCAAGCACTTCCCTGGGCACGGTTCTGTTCAGGCCGATTCCCACATTGCCATTCCGGAAGACGACCGTACCTTAGAGCAAATTCGCGCGCACGATTTAAAGCCATTTTTGTCATTAAGCCAGAAACTAGACGGCATAATGCCGGCTCACGTTATTTACCCGCAAATAGACCCGCAGCCTGCCGGTTTCAGCGAGTTCTGGCTGCAGCAAATACTGCGCAGTGAACTGCAGTTTAACGGCACTATTTTTAGTGACGATTTGTCTATGCAGGGCGCAACCGTTGCCGGAGATATGGAACAGCGTGCAGTGGCGGCGCTAAAGGCTGGCTGTGACATGATATTGGTATGCAATGACAGAGCCGGAGCGGTGCAAGTATTGGACGCTGACTTACCCGCCACTGAGCCGGAAAGTGCCCAACGCGTGAACCGAATGCTAATGTCGTCGAACGCGGTGTCGCTCGAAGAGTTAAAACGCACTCAGCGCTGGGAACAAGCCCAACGCTGGCTGTAGGTTATTCGTAGCCTTTTATTCGTAAGCAATAGGGTCTTCAATGCCGTTGGCGGCGAAGGCCTCTAAGCGTTCCTGGCAGGCTCCGCATTTTCCACAGGCTTTGTCGCGGCCGTTGTAGCAAGTCCAGGTTTGACTGTAGTCCAGGCCCATTTTAATGCCGTCGGCTAAAATCGCGTTTTTATCCACGTCTAAATAAGGCGCATGCACCGCTACAGGCTCGTAGTTCGCCATTTTACTCACTACATCCATTTGCCGTACAAACTCCGGCCGACAGTCCGGGTAAATAGCGTGGTCACCCGAATGTGCACCGTAATACACCGCAGAGGCCTCTTCAGACACCGCGTAACCAATGGCCAGTGACAGTAAAATCATATTGCGGTTTGGCACCACAGTGGACTTCATTGACTCTTCTTCGTAGTGGCCTTCAGGAATATCTATGTCGTCGGTTAGCGAGCTACCCGACAGCAGCGAGTTAATAGCGGTAATATCCACCACTTTGTGGGGTATTCCATGCTGTTTACAGACGTTAGCCGCAACTTCTAATTCTTTTACATGGCGTTGCCCGTAGTTAAACGACAGTGCCAGTACCTCGTTTCCCTCGGCCAGGGCTTTGTGCAAAACGGTAAAAGAGTCCATTCCGCCTGAATAAATAACAACGACCTTTTGCGACATGCTGTAACTCCCCGTATAATCCGCATTCACTCATGTTAACCAAAGCCATTTTAACGGAAGCTATGTCTTACCGCATCAACGAAATTTTTGAAACCTTGCAAGGCGAGGGCACCTTTACCGGCGTGCCATCTATTTTTCTGCGTTTGCAGGGTTGTCCTGTGGGCTGCCCCTGGTGCGATACTCAGCACACATGGGAAACCAACCCCAGCGACCAGGTAAGCGTAGACGCATTAATGGCAAAAACCGAAGCCTCAGCAAAATGGTCAGAAATGACCGCCGAGGACATTATTGCGCGCTTTGAACAAGAAGGTTACTCAGCCAAACATGTAGTAATAACCGGCGGTGAACCCGCTATGTTTGACTTACTGCCGCTTGGCAAAGCCTTAGAAGCCAAAGGCTACCAGTTGCAAATAGAAACCAGCGGTACCTTTGAGCTAAAAGTAACCGACAGCACCTGGGTAACAGTATCGCCCAAGCTGGATATGCCCGGCGGCTACCTAGTGCGCCCCGACTGCATGGCACGCGCTAATGAAATAAAGCACCCCATAGCCATGCAAAAGCACATAGACGCGTTAGATTCCTTATTAAAACGCTGCCCACCCAAAGCCGACGCTATTATTTGCCTGCAACCTATAAGCCAGCGGCCACGTGCCACCGAGCTTGCCATGAAAACCTGCATAGCGCGCAACTGGCGCCTTTCCGTGCAGATGCATAAATATCTTAATATTGAGTAACTTGCCAAAAAAGCGATGTTCCTATCTATGCCATTATAATTAACGTTTATATCGCGTGCTGTTTAGGCGTCGAAATATTTTGTGGGGCATGCTGGTTTCATTTCATCTTTCTCGTATAGTAGGGTGTTATAGAGTAAATATTAACCGAGGTGGTTATGACGATATCTGCAGAAGTTCTCGAAACTGAAGCGCTTTCCCTTCCCAAAGAGGAGAAAACCCGATTGATAGTTCACCTATTGGAGAGTCTTGAACAGCGTTCTGGCTCGAATTCGCAACAAGTGGAGCAAGCCTGGGTGGCTGAAGCAAATAACAGGTATGAAGCTTATATTCGGGGTGAAGAGCAAGCTATCCTATCTGAAGATGTATTTAAAGACCTTAAGGCAGATGATCGTTGAAACCTGTTCGCTTTCTTGAATCTGCCCGCGAAGATATTCGGCGAGAAAAGAGCTATTATCAGAAAATTAGCCCTGACTTAGCTAGAAAGTTTCAAAGTGCAGTAGAAACAGCCGTTAAAGCTGCTGCAAACCAACCTTTGGCGATGCAAATTCTTGAGCATAAGGTTCGCCGCTGGCCTTTAGAGATATTTCCTCACGGAATACTCTACCGCGATGAAGCTGAGTTTATCCTCATATTAGCCGTCTTCCATCCAAAACAAGCGCCAATGAAGTGGCACAGTAAACTACACACCTAAAAAATCTTAGCTGCCATAAACTTTCTACGCAGATGCATAAATATCTTAATATTGAGTAAGACATTTGCTACTTCTGATCTGACTCTCTAAAACTCGTTCTATACTTCCTGACGTCAACGCCAATTATGGTGTTGCCTATTGCCAGGAGGGAATTATGAATACGCATTTAGCTTGGCGTTCTCGTGGTCAGGGAATGACGGAATACATCATTATTGTTGCTTTGATTGCTGTTGCTGCAATCGGAGTCTATTCACTTTTTGGTAAGTCCATACGTAACCAGGTGGCTGGACTTGCTCAAGAAATGACAGGGCAATCATCTACGCAACAGTTAAACCGAGCTCGCCAGTCGTCAAGGCGCGCAGGAACCGTGGCAAATACTGAAGTAAACCTCGGAAATTATGACGAGGCCACCGAGCAAGGCAAGAAGAAATGATTGCTTTGGCAAAATCCAATACGCGAATAAAAGGACAAACCCTGATTTTAATGGTCGGGGTTTTGTTACTCGTTTCAATGTTGCTTTTTGCGGTGACGGACATGGGCAAACACGCCCGGCGTCAATGGTACTTGCAAAGTGTTGCTGATAACGCGGCTTATAGCGCAGCTGTTGGTATGTCCCGGCAAATGAATTTCTTGGCTTTAACAAACCGTGCGCTTATTGGAAACCAAGTAGCAATAGCTCAGTGGGTTGGTTTAGCGAGCTACATGTCTATGTTAGACCGAACTGCGGACAATTTAGAGACAGTAACGTCATTCATTCCTTATATCGGGCAAATAACCAGAGTGTTATCTACTATTCTCGACCGAGTCGAGGAAGGTTATCAGCAACTGGCGCGCGTCTTAATCCGTTTCCAGTCAGCTGTAATACAAGGCATATCAGCGGCACAGAGACTGTTAGATTCAAGCTTTGTTATTGAGTTGCCTCTTCTAATTCAAGATATCGTTTCTAAGCATTCAGGAGATCTAAGTTGGGAAGCTTATCAAGGTGGAGGTATAGCACCGTTTCCAAGCCTTTGGTGGCGTAAAACAAAAGTTCGAAAAACTGAAAAAGAGCAGGATTCAAAAGAGTTTGAAGAGCTTACTTTAAATAGTCTGGATCCTTTTAGTAGAAGTAGAGGGTACAACTGGGTGGAAGTATTTAGTCATAAAATAGTTAAGCGCGGTGGAACAGAATTATCAAGAAACAGAAATGGGGGCTGGGACTGGCATGCGCTGGATTCCGTTTCGCTTCACGGACGAAAATGGTTTGTAGGAAGTTATAGGGAGCAATTGCCATTAGGCTGGGGCGCTAAAGCTCAGCAGCAAAGACGTTATCATCGTTCCAGTTATGGGGGCGCATTTCAAAGCAACTCGATGGCCTCCCGACTAGGTTTAGCGCAGATGGAGTCGTTTAATTCGAATCCGCAAAAGTTTAGCTATATGCGGCTAAGCAGCTTTTTAAAGATGAGCATGGATACAGTGATAATAAAAGTGGGGGACAGTAACCAAGTCGCATATGCTAAAGCAAAAACGCATTTTAGTCGTCCTGGTAAAGTTTTCTCTAGAAAAGATGATCTTTATGAAACGGATAACTTGTTTAATGCGCTCTGGGAGGCTCAGTTAATTTCTCTATCGTATCAAGATAAAACAGGAATTTTAGGTCGTGATGCGCTTTAAATGTAAAGGTCAAGCTACAGTTGAGTTTATATTATCGATTGGTATTTTGCTAGCTATTTACTTGTCTGTTTATCAAGCCCTTATACCTGCGGTTAATAGCAGTACCATTAGCCTTATTGAAGCTCGTAAAAATATCTGGAGCAGGGTAATGGATGTTGAGCAAGCTCAATTATCGGGAGAGTATCGGCTAAACAAACATACAGAAAATTTATTTATCCCTTTAAATAAACTTCTTCCAGTAAAGCTCCAAGGGGAAAATTTAAGAGAGTTGAAAAAAATTAATAGAAAACTTTTTTATCCAATGGGTAGGTTAACAGATAGTTGGCAGGCAAAAAGTAGACGGCAGCTATCAACTAGGCCTGCGTCTTTAGTTGTAAACAACCTTCTCTCGGGAGAAATAACAGAGTTAATCCAAGATGGGATTGGCTCACTCTTTTTGGCTAAAGAGCTTAGTTCCGATTATTTAGTTTTCGGTACGATATCTCCGGACGTCGTGCCCGAGGAAGTACTTCACAAAAAGGAATAGTTATGGATTTACCCGTAGTTTTAGATGATTGGAGCTGGGTTGAGCAACCAATTAGTTCATCCATCAATATTGATGCTTTTTTTTTGAGAAAACCAGAAACTCCTGACTGGAAAGAGTTGAGTCAATTTTATCCATATTGTCCTGGGGGGAAAACAATCTTTTGGCTTTGTCCAATAGAAAACACGGACTGGACGTTGTTTGAGGTTGAAAACGGACAATGGATATTAATGCCATTGACTAAGTCCCCAGCACATGAAGAATCTTTAAAGGGACCCATTACTCCAATTTCAGAATATGAAAATAATGGAGAAAAAATATGGATTTATTTAGCTAGATATCCGCTTAAACCATTGCAAACGGCAATGATGTCTTATTACAGCCAAAAAGTAGACTCTTTTCAATCTATCGAGAAAGAAAATGACGTTTGGATATTAAAAGAAGGTATGGGTCGCGTAGTTTTTTCAGAACAAGGCGAGTATGTGATTTTGGCACATTATTTATGACTTGAATATTAAAGTTTTATCTACATAAATATGGAAATTATTTTGCTAAAAATCTGTGGATTTAACTGTAAAAAAACTATTAGTAAAGCTTTAGTTAAGGTACGTATATGATTGCTGATATTCCTGCAGGGTTTGATAAATGGGAATGGTCTGAAATGCCAATTTCCCAGAACGCGACGGCTGCTGCTTATTTTTTACAAAGCCCTAATGTTCCAGACTGGAGTCTTATTGAAGATTTCTATTCCTACTGTCCAGCTCCTCATGGAGATTTTTGGATCTGTCCAATTGGAGAAGACAACTGGACTTTTTTCAAAGGAAATGATGGTTCATGGATTCTAAGTAAAATAATTCTTCCGCATATGGAAAAGCCTAAGCTTGACGGGCCCTTTCATGCCATTTCAAAAAACCAGAAAAATGGAAAAGAGGTCTGGGTTTATTTATCGACGTTCAAATTCAAAGATATAAAAAACGTATTGAAATTAACTTACAGCCAAAAAATCTATTCTTTTCAATCGATTGAGAAACCTCATGACTTTTGGATCTTTAAAGAAGATATGGGGCGCCTAATGTTCTCCGAGCAAGGTGAGTATGTGATTTTGGTTCATGTCCTATGAGAAGAAAGCAGAGTGGTCAGGCATCGACAGAGTGGTTATTGATCTCTCTCTTAATAATGACCACTTTATTTATTGTTGAAGAGCAATTTTCGCTCCTTGATTATTTAATTGAGACGGGTCGTAAGGCGAAAGATTTTTATTATTTTATTTGGCGCTATTTAGTACTAATACCAGGAGGAGGCTCATGACAAAAAAGGCGAAATGGATTTTTGCCGTAATTTTTAGCTCAATAATTTCTATGGTGACAGTTTTTCTAATTCATCAATATCTACAGCAAGAAACTTCCCGACGACTTCAAGAGGCCTCAGGAAGTGCTGGTAGCGTTGTTGTTTTTTCCAAAGACCTTAATGCCGGAGATCTTCTTGAAGTAAGCGACTTACTGGTTCGAAAATATCCGCACGAACTTATCAATGAGCAGTGGTATTTGGAGAGCGCCGCTAGTTTGATTATCGGTAGGAAACTAAGAAATTCTGTTAAATCTGGTGAACCTGTTTCTGAACGAGTTTTATCGAATAATCAGAACAGTGGTTTGTCGGAAGTTCTGCCTAACGGTTACTACGCTATTACGGTCACTACGGATAATTTAGGCCACCATAATGCGTTGCTGAAAGTCGGAGATCTAGTCGATATTGTATTTGCTGGGGATTCTTTTGAAAGTTCACGAGAATACGTTTCTTTTGAAGAAATCGAGGTTTTCGATATCCACGGATTACAGGAGGGATATGGTTCATATTCGCTGACATTGTTGGTGGAGCCTGAGAAGGTAGCGGCATTTACGAGAGCTATTGGAAGTCCAATGTTGGTCTGGGCGAGAGGCCGCCATTTGGAACAAGCAAGTATTTGGCATCAAGATTCTAAACAAAGCAAGGTGCAACCATGGAAGGTTCAGTAAAGTTCAAACATTACTTATTCGTGACTCTGTTCTTTTTCGTCGCACTTAGTGTTAGGGCAGAGGTTAATCATAGCTCTTACCAACTTGAAGAAGGTGAGACTCGTATTATCAGTATAGAACCCGGAAGCGATATTCTTATCAGTGACGAGAGTGTTGTAGATGTTCATGTGCTCGACAATAGCAGGGCGGTTCTAAGAGGGGTGGGAGTTGGCAAAGCTGATATCTGGCTTAAATCCGAAGAGGTATTAAAAGAGTTAAAGGTTATTGTAACGGCTAGCCTGGAACTCTCCCTGGAGGGGCGTTTAGAAGCTTTATCTGAGGCAGAGCAAACCCTTAGAAAAACAGAAAAGTCGGGGCTTACAGTTTTATCGGGCAAGGTATCCAAAAGGCATTACGGTGAATTAGAGAGAATTTCCGAGAATCATGAAGAGATTTTAAATTTAACTGAATCTTTTCAGGAAGAGCCTCCTATGTTGACTTTGCGAGTCAATATTCTGGAAACCAAGCGCCAGTATCTCGAAGACCTTGGAATTAGATGGCAAGGGACAACGAGCGGCCCTACATTTTCGAGCTCTTTATCTGGTTTGTTCGAGTGGGACGCCGAAATTAATTCTCAACTGATGCTCATGCAGCGACGTGGCCTCGCTAAATTATTGGCAAACCCCGTTCTATCTACCCAAAGCGGTGAGAAGGCAACTTTTCTTGCAGGTGGAGAGCTTCCCATTCCGCAAGTTGTAGCACAGGGCATGCAGGACGTCACTTTCCGCGAATACGGTATTAGACTTGTTATTCAGCCGGTGGTTTTAGATAACAATAGAATTAAAACGCAGCTCCACGCCGAATTAAGCAATATTGATCCTGCTGTTTCCGTTTCAGGTGTACCCGGCATACTTAGTCGTCGTACGGAATCGGTGTTTCTCTCAAATGATGGAGACACACTGGTTTTGTCTGGTCTTTTAAGTACAGATGAGTCAGCTCAGGATGACCAGATACCGGGCTTAGGTTCATTACCGATTCTGAAAAACGCTTTCAGAAGTCAGCAAAACAGAGAGCAAACCACGGAATTAATTATTATGGTTACGGCTGAGCGCATGGATACGGCTAAAGAACGGTTGCATGATAAGCAAAAACGGTTAGCGCAAAAACACGACTGGTACCAGAAGGACTCCATTTTACAGCTAAGGGAGACATTTCGATGATATCAGTTAATTTAATTAACAGCCTCAAAGAGCATTTAGATACCAGAGATCCGCGTTTTGAGTCTATGAGCGAATGTGAGTTGAGGCGCTATGCTGAATCCTATTTAAAGAAAACTACAGGCGAGTCTGGAAAAGATATAGCAGATGCAGTAGCTGAAGTCATTGGCCTGGGGCCTATTGAGGGTCTTTTAGAAGATGATTCAGTAACTGAAATCATGGTCAATAGTTATGATCAGATCTATGTTGAGCGCTCAGGTAAGTTGAAAAAAGCGGATGAACAATTCAGTAACGAGGTTTCCTTGCGGCGAACCATCGATAAGATTGTTCTGCCTTTAGGTCGTCACGTTGATGATGCATCCCCCATGGTCGATGCTCGTCTACCAGACGGTTCTCGTGTAAATGCTGTTCTAGCTCCTTTAGCAACCAAAGGATCGTGTCTCACTATTCGAAAGTTTACTAAGAAATCGTTAACCATCGAGGACTTAGTAGATAGTGGTTCACTAACAAAGCAAGCTGCTGAATTTTTAAAGCTTGCTGTTCGTTGTCGCCAAAATATTATTGTTTCTGGTGGAACCGGAACGGGAAAAACAACCTTATTAAATATTCTATCTCAGGAAATTCCTGAATATGAAAGAATTATAAGTATTGAAGACGCGGCTGAGCTGCAATTAGATCATAATAATTTGATAAGTCTTGAAGCCAGACCCAAAAATCAGGAGGGAACGGGCGCTATTAATATTCGCGAGCTCGTTATCAATGCACTGCGAATGCGCCCTGATCGACTTATTGTAGGCGAGTGCCGTGGGTCGGAAGCTTTAGATATGTTACAGGCTATGAACACTGGTCACGCGGGATCTCTGAGCACGGTTCATGCGAACAGCGCTCGCGATGCTTTAAGACGTTTGGAAATTATGGTCTTGATGGGAGGAATAGAGCTTCCTATTTCTGCGTTACGACAACAAATAGCCAGTGCAGTTAATATTGTCGTTCAGATAGCGCGTCTTTCTGATGGAAGAAGATCAGTGCTTAGTATCAGTGAAGTTACGGGTATAGACGATAATGTTTTACAGCTGTCGCCACTATTTGAAAGAAGCAATATGACTCAATCATTAGTAAGCAATAAGACGTTATGTAAGTTCGCAGATGAGCAAGGTGACGATGTTCGCCAAGAGGTCTGGGAGTCACTTATGGGAGATGGATTATGTTTATCTTCGGATTAGCGCTCTTAATCGTTTGCAGTGGACTCTGCTGGCTATGGATCTTTTCGCATTTAACACCAAAACGATATCAGAAACTTGAAGAGAAACTAACGCTATCGACAGTGCGCTCTCTAGAAGAATTTTTCTTGAGAATGCCGGTAACAATTTTGGTTAGAAGTTATCTGGTAGTCACACTCTTATCGCCTCTAATCGTATGGTTTTATGTTAATAGAACCTGGGCAGTAGCGACGTTTATTCTGACTTTGTTGGCTCCGCCATTTGTTTATCGTCATTTTAAAAAGCAACGTTACATAAAAATTGAAAAACAGTTGCCCGGTATGTTGATTGGGCTCAGTAACCAGTTAAGAAGCGGTACGAGTGTCGGAGCAGCTTTGAAGAATTTAAAAGGAACGTTATTACCTCCGTTAGGACAAGAGGTGGACGAGCTATTGAGACAGGAAAAAGTGGGTAAGCCCTTAACAGATTGCCTGGAAGACTGGCAGCGTAGAGTTCCTGTTTTCCCCATTAAACTCGTGGTTCAATCTTTAGTTTTAGGTTTGAAAAGTGGAGGGCAACAGTCGGATTTATTTCTACGGTTGGCTGATAACCTCCAACAACAGCAGCACATTAAAGAGCGGCAGATAACGCTGACTTCACAAGCCAGAATGCAGGCTAAAATTCTCGTTATGATGCCAGTTGGATTGTATTTTCTTTTAAGTTCGATGAAACCAGAACATACAGCGCTTTTCACTGAGTCACGGGTTGGTATTTTTATGCTTATAGTCGCCCTTATATTGATGATTATTGGTGGATGGATGGTTAAGCGAATTATGCATCCGGAAGATGAAAAATGATTATAGTTGCCGTCTTAACATTTCTAGCTACTCTTAGTTTTTCATTTTTAGTCGTCGCGGTTTGGCAGATAC
The DNA here is from genome assembly GCF_004364275.1 of Idiomarina sp. H2. Classification (NCBI taxonomy): domain Bacteria; kingdom Pseudomonadati; phylum Pseudomonadota; class Gammaproteobacteria; order Alteromonadales; family Idiomarinaceae; genus Idiomarina; species Idiomarina sp. H2. The sequence goes on from NZ_SNZY01000001.1 coordinate 334,028, forward strand.
TGGCGCTTGGGGAAAAGCTTGATTATGCAATATCAAAAATTTGGTCCGTGTTACCGGAAAATGTCAAAAGGTTGACTGTTCGTTATCTGGAAGTAGAGCTCCTAAAGGGAGCCGCGCGATCATTTTGCTTCTGGGTTTTTATGGCATGTGTATCTGTCTCTATCTCTCTGCTTTCTGGGGTTTGGCTTTTAAGTATTGCTTATGTTCTCTTACTACTAATGGTAATAAATAAGAGAAGACAGTTAGCTCTAAAAAACAATAAAGCGATAGTTCGCCAACTTCCTGATTTTTGTGATCTAATTTCTATGATGATTGCTTCAGGTATTCCGTTAATTTCCGCTTTAGAAAAGGTATCTGCGTCGTGCAGCGATCTTCTGCTGGCGCGGGAGATCACATCGATGCTCAGTCGGTTGCGACGAGGGACAAGTTTTGCTCAGTCAATGTATGAACTATCTGAACGGTATGATGCGAAGCAGATCCATGAGTGGAGTTCGATGTTAATAAAAGGATATCAGCAAGGAACTAGCCTAACCAAGTCGTTAAGGTTTTATGCTAACCAATTAAGACAGGATCTACTAAACTCAGCGGAGAAGAGAGCGCAAGAAGCGCCCGTAAAGCTCCTTTTTCCACTAGTAACTTGTTTTTTTCCCGTAAACTTTCTGGTTATTCTCGGGCCAGTTATTGTTCAAATAAGCCAAGGAGGGTTTGGATGACGAGTGAGAAAGAAATTATTGCATGGCCCAAGGTGAAGGCCATGAAAAAGTTTCATCGAAGGTTAATTGGCATGCTGGGCGAGCAGCAACCAACGCCAGAGATGGCCTTTTGGTTTCCATTTTGTAGGTCAATACACACTTGGGGAATGAAAGAGCCAATTGATGTTGTGGCCCTCGACAAAGGAAATCAAATTATAGAGGTTCGTCGATTCATTTGTCCCAATGAAATCGCTCGCTTTAAAGGAGCTCACGGATTAATTGAAATGGCTGCTGGAAACTTTTGGCCTTTAGAAAAATGGGTTGGAAAGAGATTAAAGTTTATAAACAAGCATGGAGAGCTAAATGAAAACAAGCATTTTGATTGCTGTATTGCTATTGAGCTTAATTAATCAAGGCTGTAGCGCGACAGTAGAAGAGAGGCAAGTTAGGGAACAGAGCCTGGATACCGCCATTAACTGGTATAAAAATGGCGATCTCTTATCAGCGGAACAGCATTTGCAATGGTTACACCGTAAGGGGTTAGGGACGGATAAAAGTTGGGCGCTACTCGGTAACATTTACTTTAGACAGTATCGTTTTAAAGCTAGCGAATCAGCTTACGGGCAATCCCTGAGACTTAATTCTTCTGATCGGAATGTGTGGTTCAATCTGGCATTACTTAATTTACGTCAGACCACCAACATTCTTATGGATGCCCGGGTTGAGCTGGATACCTTTGACGGAGAGCTCGAAAGGTTGCTCAATCAACTATTGAAACTTCAACAGGCACGCCTGAATGACGCACCTGAAGTTCCAACTAACGCACCGAATGCTTCATTATCCGAGCCTTCTGGCGTTGCCAGTCGCGCTCTTTAATAGTGTCGCGTTTGTCATGTGACTTTTTACCCTGGGCTAAAAATATTTCCAGTTTTGCCCACGGGCCTTTCCAGTACATGGTTGTGGCAACTATGGAATAGCCCTCACGCTCTGAGGCGCCAATAAGCTTATCCAGCTCGCGGCGCTTTAGCAGCAGTTTACGACTGCGGTCTGGCTCGCAATAAACGTGGCTTGAGGCTTGGTTAAGAGGCTGAATTTCGGCACCCAAAAGGTAAGCCTCGCCATTTTTAATAATGACGTAGCTGTCGCTAATGTTGACCTTGCCAGCCCGTATGCTCTTAATTTCCCAGCCTTGCAAACTAACACCTGCCTCGAACTTGTCTTCAAGGAAGTATTCATGCCGCGCTTTTTTATTACGAGCGATGGTATTGGATGATTGTTGTGGTTTCTTTTTACTCATAGCCCCATTATACCTATGCGCACTGAAAAGAAAATTGCTTTAAGGGCTTCAAAGCGCTTCTGGTTGCGTTATTATTGCGCAGTTGATTTTAGTCGTAGGTAAAAAAATGCCGAGTATCGAGAAAAGTGCTTTAGTTTCGTACAGCGCCAAACAAATGTTCGACCTCGTTAACCACGTTGAAGCGTACCCGGAGTTTGTGCCCGGATGTGCTGCCGCGCGGGTGCTGGAGTCCTCCAGCCAACAAAAAGTGGCTGCGTTAGACATAAGCAAGGCGGGTATCAGCAAAACCTTTACCACCCGTAATACGCTGCACGAACCCGAACGTATAGATATGGACCTGGTAGACGGACCATTTAAAAAATTAACTGGTGGCTGGGTATTTACGCCACTGTCCGAAGACGCCTGTAAAGTTGAGCTTAAGCTGGACTTTGAGTTTTCCAGTCGCTTGCTGGGCATGGCCTTTGGTAAAATATTTAAAGAAGTGACTTCCCGTATGGTCGATGCCTTTGTCAAAAGGGCGGAGCAGGTGTATGGAAACCAGCATGGGCAATAAATTAACTATTGAAGTGGCTTACGCTACCCCTGACAAGCAAGTGCTGTTAACCGTGCATCCGCAAGAAGGTGCAACGGTGGAAGAGTGCATACGCATGTCGGACGTGTTCGAGCAGTTTCCGGAAATTGATCTTGAACAGCAAAAAGTGGGTATCTGGAATAAGACGGTGAAATTAAATGCACAACCGCGAGACGGTGACCGCATTGAAATTTATCGTCCGCTAATTGCCGATCCAAAAGCCGTACGTAAACGTCGTGCGGAAGAAGCTAAGCAGTCCGGCCGGGCAGATCGGGTAACCGGTGGCCGACCAGACGCAAAACGTCGAGCGCAGGCTGAGGAGTCCAAGCCAGAATGAAGCTGTATATTATGCGTCACGGTGAAGCAAACTACCCCAAGGGCAGTTACTCCGATCGCGAGCGTCGCTTAACCACAAATGGCGAGCGCGAAGTTATAACCACAACCAATTGGCTCATAGACAAGCAACCGAAAGTAGACTGTGTTTATGTCAGCCCGTATTTGCGTGCTCAGCAAACGGCTTCTATTTTATTGTCGCATCTGAAAACCGGGCAGAAGCAAAATTGCGATGATATTACCCCCGATGGTCATGCCGGTTCGGTTGTCAGTTGGCTTGCTGCAGAAATTCAACAGCACGGCTACGAGAGTGTGGTGTTGGTGTCGCACATGCCGCTAGTGAGTTATTTAGTGCATGAGCTGGATGCCAGCGTGCAGCCTCCTATTTTTCCGACAGCGGGTATTGCGGTTGTCGACTTTTCGCCGGAAACCTTACGCGGCAAGTTTCAGCAACTATTAATAGCAGAGCGGTGTGCTGGCTAACTGCTAGCTCGCTACTTTTAACAGTACCAATAGCGACGCTGCGCCACCCCATTCTAGCGGCGCTTGATGAAACGCCCGAACATGCGGATGCTGCACCAGCCAGTGTGGCAACTGCTGCTTTAATTTACCACTGCCGTGCCCGTGCATAATGCAGCAACAGTCTATGTGTTCGCGCTCACATGCCAGTAATAACGCCGCTAACTCCTGGCGCGCCGTGGCTAACGTCATGCCGTGTAAGTCCAGTAGTAACTCGGGCGTGTAGTCTCCCCGGCGTAATTGCTTAACCAAATACCCCGACTCACCCTCCGCGGAAAAACGTACCGGGCCGTCGGCAAAGTGCGCTTCAAAATCATCGGAAAAATAATGACTGGCCGAGCGACTGGCGTCGGCAATTTGCTGGGCGCTGGGGTCTTGCGATAGCTGTCGGCGCTTCCGTAATTCAGCAATTTTTGGTGGTTCCGGCGGCAGTTTGTCCTGCTTTATGCGGGCAGCACCTTTCGCGGCTTCACGAAAAAGCTCGATATCGTCTTCAGAAAGTGATGATGACTGACGTTTGTTTGCAACCATGATTGATGAAAACCGCGCTGAATTAAGGTATCTTTAAGGCATTAAGTTTATTCAGTATAAAACATTCAGTGGTCGGGAGACAGCCTTTGCAAGTGCGTAATCTGGAACAAGCCATTCAAGAGTTAGTAAGCATTGACGACATTACTCGCTGGAGCGTTACTCAGCTAAACCAGTCTGACGTGTATTATGGTCATGGCACCGACAACCCAATTGATGAAACCCGGGCTTTATTAAGCTTCGTGCTACAGCTAACAACGACTCAGTTAGCCGCTATGGGTCATTGCCGTATGCTCAACTCAGAGAAACAAGAATTTGTTGAGTTATTAAAGCAACGCGTTGAGCAACACATTCCGGCTGCGTATCTGACTCATCAGGCCTGGTTTGCCGGATTACCATTTTATGTCGACGAACGGGTTCTGGTGCCACGCTCTCCAATAGCCGAGCTTATTGAAAATGGCTTTCAGACTTGGTTAGTCGAAGCCCCGCACCGTGTTCTGGACTTATGCACCGGCGGTGGCTGTATTGCCATAGCCTGTGCCTATGCGTTTCCTGAAGCCGAAGTCGATGCGCTGGATATTTCCACCGAAGCGCTGGAAGTGGCTGAGTTCAACATTGAACAGCACGGTTTAACTCATAGAGTGACGCCCATTCAGTCGGACTTATTCGATGCAGTAAAAGCCGAAAAATACGATTTAATTGTTACCAATCCTCCGTATGTCGATGCCGAAGATATGACTGATTTACCACCTGAGTATCACCATGAACCGGAACTTGGGTTGGCGGCCGGTGAAGATGGCTTAATTTTGGTAGACAAAATGCTGATGCAGGCTTCGGACTTGTTGAACGACGGCGGCCTGTTTGTTTGTGAGGTGGGCAATTCAATGCCGGCTTTAGCTGAAAAGTATCCGAAAACGCCGTTTATGTGGCTTGAGTTTGCCAATGGCGGCGACGGGGTATTTTTGCTGACAAAACAGCAATTAATTGAACATAAACAACGGGAAACTAAGGCCAGCTAATGCCAGGAAACAGTTTTGGTCAGTTATTCAAAATTACCACCTTTGGTGAAAGCCACGGGCCTTCGCTGGGTGCAGTTGTTGACGGTTGTCCGGCGGGATTAGAGCTAACCGAAGCCGATTTACAAGACGCCTTAGACCGGCGTAAGCCAGGACAAAACCGCTATACCACAGCACGTCGTGAGGCCGATCAAGTCAAGATCCTCTCCGGGGTATTTGAAGGCGTGACAACCGGCACCTCTATTGGTTTGCTGATTGAAAACACTGACCAGCGCAGCCAGGATTACTCTGACATAAAAGATACCTTCCGGCCCGGCCATGCCGATTACACCTACCAACATAAGTACGGTGTGCGGGATTATCGCGGTGGCGGTCGTTCTTCAGCGCGTGAAACCGCAATGCGGGTGGCGGCTGGTGCTATAGCCGATAAATTACTACGGCAGCAGGGTATACAGGTTCAGGCGGCATTAACGCAAATGGGCGATGTTGTTGCTAGTAACATTGACTGGCAGCAGGTACGCGAGAATGAACTGTTTTGCGGAGACGCCAATGCGGTTGAAGCTATGCAGGAGCTTATTCGTCAGCTGAAAAAAGAAGGCGACTCAATTGGAGCAAAAATTCGGGTGCAGGCTACCGGTGTGCCACCGGGTTGGGGCGAACCGGTTTTTGACAGGCTGGATGCTGATTTAGCCAAAGCACTGATGAGCATTAATGCGGTAAAGGCGGTGAGTGTTGGCGATGGTTTTGAGGTGGTAAGCCAGCGTGGCAGCGAACACCGTGATGAAATGACGCCGGACGGTTTCTTATCGAACCACGCGGGCGGTGTCTTAGGCGGTATTAGCAGTGGGCAGCCAATTTTTGCTGATATCGCACTGAAACCAACCTCAAGTATTGCCATTAGCGGGCGTACAATTGACCGTTGGGGTAACGAACAGGCCATAGTAACGAAAGGCCGTCACGACCCCTGTGTCGGTATACGTGCGGTACCTATTGTTGAAGCTATGACCAGCCTGGTTTTAGCCGACCATTGGTTACGCCAGCGGGCGCATAATTTAACAGCGCAAACTGAAACGCCGGATATTAGTCGCTAAGCGAATATGAGTCAGACGTCAGAACACCATTATGAGCGCTTAATTGAGATTTTTAAGCGCTGTTTCAGCGAAGATTACAACACCATACTGTTTGCCGGTGACGATGAACCGTATTATCAACCAGCAACAAAAGCGGGTGAACCGCATAAAGTAGTGTTTGCTCATGGTTTTTTTGCCTCAGCGCTGCACGAGACCGCTCATTGGTGTATAGCGGGTGAAGCGCGGCGAAAGCTGTTTGACTATGGCTACTGGTATGAACCTGACGGACGTGACCAAGCTCAGCAGCAGTCCTTTGAGCAGGTTGAGCAAAAACCGCAGGCTCTGGAATGGCTGTTTTCTTTGTGTTGTGGCTTTCCGTTTCAGGTAAGTGTGGATAATTTGAATGGCGTTGAAGTAGACAGGCAGGCGTTCACAGAAAAAGTGGCTGCACAGTTAAACCGTTTACTGGAAGAAAATACCATACCGCCACGCGCTGCAAAGTTTGCAAAAGCACTCTGTCACGACTTTAATTGTAGCTGGCCAAACGGTCAGTCCGTTAATTTTTAGTCATGAATAAGGAGTTATCTATGTTTTTAAGAGCATTGTTAGTAACCGTTGCAATACTAGGGTTAAGCGCTTGTGAAACAATAGAAGGCGCTGGCCGCGACTTACAAAATGCCGGTGAAGCGATAGAAGATGAGGCTGATGACGAGTAGTAATGGAAACAAGTAGTAGATTAACCGTTGGTTTTATTATTAACCCGTATGCGGGTATTGGTGGCGCTTTAGCTTTAAAGGGAAGCGATGGCGCCGATATTCGGCAAAAAGCATTAGCGGCCGGGGTTGAGAAAAAGGCCGCTAGAAGAGCTGAAACCGCATTAGAACTTTTGCAACCATACAAACAGCAACTTCATTTTGTTACTGCCGCCAATGAAATGGGCGCGGATAGCCTGGAAGCTCTGGGTTTTTCGTTTGACTCGGTCTATAAGGCTGCTGAAACGCCATCCTCACCAGAAGACACAAAAAAAGCGGTGTCTGAAATTGTGACTCATAACATCGATATTCTTTTATTCGCCGGCGGAGACGGCACTGCGCGGGATATTTATCAGGTGGTTCCCGAACAACAGTTAGTTCTGGGTATACCGGCCGGCGTTAAAATTCATTCAGGCGTTTACGCTATTAGTCCAACTGGTGCCGGGCGGGTTATTGAAAAGATCCTGCAGGGCGAGTTATCCAGTATTCATAATGCCGATGTAATGGATATTGACGAAGAAGCCTTTAGAAAAGGTACCGTAAAAGCCCGACGTTTTGGTGAAATGTCGGTACCGGCCGAACTTGAATATGTTCAGGCGGTAAAAATGGGCGGTAAAGAAAGCGACGAGATGGTACTGGATGATATTGCGGCTGAAGTAACAGAGCGCATTGACGACGAGCTTTTAGTCATGGGGTCTGGCTCTACAGTAGAAGCTATTATGCAGTCCATGGGGCACGAGAATACTTTGCTCGGTGTCGACTTAGTCCAACAGAATAACCTGTTAGCCAGCGACGTAACCGAAAACCGTTTATACGAAGAAGTGGCTCAGCGCGAAACTGGAAGTATTAAATTGGTTATAACCTTAATTGGCGGGCAGGGGCATTTATTTGGTCGTGGAAATCAGCAATTAAGTCCACGGGTTATTCGGCATATTGGTAAAGAGAACATTTGGGTGGTTGCCACTAAAACTAAGTTGCAGGCACTGAATAGCAAACCACTACGCGTCGATACCGGCGACTCGGAACTAGACCGTGAACTCTCAGGCACTATTCGGGTTATTACCGGCTACCACGACGAAGTTCTTATGCCGGTGGCAGCCGTAAATTAATTTCAGGCTTATTTAGAACTGAGTTTTCGGCATGTGCACAACTAAGCCGTCTAATTCGTCCGTTATTTCTATCTGACAGCTTAAGCGGCTATTGTCCTGCGGCTCTAAAACCATATCTATCATGTCTTCTTCCTGCTCCGATGGGGCAGGAATTTTGCTTTGCCATTCTGGCGGTATGTAACAATGGCAAGTTGCGCACGACATAACGCCGCCACATTCGCCAATAATGCCGTCAATAAAGTTTTCGACAGCGGCTTCCATAACGTTGGTTCCTGCATCGACAGTAGCTTCAAATTGGTTACCATCGGCATCAACAAAGTAAACGGTTGGCATGATAAATTCTGTGTCCTGTTAAAAAATAAAAAGTGAGCAACAAATTCTGTGGCGGTTAGGATAAAATACCTGCCCTTTAACCACAACGCTAAACTTTCAAGGTTGCTCATGCTGGAAAAGCTGTTTTCAATTAAAGCTAGTGGTAGTTCGGTTAAGTCTGAGGTTATTGGCGGGCTCACAACCTTTCTGACTATGGCTTACATTATCTTTGTTAACCCGTCCATTTTAAGTGAAACCGGTATGGATTACGGCGCCGTATTTGTCGCTACCTGTCTGGCTGCGGCTATTGGCTGTCTGGTCATGGGGCTGTGGGCAAATTATCCGGTAGCTCTGGCGCCGGGCATGGGGCTAAATGCTTTTTTCACCTACACCGTTGTTTTTAGCATGGGTTACACTTGGCAGACGGCTCTTGGAGCGGTGTTTTTTTCCGGTTGTTTATTTTTCTTGCTGTCGGCTTTGCGTGTTCGTGAATGGATAATAAAGTCCATTCCAACCACATTGCGTTTGGCTATTGCTGCGGGTATTGGGGCTTTTCTGGCGCTAATTGGTTTGCAGAACGCCAATATTATTGTTGCCAATGACGACACCATGGTGACTTTAGGCTCTTTGTCTGAGCCTTCAGTATTGCTTGCAGCCGCGGGCTTCTTTCTTATTATTGGGTTAGTTGCGCGACAAGTGCAGGGCGCGGCTTTAATCAGTATTTTGCTGGTAACCGTTATTGCCTGGGCAACCGGGCTGGTTGAATATAATGGTATTGTGTCTGCACCACCGAGCTTGCTGCCAACCTTTATGCAAATGGATTTAGCAGCGGCTTTTGATATTGGCATGTTGTCGGTTATTTTTGCTTTCTTGTTTGTAGATCTGTTTGATACGTCCGGCACTTTACTGGCAGTGGCGCAGAAAGCTGGGTTGGCAAAAGCCAATGGGGAAATGCCGCGCTTGAATAAAGCATTAATGGCAGACAGCACTGCAACCGTTGCTGGTTCCATGCTGGGTACCTCAACCACCACCAGCTATATTGAGTCAGCTGCCGGTGTGGCATCAGGTGGTAAAACGGGGCTTGCCGCGGTGGTTGTTGGTATTTTATTTTTATTGGCCATGTTCTTTGCGCCGTTGGCTGGTATGATCCCTGCTTACGCAACCGCAGGTGCAATTATTTACGTTGCGGTGCTAATGCTGTTTACGCTGAAAGACGTAGAATGGGACGACATTACTGAGGCCGCGCCGGTAACAGTGGTTTTATTGATGACACCACTGACATTCTCGATAGCCGACGGCATTGCACTAGGGTTTATTAGTTACGTTGTGGTGAAATTACTGGGCGGACGCTATCAGGATTTAACACCAAGCGTCGTTTTCTTGGGCGCACTTTTTGTCGCTAAATTTATTTGGTTAGGGTAACGAAATTATGGGATGGCATTCAAACCGCGAGTTTTTTGTATCATGGGAAGAGTTGCACCGCGCAACGCGTGAACTAGCGCGTCGGCAATTACCGGCGGAGCAATATAAAGGTATTATTGCGGTTAGCCGTGGTGGCTTGGTTCCGGCGGCAATTGTGTCGCGCGAGCTTAATATTCGAGTTGTCGACTGTGTTGCTGTAAGCTCATATGACCACACCGAACAGCGTGACGACTTGCAGGTAATGAAAGACGTAACGGCAACCGAAGACGGCGAAGGTTTTCTGGTCGTTGATGACTTAGTGGATACCGGCAATACGCTGAAGTTTCTGCGGGAACGCTTGCCGAAAGCTAAGTTTGTGACGGTTTACGCAAAACCCAGTGGTATGGAAATGGTCGACGATTTTGTTGCCGACTTAGCCCAGGACACCTGGATCCACTTCCCGTGGGATATGCACTTACACTACATTGAGCCTTTAGCGGGTCAGGAGTCTTAAGACTCTCTCGTTAAAAAATTAAGGCAAAAAAATGGCCTGATAGCGAAAACTATCAGGCCATTTTTATTAACGGCATAAGTTAGAGTTGTTGCTGTATGAAGCTAATGCAGTCATCTAAATTGATTTTCTGCTTCTCTCCGCCTTTACGGCTTTGGTACTCAACCTGGTTTTCATCAAGGTTACGCTCACCAACCACAACCTGATGAGGAATGCCTATGAGCTCCATGTCGGTAAACATGACCCCGGGGCGCTCCTTACGGTCATCAAACAGCACATCAATACCTTGAGCCTTTAAGTCGGTATAAAGCTTCTCAGCGGCTTCCTGTACCCGTGCCGACTTGTGCATATTCATTGGCACTATAACAACCTGGAAAGGCGCTAAAGCTTCCGGCCAGCAAATACCGCGCTCGTCGTTATTTTGCTCTATGGCGGCAGCGACTATGCGCGAAACACCTATTCCATAGCAGCCCATGGTTAAAGTTTCGTGTTTACCGCTTTCAGACAACACACCAACTTTCATAGCGTCGCTGTATTTTTTGCCCAGCTGGAAAATATGACCAACTTCAATACCGCGAGCAATTTTGACTTTGCCCTGACCACAAGGACTCGGGTCACCGGCAACAACGTTACGAATATCCACGACGCTGAAATCACCCGTGTCACGTTTCCAGTTAACACCTGTTAGCCACTGGCCGTTCTCATTTGCACCACAGGCAAAATCGGCGAGGTGAGCCGCACTGCTGTCAACTAACAGAGGCAGTTTCGCGTTTACAACGCCAATGTAAGGTGCTTCTACGCCGGTGGCTTTCTCTGTTTCAGTCAGTATTTCCAGCGGAGCCGCAACCTGAGCCAGTTTCTCAGCTTTTACTGTGTTCAGTTCATGGTCAGCGCGAAGAACTAGCTGAACGTATTCAGAATCAATGTCGTCCGCTGCTTTAACAATAAAAGACTTGGTTGCTTGCTGGCTTTCTACAGACAAAGGCTGCAGTACAGCAGCGAGTTCGTCGCCTTGTACTTCATGCTTTTCTACTTTTTGATTAGGAGCAGGGCGCTCACCAGCAGGAGCCAGAGCTTCTGCCATTTCCACGTTCGCGGCGTAATCTGAAGAGTCAGAAAACGCGATGGCGTCCTCACCGGAACTTGCCAGCACATGAAACTCGTGCGAGTGGCTTCCGCCAATAGAGCCTGTATCGGCTATAACCGGACGATAATCTAAACCAAGACGCTCGAAAATACGACAGTAGGCCTTGTACATATCGTCGTATGTTTTTTGCAGCGATTCGTCGGTCAAATGGAAAGAGTAGGCGTCCTTCATCAGAAATTCCCGTGCACGCATCACGCCAAAACGAGGGCGTATTTCATCACGGAATTTGGTCTGGATTTGGAACAAGGTTAATGGCAGTTGTTTGTAGCTGCTAACTTCCTTACGTACCAGTTGACTGATAATTTCTTCGTGGGTTGGCCCCAGTAAAAAGTCACGTTGGTTGCGGTCTTTTATACGCAGTAATTCCGGGCCGTAGTCATCCCAGCGTCCTGACTCCTGCCAAAGATCGGCGGGTTGTACCATTGGCATTAAAATTTCCAATGCGTTAATGGCTTCCATTTCCTCGCGCACAACGTTTTCAACTTTGCGCAGTACACGCAAACCGGTTGGCGTCCAGGTATACAACCCAGCGGCGACTTTACGGATCATACCTGCCCGCAACATCAGCTGATGACTCACGATCTCAGCATCAGAAGGTGTCTCTTTAAGCGTTGATAATAAATATTTGCTGCTGCGCATAGTCCGGCATCTCTGCAAGTTATAGTGGTCAAAAATTAGAGCGAAGTTTAGCAGTGTCTGACGCCGCCCAAAAGCCTTTTACAGCTGTTTTAGTGAGATTTCTTCAACAAAAACGGTGTTTTGTTGTACATACCAGCGAATATTGTAGTTCAAAAGCGCTGTGCCGTAATTTCTCTGGTTTTCCTGTAACTTGTGGTAAGCGGGTCTGGGGTCCTGGCTGAGCACCTCGGTAATCAGTGTTTTAAGCTCAGGAGCGCACTCTGACTCCCTGATAAGAGTCGAATCCGCCGCTTCCAAAAATTTCACCTCTAAGCTTTCTTCCGGTTTTTGCTGAGCAAATCCCGCACGAGCGTCACTAATAGCGTCGACGTAGGGAATATAAGGTTTTATATCAACAATAGGGGTGTTATCCACCAAGTCAGCTCCGCGTACCGTCAACACCACCTTAGGCTCGGTTTCTACTGCAACTAACTCAACCACAGATAAGCCTAATTGATTCGGCCGGAAGGGGGAGCGGGTGGCAAAGACGCCCAGCTGTTCATTACCGCCAAGCCGGGGCGGGCGAACGCGCTCCTGCCACGAACTGTGCTGATGAAACTCGAAGGTTAGCCAAAGGTGAGAGAACTGTTCTATACCCTCTATAGCTTGTACATGCTGGTAATTCCCAACGAGCTCAACCTGAGCCAATGCAGAGGGAGCCAGGCCGGGTTGCCGGGGAACACTAAACTTTTCAGGAAAAGGCGTACGAATGATAGCTATGGGTGTTAGTTGTTGCTGGCTTTTCATTCTGCCTCCGTTAGTGAATATCCAGAATTGTGGTAGCCAATTTGACCACATAGTTTGTTAATTCACTAACCTCGAAAATCAAAGATGGATTAACTCACTGATTTTACGTGACTTTTATTTTTGGCACAGGCGTTGCAAAAGCTAGTCATAAGCAACTTTTAGTGCTTTAGGGATTAGCATGAATCGTTTTAATAACAATAGGAAAAGAAAAATGATGAAACACAAAATTTGGCCTTTAACTTTAGGTTTTATTGGTTTAGTTACAGTAAGTACAGCCGCGTTTTCTGCCGAAAGTGAACGCACGTTAACCAGTAGTTATATTGTTAGCAGTGATACAGAAATTCATTTAGACGCAACGGTGGGAACGGTTGAGTTAAGTGTAACAGAAGGCGATACGGTCGGAATTGAGCTTCGTGTAGAGTCGGATGATGACGGCTGGTTAGTCAGTGGCGGTGAGCTTGATAAAGTTATTATAAAAGGTGAACGAGACGGGAATCGCCTGGAAATTTCGGCAACACCCGATGACGATATGTCACAACATTGGATAGTGTCCGTACCGCGCAGCCGATTGCTTGAGATAGACCTGGGTGTTGGTCAGATTGAAGGTGACGTACCATTCAACGACTTAAAAGTTGATTTAGGTGTTGGTGATGTCTCTTTGAATCTAGCCAAGGGCGACTACAAGCAAGTAGAAGCATCGGTAGGAGTTGGCGATACCAGTTTAAAGAACTTCGGCAACACTCAGGAAGACAGAATGATTGTGACATCTGAGTCGAGTTATCAGGGTAACGGCTCTGTCAGAGTTAAGGTTGAAGTTGGCGTTGGCGACGTTACCTTGAAACAAGGTTATTAATCACGCCATTGAATAGCGCGGCCCACGCAGCTGACTTCACTGTAACAGATGGAGTCGGCTTCGGGTTTAAAAGAAAAGCATTGAGCGCCGATAATGGCATGAGCTTTAAATCGGGCAGCGTCTTCCCGCAGGGCTTGAACGGCATCGTTCGCCGACGCTTCTGCGCCTCTAAATTTTCGCTGGCAGCTTTCACCATTTACAATACTTATCAACTCGTATGCACGTGAGGGCTTGTTGTCACCGCGATAAACTTCAACATCACCTGAGTCGATCTGATTAAAGCCTCCTGACATCTGAGGTAAGATGCTACAGGCAGAAAGGCCGAATAATGGCGTTAATACGAATGCTATGAAACGATAGCGCAATGTCGATCCTTGCCAGTTTGAATTTTCTATAGCCTAATCAAGCTGAGCCTATTGTTCAACAAAAAGCGTAATCTCTACTCTTTATTATTGGTAGAGATTACGTTTGACTAACGCTACTTAATTAGAAATGCTTCTAATGATTTGCCATTATCGACCGCTGTTTTCATGGCTTTAGGCATGCGACCCTGACCAGTCCAGGTTTGTTTTTCGCCGTTTTCGTCGGTGTATTCGTATTTAGGAGGCTTAGGTTCCCGTTTTTTACGAGTGGTTTTAACGATAGGTTCGCCACCCAGCTCTTGCTCTAATATGTCGGACAATTCAATGCCGGCATCGGCCATCGCGCTTTTAAATTCTTCAATTTTTTTCTGCTTTGCTTCGTTCTGGCGTTGCTTTTCAGCTTCCTCTTCGCGACGCTGAGAAATTACCGAATCAAATTTAGATTTAACACTTTCCAGCTCGTTTAAATCCAGTTCTTTTAATGCTGCTTTTAAACGGCGTTCGTGACGAAGAATGTTAATGAATTCACTCATTTTTTGCTTACCTTATTTGATTGCTTAAATATTGGTTTGTTTGCATTATAGCTGTTATTACAGTTTAAGTTGAAACTTCTTTTTATTGAATAAGTACATAGAAATAGAGAAAGAGGATTAAAATCACCGTATAGCGTTACTTATTAACAATTACTTATAATTACTATCAATACTGCTCTCTTTTCACTTCATTTTTATATGACTCGTTTAAAAGTACATTTATGACTTAATAAGTCGACAAACTTATAATTTTTAGTTCCTAAAACGAAAAAACACCAAAACATTTAACATGCTTTGGTGTTTTTTGTTATTAACTTTACGAAGTGTTTACATATTAGGGTAGGTAGGTCCGCCGCCACCTTCGGGCACAACCCAGGTTATATTCTGGCTAGGATCTTTAATATCACAAGTTTTACAGTGTATGCAGTTTTGCGCATTAATTTGAAAAACTTGTTTGCCGTCTTCTTCAACCACTTCATAAACCCCGGCAGGGCAATAGCGTTGCGCAGGCTCTGCATACTTCGGTAAATTGACCTCTAATGGAATATTAGCGTCACTGAGCTTTAAATGGCAGGGTTGATCTTCTGCGTGATTGGTATTGGACAAAAATACCGATGACAGACGATCAAATGTCAGTTTATTATCTGCTTTTGGATAGTCGATTGCCGTATAGTTTTCGGCTTTACCTGTCGCTTTATAATCCGGTGTCCACTCTTTAAATTTAAAGGGTAATTTACCACCAAACCAATTTTGATCGACCATATTATAAGCGCCGCCAAGTATTGTGCCCAATTTATGCACAGCACCGCCGAAATTGCGTGAGCGATACAATTCATCAAATACCCAGGACTTTTCAAACGCCTCTTTGTAGCTGGTAATGTCGTCGTTGGCTTTACCATTTTTTAGCTGTTCAAATACACATTCAGCGGCCACCATACCCGACTTCATTGCGGTATGGTTTCCTTTGATCTTGGCAAAGTTTAAGGTGCCTGCGTTACAGCCAACCAGCAAACCTCCGGGGAAGGTCATTTTCGGTAACGAATAATAGCCACCTTTAGCAATAGCGCGTGCGCCGTAGGACACCCGCTTACCATTTTCAATGATTTGCTTAATAGCCGGGTGAGTTTTGAACCGCTGAAACTCCTGAAATGGATTCAGGTAAGGGTTAGCGTAGTTAAGATCAACAATAAGGCCTAAGTACACTTGTCCGTCTTCGGCATGATATAGATAACCGCCGCCAGTAGCATCACTGTCGGTTAGCGGCCAGCCTGCGGTGTGAACCACTTTGCCGGGCTCGTGCATGTCCTCTGGTACATCCCAAATTTCTTTAAAGCCTAGACCATAATGTTGCGGGGTGCTGTCTTTATCCAGTTCAAACCTGCTAATCAGCTCTTTGCCTAAATGACCGCGACAACCTTCTGCGAATAAGGTGTATTTAGCACGCAGTTCCATTCCCGGCATATAGCCGTCTTTTTCGCTACCGTCTTTAGCCACACCCATGTCACCGGTTTGAATACCCGCAACGCTGCCATCGTCGTTATACAGAATTTCAGAGGCCGCAAAACCAGGAAATATTTCGATGCCCAGTTGTTCGGCTTGTTCTGCCATCCAACGACACAGGTTACCCATACTGGCAATGTAATTGCCTTTATTGTGAAAGGTTTTAGGCACACTAAAGTCAGGCAGACGACTGTGATTATTTTCGTCTTTTAGCAATAACACATCATCGCCGGTAACTTCGGTATTGAGCGGGGCGCCGCGATCTTTCCAGTCAGGGAAAAGTTCGTTCAGGGCTCGTGGTTCGAACACCGCGCCGGATAAAATATGAGCGCCAATATCAGCGCCTTTCTCAACTACGCATATCATGAGTTCTTGCTCATTTTCCTGTGCGAGTTGGCCGAGTCGACAGGCGGTTGCCAACCCTGACGGGCCTGCACCAACTATGACGACATCAAATTCCATGCTTTCGCGTTCCACGTTAACCTCCACTATATTCAGGCTATCTGGATAGGGATAAGCCCTTTATACTGCTGTAATAGTTCAGTGATTTGCCGTGCCGGAACCGGTTTACTGAAAAGAAAGCCTTGTCCGGTACTGCATTCACGTTGTAATAAAAATTCGACTTGTTCTTCGGTTTCTATACCCTCGGCAACCAATTGCAGGTTTAAATTACGCGCCAGACTAATAATGGTCTGCGTAATGGTTGCGTCGTCTTCGTTGTGTGGTAAATCCCTGACAAAAGAGCGATCTATTTTTAACGAAGTAACCGGGAAATTCTTCAAATATGAAAGCGAAGAGTATCCCACACCAAAGTCGTCTATAGCCAGTGACATTCCCTGTTCACGCACCGAGTGCATGAAACGGGTATGGGACTGAATATTTTCGATAAATACTTGCTCAGTTAGCTCTAGTTCAACTTTGTTTGGCGGTATTTGTGCTTCGTTAACCCGCTCCATAATATCATCGACCAAATCAGCTAAGTGTAGCTGTTTTCCGGAGATATTGATGGCAATGCTCAATTCGTCGAAGCCAAGTTCGTGCCATTGCTTTAATTGTAGGAAGGCTTCTTCCATCACGTATTCCGATATTGGAATAATGAGACCGGTATCTTCAGCCAGTGGAATAAACTCATCCGGAGGAATGATACTGCCATCGTCATCAACCCAGCGAACTAGAGCCTCTAAACCACTGATACGGCGGCTACCGAGCTCAACTTTAGGTTGGTAATAAACCGTTAGTTGCTGCTTAGAAACGGCGTGGCGCAGCCGTTTAACCAGTTCCAGTTTTTTGGTCAAGTCGCGGTGAATGGCTTTATCGTAAACTTTATAGGTATTGCGGCCATGTTCTTTTGCCTGATATAGCGCGGTGTCTGCGTTACGAATAAAGTATTCAGCGTTAAAATCGGCATCATCCGCGAAAGTGACACCAATAGAAGCACTAATAAAGAGCTCATAGACGTCGACGAAAAAGTGCGTGTCCAAAGCCTGGAGCATTTGCTCAGACAATTTGATAATACTTTCGCGACTATCAGGTTTTGCTATTGCCAGTAAAAACTCATCACCACCAGCCCGCGCCAGAACACTACCTTTAGGTGCTAATTTTGTAATGCGTCGTGCAACCCGGCGTAGCAATTCGTCGCCAACCGTATGGCCCAGCGCATCATTGACTTCCTTAAACCTATCTAAATCGATAAATAACAAAGCGGCTTTTTTATGCGGCGATTCGGTTTCCAGCCACTCACCCAGAATACGTTTCAAGGCGTTTCGGTTTACAAGACCGGTAAGAGAATCATGCTCGGCAAGATAAGCCATCTGCTTTTCAATGCGCTCGCGTTCATCAATTTCACTATAAAGTTCAATATTTGAATCGGCCAGTTGCTGAGCTTTAAAACGGCTCTGGCCTAAAATATAAAGGACAAAAGTCAGCATGCTGGTTACGAGTAAACCGGCGATTAAAGCGGCTAGTGAAATTCCCCCGCGTAGTTGTTCCAGATGACCAGCGGTTGGCCAGACTGAAAGCTCCCAGCTATTTCCTACCAATTGTAATGAATGAAAATGTGACCACTCTTTGCGTAATGAAGTATCGCCGGAAAATTGATACAGTATGTCGTTGGCACTGCGTACACTGAGTTGGAAACCTTCACTGATGTTACTGCGCACCACATTGTTAAACAGGCTTTGCAGGCTTATTACAAAACCCAGAAAGCCGTGAGTTTGATCTTGCTGCTCTACACGGACAAAAATAGCTATGTCGCTGCTAATACGGCCCAAATTCCCGGCAGGGCCCATCATTGCGTGACGGTTTCCTTCCGAAGCCTTCAGCTTTTCCAGTAATGGAGTTTTAGCAAAAGGCGTTCCCAGTAGTTCGGGTTGTTCGTTCTGAGGGTAGATAAGCTCAATATCCAGTTCATCATTGAGCCAGGTGATGCCTTGTACATTCTGATAGTACAAAGTAACGATATCGGCATTTTCCTTCCAGCGTTCCTTTATTGAAAGGTCACTACGTTCCCACTCGCGAGCTAACAATTCAGCGACGAACAAATGGGATACCAGACTTTGTCGAATGTCGCGTTGCAAGTTATAAGTTTCGGCTTCCAGGGCATCGTGGACAACTTGATTTTCCTGATAACGCAAATAGCTAAAAGCGGTAACAGTAATGACCAAACCAACAAGGGCTGCTATAACAGCCTGCCGTGATCCGTGCAGGAACATCATGGATTAACGCAACTCCTCTCTATCACGGAAGTAATCCAGTGCCTCTGGGTTTGCCAGAGCATCCGTGTTTTTCACGGGCTCGCCGTGAACCACATTACGTACCGCTAATTCGACTATCTTACCGCTTATAGTACGGGGTATGTCCTCAACCTGCAAAATTACGGCAGGTACGTGCCGCGGAGTCGCGTTGGTCCGAATGGTTTTTGCAATGGTTTGACGAAGTTCGTCGCTAAGCTCTATGCCATCTCTGAGTTTTACAAAAAGAATGACGCGCTCGTCATCTTCGTATTGCTGACCGATAGCAATACTTTCCAATACTTCCTCAACCTTTTCTACCTGACGGTAAATTTCAGCGGTGCCAATACGTACGCCGCCCGGGTTAAGAACGGCATCGGAACGGCCGTAAATAATAACGCCGTTGTTCTCGGTGAGCTCAGCAAAGTCACCATGTGCCCAGGTATTTTTAAATCTATCGAAATACGCGTTGAAGTAGCGTTCGCCATTCTCGTCGTTCCAGAAGCTTACGGGCATGCAGGGGAATGAGTTTTCACAAACCAGTTCGCCTTTTTCGCCTTTAACCGGCTTTCCGTTCTCGTCATAAACGTTAACGGCTAAACCAAGGCCCCGACATTGTAATTCGCCCCGGTAAACCGGCAGAATAGGGCAGCCAAGGGCAAAGCAGGAGACAATGTCCGTACCGCCTGATATTGAGGACAGACACAGGTCTTTTTTAATGTCGCGGTAAACGTAGTCAAAGCTTTCTGGTGGTAGTACCGACCCCGTGGTTAAGATGCTGCGCAGCTTTTCCAGGTTATGGCTTTCTCCCGGTTTAACGCCTTCTTTTTCAAGCGCTGCTAAATATTTGGCGCTGGTACCAAATACGGTAATGCCTTCTTCGTCAGCCACATCCCATAAAAACTCAGGTTTAGGTGCAAAAGGTGAACCGTCGAATAAGGTCAGGGTTGCGCCCACTGCCAGTCCACTGACCAGCCAGTTCCACATCATCCAGCCACAGGTGGTGAAGTAAAACAGATTGTCGTCACGATCTAAGTCGGTATGCAGACCGTGCTCTTTTAAGTGCTGCAATAAGGTACCACCCGTACCATGAACAATGCACTTAGGTACGCCCGTAGTACCTGATGAAAACATAATATAGAGCGGGTCATTAAAGTTGCGTGGAGCGAAATCTATCTGGGTCTTTTCAGCGTCGCCAAAATCACTCCATGAAAACACTTTGTCGCCTTCAATGCGGTCTTTTTGTTGGCTGAAATTAACCAGCACCGTGGCTTCAATGCTTGGAATTTGTTTAATGATATCGGCGGTTTTGTTCTTTATGTTGAGGTTTTTGCCGTTATAAAAATAACCATCAACAGTGATCAGAACTTTAGGTTCTATCTGACCGAAACGGTCAAGTACGCCCTGAACGCCAAAGTCCGGCGAGCAAGACGACCAGATAGCGCCGATACTGGTGGTTGCCAGCATACCAATTATGGTTTCTATGCAGTTAGGCATCATGGCGGCAACACGGTCACCGGCTTCAACTCCGCGTTGGCGTAAGCCTTCGGCAAAAGCTGCAACTTCGTGGTTGAGTTCGGCATAAGTTAACTGCTGGCGTGTGCCATTCTCACCGCGAAAAACTAGAGCAATATGGTCGTCTTTATGACGCAACAGGTTCTCGGCAAAATTCAGGCTGGCTTCAGGAAACCATTGGGCACCGGGCATTTTTTCTTTATCGGTAACTATCGTAGAGCCTTTTTCACCAACAACATCAAAGTAATCCCACACCATAGACCAGAAACTTTCGTCGTTCTCGACGGACCACTGATAAAGGTCGTGATAATTGGCCAGCGCTACGTTTTTATCTTTATTCACTTGTTGTAGAAAGTCTGTCATGCGGGCATTAGCAATGGTATCTGCTGACGGTTGCCATAAAGCTTCTGAAGTCATTTTAATCCCCTTATTTTGCTAATTAAGCTTTTGCCAATTCTGCTACTGCGACCTGAGAGCGGGGGCCATGCGCTAAATGCTGACAAATATCGGCTCCGGCCGCGATTAACTTGTTCAGGTCAATACCGGTTTTAATGCCCATACCATTTAACATGTAAACCACGTCTTCAGTGGCAACATTGCCACTGGCGCCTTTAGCGTATGGGCAGCCACCCAGACCAGCTACGGCTGAATCAATGGTAGCAACACCCAGTGGAAGGCAGGCTATGATATTGGCCAAAGCTTGTCCGTAGGTATTGTGAAAATGCAGCGCGAGCTTGTCCATGGGGACTTTCTCTGCAACGGCGGCAAGCATTTCCTGAGCTTTTAACGGCGTACCGACGCCTATTGTGTCGCCCAACGATACTTCATAACAGCCCATGTGATATAAGGCTTCTGCAACTTTAACCACATTTTCTACCGGAACCTCACCCTGATACGGGCAACCCAAAACGCAGGAAACATAGCCTCTGACGGGAATGCCTTTTTCTTTAGCTGCGGCAATAACTGGCTTAAAACGCTCCAGCGACTCGTCGATACTGCAGTTAATGTTCTTTTGGGCAAAAGCTTCCGACGCTGCACCGAATACCGCTACCTCGTCCATGTTGGCTGCTACTGCCGCTTCAAAGCCCTTCAAATTTGGCGTTAAACCGGCGTAAGTGACTCCCGGGCGACGTTTAATCTGCTCCATAACGGCAGTGCTGTCGGCCATTTGAGGCACCCATTTGGGGCTGACAAAGCTGGCACTTTCAATATAAGAAACGCCGGCTTCTGCCAGCGCTTCAATTAAGGCAACTTTTGCATCGACAGAAACAGCTGCTTCATTTTGCAAGCCGTCACGAGGACCAACTTCGACGATTTTTATCTGTTCTGCAATTGCCATAATTACTCCTGGTTACTTCTAATAATGTCTTATTATTCGGCTTCGCTCACTGCAAGCAGTTCATCTCCGTCGCTGACCAAATCCCCCGCGGCGAAAAAGACGTCGGTGACTTCACCTTCATGTCCAGCTTTAATGGTGTACTCCATTTTCATGGCTTCCATAATGACCAGCGGTTGATCTTTCTTGACTGTATCGCCTTTTTTGACCAGTACTTCCATGATGGTCCCGTTCATTGGGGCAACGTGACCACCATGAGCCGCTTCATCCGACAGCGTATCAGTCACGCGGTGTCGATGGAAAGTCATAGGGCCGTTATCGGTGAATACGGTAATTTGCTGGTCGTCGGCACTGACATAGCGATGATAGCGCATACTACCGGCAGTCAGAGTGAGTTCGTCGTCGGTTAAAGATGCCTGCCATTGTATGCTTTCGTCATCAACTTGCTGCAGGAACTCTCCGTTAGCGGTTTCTATTAGTGAAATGGAGTAGGTTTCTTCGCCAAATTGCAGTGGAACCGTATGTGTCGCCGCTGAGTTCATTCTAAATGCATTACCACTTTGCCATGGTGAACTGCCACGCTGTTGTTGGCGCTGACAAATATCAAACAAAGCCGCTTCCGTTGCAATTTGCTGATAATTTACCGAGCTATCGGGCAGCAGCTCTTCCTGATGTTGCTGGATAAATTCGGTTGTCAGGTTTGTTTTCACAAACTCAGGATGTGAGGCCAAACGATGCAAAAAGTCTACGTTAGTCGTTAACCCAGTTAAACGATATTCACGCAAAGCCTTTTGCAGACGCAGCAGGGCACGGGTACGATCGGTGTCCCAGACAATCAGCTTAGCTATCATTGGGTCATAGAAAGCAGATATCTCATCGCCTTCTTCAATACCGGTGTCAATGCGGATGCCGTTTTCTTCTGCAGGCGTACGTAAATGCTTAATGGTACCGGTGCAAGGTAAGAAGTCGTTGTCCGGGTCTTCGGCGTAAATCCGTGCCTCAAACGCGTGACCGTTTACCTGAATGTCATTTTGCGCT
This sequence comes from Idiomarina sp. H2, assembly GCF_004364275.1. Classification (NCBI taxonomy): domain Bacteria; kingdom Pseudomonadati; phylum Pseudomonadota; class Gammaproteobacteria; order Alteromonadales; family Idiomarinaceae; genus Idiomarina; species Idiomarina sp. H2. Next base: position 356,577 of record NZ_SNZY01000001.1, read on the forward strand.
AGAGGTAATGGCTGACCCGAAGCGACCAGCAACTGCCATTCGACTAAATCCTGGCCGGTGATCATCTCCGTAACCGGATGCTCAACCTGTAAGCGAGTGTTCATCTCCATAAAGTAGAACTCGCCACTTTGGTCGAACAAAAACTCAACCGTACCGGCGCCAACGTAATCTATTGCCTGGGCTGCTCTAATGGCAGCTTCGCCCATTTCGGTACGTGTTTTCTCGGTTAGTGCCGGAGCGGGGGCCTCTTCAAGCACCTTTTGGTGACGGCGCTGCACTGAACAGTCGCGCTCTGCCAGATAAACGGCGTTACCGTGTTCATCGGTAAATACCTGAATCTCGACGTGGCGAGGGTTACGAATAAAGCGCTCCATCAGCATTTTATCATTGCCGAAAGAGGACTTAGCTTCGCGTTTGGCGGAATTCAGGGCGTCATCGAATTCGCCCATGTTTTCGACCACACGCATGCCTTTACCACCGCCGCCGTACGCCGCTTTCAGCAGTAACGGGAAACCCACTTTTTCAGCTTCTGCTTTTAGCGTTTTAATGTCCTGCTCGCTTCCGTGGTAACCCGGAACCAGAGGTACGCCGGCGTCCTGCATAATGGATTTAGCCGCGCTCTTCGAACCCATAGCAGCAATGGATGATACTGGCGGGCCAACAAAGATAATATCGTTAGCCTGACATTGGTCGGCAAAATCTTCGTTTTCTGAGAGAAAACCGTAACCAGGATGAATGGCTTCGGCATCAGTTTGTTTAGCGGCGGCGATAATTTTATCCGCACGCAGGTAACTGTCCGTGCTCGCTGCAGGACCAATATGTACGGCCTGATCTGCCAGCTTAACGTGGCGTGAGTTACGGTCGGCATCGGAGAATACCGCTACGGTGCGAATTCCCATTTTTTTAGCTGTGGCAATAATACGACAGGCAATTTCACCACGGTTCGCAATCAATAATGTTTTGATCATAATGAGACCTGTTGTTAACTCTGTTTAAGCCAGGCGGCGGGGCGTTTTTCAAGAAACGCACTGAGTCCTTCCTGACCTTGTTCCGACACGCGAATTTCGGCAATGGCTTTAATGGTGTGTTCACGCACGTCTTTATCAATTGGACGTGAACCAACATTGCGAATCAGTTGCTTACAGGCGTCTACCGCTTGTGGACTATTGGCTAGAAGAGCTTCTAATAACTTATTCAGTGGCTCCTCGAAATCTTCTACAACTTCGTTAACCAGACCTAGCTCCTGTGCTTTGTCGGCAAAGAAGCGCTCGGCGGTGAGCATATAGCGACGCGACTGGCGCTCGCCAATAGTACGCACAACATAAGGGCTGATAACCGCAGGAATAAGCCCAATTTTGACTTCACTCAGGCAGAAGCTGCTGCGCGGCTGCGCCAGTACAATGTCACAGCAAGCGGCCAGGCCTACGGCACCGCCGAAAGCGGCTCCCTGGACTAAAGCAATGCTGGGCTTGCTGAGCAAATCCAGACGCTCCATTAACAGCCCGAGCTCACCGGCGTCATCCACGTTTTGCTGGTAGTTTTTATCGGCCATGGAGCGCATCCATTTAAGATCCGCACCGGCAGAAAAGTTTTTACCTTCTGAGCGAAGCACCAGCACTCTCGCGCTGGCACTTTCTTCAACTTCTTTTAACGCCTGCAGCAGCTCTGCAATCATCACGTCGTCAAACGCGTTGTGAACGTCAGGCCGGTTCAATGTCAGCGTGGCAACGCCCTGGTCGTTAATATCGAGCTTGGTGTATTTTGCCATTATTAATAACCTCCGATTACATGCGGAAGACGCCGAAGCGGCTGTCTTCAATCGGTGCATTTAATGAAGCGGCAAGGCTCAATGCCAGAACTTCGCGCGTTTGTGCCGGGTCAATAATGCCATCGTCCCATAAGCGGGCTGACGCATAATAGGGGTGCCCCTGTTTATCGTACTGTTCAACAATGGGCTTTTTCAGCGCTTGTTCTTTCTCTTCACTTAAGCTTTCGCCTTTACGGGCTAAGTTGTCTTTAGTCACCTGCGCCATAACGCCGGCGGCCTGTTCACCGCCCATAACTGAGATACGGGCATTAGGCCACATGAACATCATGGTTGGGTCATAGGCGCGACCACACATGCCATAGTTACCGGCGCCGTAGCTGCCACCGATTAACACGGTAAACTTAGGTACTTTGGCACAGGAAACCGCCATCACCATTTTCGCACCATGCTTGGCAATGCCTTCGGCTTCGTATTTTTTACCTACCATAAAGCCGGTAATGTTTTGTAAGAACACCAGTGGAATTTTGCGCTGGGCGCAAAGTTCAATAAAGTGAGCGCCTTTTTGTGCAGATTCAGAGAACAAAATACCGTTGTTTGCGACAATGCCTACCGGGTAGCCGTCAATGCGGGCAAAGCCGGTCACCAATGTATTGCCATAATTGGCTTTAAATTCGTCAAAGTCTGAGTCATCGACAATGCGCGCAATCACTTCGTGTACATCATAAGGTTTACGCAAGTCAGTGCCGACAATGCCATACAGCTCTTTTGCGTCGTAACGCGGCGGTTTGGCTGGCTGGCGGTCGAGCTTAGTTGGTTCACCGCGGTTAAGGCGGGCTACTGAGCGACGCGCTAAGGCTAAAGCGTGTTCGTCGTTGTGAGCAAAATGATCCGCAACACCGGAGATGCGTGTGTGCACATCGGCACCGCCGAGCTCTTCGGCTGAGACTTCTTCACCTGTTGCAGCTTTAACTAACGGCGGACCCGCAAGGAAAATAGTGCCTTGCTCTTTTACAATGACGCTTTCATCGGCCATAGCCGGTACGTAAGCACCGCCTGCGGTACAAAGACCCATAACTACCGCAATTTGTGGAATGCCTTTGGCTGACATATTTGCCTGATTAAAGAAAATGCGACCAAAGTGTTCTTTGTCCGGGAATACTTCATCCTGACGGGGCAGATTAGCGCCTCCGGAGTCCACCAGATAAATACAAGGCAGGTGGCAACGTTCGGCAATTTCCTGAGCACGCAGGTGTTTTTTAACCGTTAACGGGTAATAAGTACCGCCTTTAACGGTGGCGTCGTTGGCGATGATCATGCACTCGGTGCCTTCAACCTGACCAATACCGGCAACCACACCAGCAGAAGGAACGTAGTCTTCGTAACATTCCCAGGCCGCAAACTGACCTATTTCCAGAAACGGTGAACCCGCATCCAGTAGTTTATTAATACGGTCGCGGGGCAATAACTTACCACGGGACAAATGGCGCTCCTGATACTTAGGACCGCCACCTTGATGAATTTTTGCCGCTTTTTCCTGCAGGTCGTTAACGACGGTCTGCATAGACTCGCTGTTAGCTGCAAATTGTGCATCGCGGGTGTTGATTTTACTGGATAAAATCGCCACGGCGTTGCCTCCTTATTATTTGGATTCAGTGAACAGTTCGCGGCCAATGAGCATACGGCGAATTTCTGACGTACCAGCGCCAATTTCGTATAGCTTGGCGTCACGTAGCAGGCGTCCTGTGGGGTATTCGTTAATGTAGCCGTTACCGCCCAATAACTGAATAGCGTCCAGTGCTAGCTGAGTGGCTAATTCTGCGGCGTAAAGAATTGCTCCGGCGGCATCTTTACGAGTGGTCTCGCCACGGTCGCAAGATTGAGCCACGGCGTAAACGTAGGCACGCGCCGCATTGGTGCGAGTGTACATATCAGCAACTTTGCCCTGAATTAGCTGGAATTCGCCGATCTCTTTACCGAACTGTTTACGATCATGAATATAAGGTACGCAAGTATCAAGGCAGGCCTGCATAATGCCTAAAGGGCCCGCTGCAAGAACAGCGCGCTCGTAATCAAGGCCACTCATCAACACTTTAACGCCGTCGTTAAGTTCACCCAGAATGTTTTCTTCAGGAATCTCGACATCTTCGAAGACCAGTTCACAGGTATTTGAACCACGCATACCAAGTTTGTCGAGTTTTTGCGCCTGGCTGAATCCTGGTGTGTCTTTTTCAACGATAAAGGCCGTAATGCCCCGTGAGTTCTTCTCGGGTTCGGTTTTCGCGTAAATTACGAAGACATTAGCTTCCGGACCGTTAGTGATCCACATTTTATTGCCGTTCAGAATGTACTTGTCGCCTTTCTTCTCTGCACGTAATTTCATGCTGACTACATCAGAACCGGCATTAGGTTCACTCATAGCTAAAGCGCCAACGTGTTCACCGGTGCACAGTTTCGGTAAGTATTTTTTCTTCTGTTCTTCGTTACCATTACGGTGAATTTGGTTAACACAAAGGTTTGAATGGGCACCATAACTTAAGCCAACCGAGGCAGAAGCGCGGCTAATTTCTTCCATAGCAATAACATGTTCAAGGTAGCCCATGCCGGAACCACCATATTCTTCAGCAACGGTTAAGCCAAGCAGACCCATGTCGCCAAGTTTTTGCCATAAATCGCCGGGAAATTCATTTTTTTCATCAATTTCGGCGGCGCGTGGGGCTATTTCATCACGCGCGAAGGCATTAACCTGTTCACGGATCATATCGGCTGTTTCGCCGAGACCAAAGTTAAAGGTGGTATATTGACTGATCATAACGACTCCTGAGAATGAACTTCTGAAACTGACGACTGAATATTCTCGAGCTCGTCTTGGCAACGTTGCTCCAGACCACTGAGTTCGGTCAGTAACACATTAATATCTTCCATTTGTTGTTTAAGTGAGTGTTTTTTCTCACTGACCAGCTCAAGTACCTTTTCGAGCTGGGCCGCACTGCTATTATCCGCGTCGTAAAGTTCGAACAAACGACGGGTTTCGGCCAGTGAAAAACCGAGTCGTTTGCCGCGTAGAATCAGCTTTAAACGAACCCGGTCTTTGTTGGTATATATGCGCTGTTGCCCCTGGCGTCTGGGGGAAAGCAAGCCTTCGTCCTCATAAAAACGAATGCTGCGGGTGGTAATGTCAAATTCTTTTGCCAGTTCGCCAATACTGTAGGTCACTTTATTGTTCATCGGTACTTGCTTTTTGGTTGTCCTAAGATCTAAGCTTAGAGGAAGTTTACGTTAACGTAAAGTGCATTTGGAGGAAAAATGTCGAGCGATTCTATCGTTATAGTAGCGGCCAATCGTACGCCAATGGGCGGTTTTCAGGGCAGCTTGAGTGAAGTTACTGCTCCCAATTTGGGCGCAACAGCTATAAAAGCAGCGCTGAATAACAGCGGTTTAGCAGCCGATGATATTTCAGAAGTTATCATGGGCAATGTGTTACCTGCCGGTTTAGGTCAGGCACCAGCGCGTCAGGCAATGCTGCATGCGGATCTACCTCGCTCAACGGGCGCGACCACCATTAATAAAGTATGCGGCTCCGGATTGAAAGCTGCAATGATGGCGCACGATTTAATTAAAGCGGGCTCAGCAGACGTGGTGCTGGCCGGTGGCATGGAAAGCATGTCGAATGCACCTTACATGCTGCCAAAAGGCCGCAGCGGCTATCGTATGGGGCACGGACAAGTGCTGGATCATATGATGCTGGACGGTTTGGAAGACGCCTACGAGCATAAAGCTATGGGGTGTTACGCTCAGGACACCGCTGACGAATACGGTCTGGGTCGTGAAGCAATGGATGAATTTGCCATTCATTCACTTACCAAAGCTCAGGCTGCTATTAAAGATGGCTTTTTTAAAGACGAAATCACCCCAGTTACATATTCTACTCGTAAAGGCGACGTCACTGTCGATACTGACGAGCAACCGGGTAAAGCGCGTCTGGACAAAATTCCTCAGTTGCGTGCGGCATTCAAAAAAGACGGCACTATTACTGCGGCTAATTCCAGTTCTATTTCTGATGGCGCCGCAGCACTTATTTTAATGCGTGAGAGCGATGCAAAGGCCAAGGGCCTGCAGCCGCTGGCGCGAGTTATGGGTCATACTACGCATTCTCAGGCGCCGTCTGAATTTACCGTTGCCCCAATTGGTGCAATGAATTCTTTGCTGGGTAAGCTGGACTGGACTAAAGACGACGTCGATTTATGGGAAATTAATGAAGCCTTTGCCATGGTTACCATGCTGGCTATTCAGCAAATGAAATTGGACCCGGCTAAAGTGAATGTGCATGGCGGAGCCTGTGCTTTAGGGCATCCTATTGGCGCAAGTGGTGCGCGGTTATTGGTTACTTTGCTGCATGCACTGAAACAAAAAGGCCAGAAACGGGGTATCACCTCACTGTGTATTGGTGGTGGTGAAGCCGTTGCTCTGGCCGTAGAAATGATCTAAAGCGCTGGTTAGCGGGCGGGTTTAAGTTTGTTAACCCGTCCTGCCAGCCATACGGCAAGAATAATAATAAGAGCGCCAATGCTTAACCGGGTATAGTCGAAAGACTGTTCCCAAAAAATGACATTAACCAAAATGCCCGCGGGAATTAACGCATTGTTCATGGTGGCCAGTTGCCCGGTATTGACTCGTTTACCGGAAAGGTTCCAACCAAGGTAACCAAGCCCGGAGGCAACAATACCGAGCCACAATAAAATGCCCCATTGAAGATTGGTGGTCGGCATTTTGGTTAAGTCGCCAAAGAATAAAACACCAAGGCCGGCGATAACACTGGCGCCAAAGAAAAAGGCGGCAAATTGCTGGCTTTGTTCTAAGGTTTTACCCGTGGGCAAACGTTTATAAGCAACTTGACCGGCGGCAAAGCAGGCATTGGCTGCCTGAATTAAAAAGAAGCCGGTGATGAAGTCATCGGACAAGGGTTGATAGCGAATAATGGCGGCACCGCATACCGATACTGCAGCGGCTATCCACCATAACAGCGGCAGATGCTTGCGGTTAAGTATCAGCTCATCAATTAGCGTTATGTAGAGTGGTGTAAAGATAGTGAACAAAAGCACTTCGGCAACGCTCAAATACAAAAACGCATGATAAAGAAACAAATACATGGCGCCAATTTGTACAGCGCCAATAACGGCCAGTTTAGCTAGTTGAGGCAATTGCCCATTTTGGGGCGACAGATGACGCCAGCGGAATAAGGGCAACACTGTTATCAGTGCTAAAATCATGCGAATAAAGACAACCAGATAACCATCAACCTGGCCCGCAAGGTAAACGCCAATTAGCGAAAAACTGGCGGCCCAAAGTAAAGTAATCAGAATTAAGAGGGTCACGTAAAAGGCTCACTTAACTAAATTTAGCTCATCAATAGATGACAAAATAACACAATAAGAAGGTGAATTATGTCTAAGAAAGTGCCTCTGTATATAGATGGCGAATTTATCGCCTCGAAGTCAGAACAGTGGATTCCTGTCACCAACCCGGCAACTCAGGAAGTTATCGCTCAAGTGCCAGTTGCTACTCAAAGCGAAATGGACGCAGCGGTTGAGAGTGCTCGCGAAGCTTTTAAAACCTGGAAAGAAGTGCCGGTTTCTGAGCGTGCTCGCGTAATGATGCGCTATCAGGCCTTGTTAAAAGAACATCAGGAAGAAATTGCGGAAACGCTGGCACAGGAAACTGGTAAAACTTTTGAAGATGCCAAAGGTGATGTCTGGCGTGGTATTGAAGTGGTTGAACACGCGGCGAATATTCCTTCGTTATTAATGGGCGAGACCGTTGAAAACGTTGCCCGTAAAATTGATTCTTACAGCTACACTCAGCCATTAGGTGTTTGCGCTGGTATTACGCCGTTTAACTTTCCGGCGATGATCCCACTGTGGATGTTCCCGCTGGCCATTGCTTGTGGTAATACCTTCATTCTGAAGCCTTCTGAGCAAGATCCGTTAACGCCAACCCGTTTGGCTGAACTGTTCGAAGAAGCAGGCGCGCCTAAAGGTGTGTTGCAGGTCTTGCATGGTAATAAAGATCAGGTCGATTTTCTGTTAGACCACCCCGACGTTCGTGCCTTGTCTTTTGTAGGCTCAGTGCCGGTTGCTGAATATATTTACCGCCGTGGTACTGAAAATGGTAAGCGTGTACAGGCCTTTGCCGGTGCGAAAAACCATTGCGTTATTATGCCTGACGCCAATAAACAGCAAGTCATCAACAATATGGTTGGCTCTTCTGTCGGTGCGGCGGGTCAACGTTGTATGGCGATTTCTGTCGCAGTATTTGTTGGCGCGGCAAAAGAGTGGATCCCTGAAATAGCGGAAGCTATTGCTAAGGTTCGTCCGGGCGCATGGAATGACGAAGGTGCCGCTTATGGCCCGGTTATTAGTCCACAAGCGAAAGAACGCGTTGAAGCTTTGATTACTCAGGGTGAGAAAGAAGGCGCTAAATTGCTGGTTGATGGTCGTAATTGCAAAGTTGACGGTCTGCCAAATGGTAACTGGGTTGGCCCAACAGTGTTCTCTAACGTAACGCCGGATATGGAAATCTATAAAACAGAAATTTTCGGTCCGGTATTGTGCGCCACAGAAGTGGACAGCCTTGAAGACGCTTTGGAATTGGTTAACAACAACCCTTACGGTAATGGTACTTCTATCTTTACCGCAAGTGGTGCCGCCGCGCGTAAATACCAGCACGAAGTTGAAGTGGGTCAGGTCGGTATCAACATTCCAATTCCGGTACCGCTGCCGTTCTTCTCATTTACTGGCTGGAAGCGTTCATTCTTTGGTGACCTTCACGCTTATGGTAAGCAGGGCGTTCGTTTCTACAGCGAAACTAAGACGGTAACAGCGCGTTGGTTTGAGAGCGACCTTGAAGATCCAGCAGGTCCGAACATGTCAATTAACCTGAGATAATAGGGGATAACGATGAATTTCGAATTGACAGAAGACCAGCAAGCCTTTGTGGATACAGCCAAAGCTTTTGCCGACAAAGAGCTGGCGCCTAATGCGGCTAAGTGGGACGAAGAGCATTATTTCCCCGTTGAAGTGTTCCGTAAAGCTGGTGAAATGGGCTTTATGGGCATGTACACGCCGGAAGAGGCAGGCGGCTTCGGTATGAGCCGTCTGGACTCAGCGCTTATTTTTGAGCAACTGGCAGGTGGTTGTACCGCAACCACGGCCATGATGACCATTCATAACATGGTCACCTGGATGATTGGTTCTTTCGGCCAACAGTCAGTGATTGACCAGTGGGTGCCCGAGTTGGTTACCGGTGAGAAGCTTGGCTCTTACTGCTTGACTGAACCAGGCTCTGGTTCAGACGCTGCCAGCTTGCGTACCAGTGCGAAAAAAGACGGCGACGAGTACGTCTTAAATGGCTCTAAAATGTTCATCTCCGGTGCCGGTGAAACTGACGTTTTAGTGGTTATGGCTCGTACTGGCGAAGACGGACCTAAAGGCATTTCTGCCTTTGCTGTACCGGCGGACGCCAAAGGAGTTATTTACGGTAAAGCCGAAGATAAAATGGGCTGGAACGCCCAGCCAACCCGCTTAGTGACCTTTGAAGACGTTCGCATTCCGGCAGAAAACCTGCTGGGTAAAGAAGGCGAAGGCTTTAAGTTTGCCATGATGGGCTTAGACGGCGGACGCATTAACATTGCGGTGTGTTCTGTGGGTACAGCGCAAGCGGCGTTAAATACTGCCAAAGCTTATATGCAGGAACGTACGCAATTTGGTAAGCCCCTCGCGGCTTTTCAGGCGCTACAGTTTAAGTTAGCCGATATGGCGACTGAGCTGGTTGCAGCCCGTCAAATGGTGCGTCTGGCAGCCAGTAAAGTCGATAACAACGATGCTGATAAAACTACCTATTGTGCTATGGCAAAACAGTTTGCGACCGATGTTGGTTTTAAAGTGTGTAACGACGCACTGCAGCTGCACGGTGGTTATGGCTACATTAAAGAGTATCCGTTAGAGCGCCATGTGCGTGATGTTCGTGTGCACCAGATCCTGGAAGGCACAAACGAAGTTATGCGCATGATTATTGGACGTCGCATTCTGGCTGATAACGATCGCGAAATCTTGTAAGGAGATTCCATGCAAGACGTTGTACTTTTTGAAGAACTGAACGCCGGTGACAAAGTCATCGGCGTTGCTACGTTAAATTCCGAGAAATCATTGAATGCCCTAAGCCTGGCAATGGCTGAAAAGCTGTTACCGCAGCTGAAAAAATGGGCAGAAGATGACAAAGTTGCTTGTGTCTGGTTACAGGGTGCCGGTGAAAAAGCATTCTGTGCCGGTGGTGACATTGTGGCTATGTATAAAGCCATGCAGGCAGAGCCGGGCAAATTAGTGGAAGAAGTCGAAAACTTCTTCACCCAGGAATATCAACTGGACTACTTTATTCAGACCTTCCCTAAACCTCTTATTTGCTGGGGTGACGGCATTGTGATGGGCGGCGGTATGGGGCTAATGAATGGCGCCAGCCACCGTATTGTGACCGAACGTTCGTTACTGGCTATGCCAGAAGTGACTATTGGTTTGTACCCGGATGTTGGTGCGACCTACTTCCTTAATCGCATGCCACGAGGTTGCGGTTTGTTCTTAGGTATTACCGGCGCAACGATGAATGCGAACGATGCACTGTATCTGAACCTGGCCGATCACTTTGTTGGGCATGAGAGCAAAGAAAGCATTCTGAATAAGCTGAAAGAAGTTCAATGGGGCAATACCGAGGCTCTGAACAAACAAAAAGTGACGGACTTACTGAGTGACGTGGCAAGTAGTGACCCAACGGCATTACCCACGCCTCAGGTAGAACCGCATCAGAAGCTAATAACAGAGCTGACAACGGGCAATGATATCGGTGAAATTGTTGAACGTATTGTCAATGACGAAACTGATGATAAATGGCTGGCGCGGGCGCGTAAGAACCTGGCCAATGGTTGTCCGTTTACATCGCACCTGGTCTGGAACCAGTTGCAGCAAGGCTCTGACTTGTCTTTGGCTGACTGTTTCCGTTTAGAGCTAACCTTGTCCTGTAACTGTGCAGTTCGTGGTGACTTTGCGGAAGGTATTCGGGCACTGCTGATTGATAAAGATAAGAATCCACAATGGCAGCATAGCTCGGTAGCCGAAGTACCAGCGGAAGAGATTGATGCATTCTTTTTACCGCCCTGGGGCGAGCGAACGCATCCATTAGCCGATCTTGATAAATAAAACGAATTAACAAGAAGGAGTGCCTTTATGGCAACCGTAGGATTTATTGGACTGGGTAACATGGGTGGCCCAATGGCCAGCAATCTGGCAAAAGCCGGCCACAAGGTTAAGGCTTTTGACTTATCGGAAGAAGCACTTAAAGCGATAGTTGCTGACGGTGCACAGGCTGCGAAAACAGCAGCTGAAGCCATCGACGGAGCTGAATTTGTGGTGTCTATGCTGCCTGCAGACCGTCACGTAAAAGGCGTTTACCTTGGTGACGACGGCCTAATCAACAAGCTGAATAAAGATCAGCTCGTTATTGATTGCAGTACCATTTCTTCTGAAACCGCTATGTATGTGGGTGAACAGTTAGAGAAAGCTGGTATTGCCTTTATCGACGCTCCTGTTTCTGGCGGTGTTGGTGGCGCGAAAGCGGGTACCTTAACCTTTATTTGCGGTGGTACAGAAACTAACGTTGACCGGGCTCGTAGCGTGCTTAACGACATGGGCAAAAATGTTTTCCGCGCCGGTGATGTCGGTGCCGGACAGATTGCAAAAATCTGTAATAACATGTTGTTGTCAGTATTAATGGTGGGTACTTCTGAAGCTCTGCAATTAGGTAAGGCTAACGGGTTGGACCCGAAAGTTTTATCGGAAATTATGCTGGCAAGCTCGGGTAGTAATTGGACATTACAGGTATATAATCCATGCCCAGGGGTAATGGACAACGTGCCTTCAAGTAACGACTACCAAGGCGGCTTTCTGGTTGACTTAATGGCTAAAGATTTAGGTCTGGCGCAACAAACCGCATTAGAAAGCGGTGCCGCAACGCCTATGGGATCACTGACTCGCAACCTTTACCACAGCTGGTCTGAGCAAGGCCATGGTCGCCAGGACTTTTCCAGTATTTTTAATTATGTGGCACCTAAGTCACAGAAGTAACCTAAGAATTGGGGAAACACATGCAAATTAAAGACAGTGTCATTGTTATTACCGGTGGTGCTCAGGGGCTGGGCCTTGCGATGGCTGAAGATTTCGCCAGACAAGGTGCCAAACTTGCGCTTATTGATATTAACGGCGACGTATTAGGTGAAGCTCAGGAGCAATGCGAAAAGCTGGGCGCAGCCAAAGTGGTTGGTTATGAAGTTGATATCACCGACGAAGAGTCGGTAGAAACCGTATTTGAGCAAATTCAGCAAGAGTTTGATGGCATTGATGTGCTGGTGAACAACGCAGGCCTATTGCGTGACGGCTTGCTGATCAAATTCAAAGACGGCGAACTGAAACAGAAAATGCCTTTACAACAGTTCCAGTCGGTACTGGATGTGAATCTCACCGGTACCTTCTTATGCGGCCGTGAAGCCGCGGCACAGATGGTAAAAGCCGGTAAGAAAGGCGTTATCATCAATATTTCCAGCGTAGCGCGTGCTGGCAACATGGGACAGACAAACTATTCCGCAACCAAAGCTGGTGTGGTTGCCATGACAGTCACCTGGGCTCGTGAATTGGGTCGTTACGGCATTCGCTGCGGTGCCATTGCGCCGGGCTTTATTGAAACTCCAATGACGGCACAGATGAAACCTGAAGCGGTTGATCGCGCGTTGTCTATGGTTCCGCTAAAACGCTGGGGCCAGCCCAATGAAATTGCCCACAGTGCGCGCTACATTATTGAAAATGACTTCTTCAGCGGCCGTGTGGTCGAAATTGACGGCGGCGTTCGGTTGTAAGTCACATTAGATAAAGTAATGATAAATAGCCGAACAAAGGGCGTCTCTGTTATAGTGGTGGTTATCTACTAAACAGAGACGCTTTTTAGTTAATAGCATGCGGAAATTACCTCCCTTAAACGCGCTTAAATCATTTGAAGTGGCAGCGCGTCACCTCAGTTTTACCAAAGCAGCCGAAGAGTTGTTTGTGACCCAGGCGGCCGTCAGTCATCAGGTAAAAGCGTTAGAAGACTTCCTTGAACTTAAGCTTTTTATCCGGCGTAACCGCTCGCTGTTGCTGACCGAAGAAGGGCAGGAATACTACTTAGAATTACGGGATATTTTTGAGCAACTGGCGCAGGCTACCGATAAACTTCGGCTAGTATCTGAGCGTGGGGCTTTGACTGTGTCGGTTCCGCCCAGTTTCGCTATTTTATGGTTTGTTCCCCGGCTCAGTAGTTTTCGCGAAGAACACCCGGATATGGATATACGAATTAAAGCCGTGGATGAAATTAGTGGTTCGTTAACCGACGACGTGGACGTTGCTATTTATTATGGCGACGGGCGTTGGCCCGGGGTAAAAGCATACCAATTGCATGAAGAATACTTATGGCCGGTTTGTTCGCCGTTGTTACTGAACAAAGCGAATATCAAAGAGCCGATAGATTTATTCAAACAAACGCTGCTGCATGATGAAACCCGAAATGCCTGGAAGGACTGGTTTCAGTTGGTAGGGTTGCCCCAATATAAAGGCGATAACGGACCGGTATTCAGCCATTCCAGTTTGGCTTTGCAGGCGGCGGTTCACGGACAGGGCATTGCATTAGCGAATAATGTGCTGGTTAAATCCGAAATTGACAGCGGACACCTGGTTCGTATTTTTCCTCAGGCTTTGCAGCGGAATAAAGCCTTTTATCTGGTTTGTCGTGACAATCAGGCGGAGATAGGTAAAATCGCGACCTTCCGTCAGTGGTTGCTAAACTTGGTTCAAAAAGAAGAGCAAGAGTTTAACCAATAATGCGTTATCAACAACAGAACCCGGAAGGAGCCTTCCGCATCGTGTTTTTGCACGGTTCAGGAGGCGGTCCCGACACAGCTTTTATGGATTTCTTTGCGGAGCAGGGCATAGCGCTTGGCGCAGAGCTTGTCCGTCCGGACTTTCCGTATTGGGAAAAGGTTCGAGAAACCGGTAAGCCACGGCCGCCGAATAAAATGCAGGCATTGGTTGATGCGACTGATGAACTGCTGATCGAATTACAGCAAGATAATAAGCCGTTAGTTTTGATGGGTAAGTCATTAGGAAGCCGGGTGATGTTGCGTTTAGCCGATAAATACGGCGCGAAAGCAGTAATTGCTTTGGGCTTTCCGTTCCATCCGCCGCAAAAACCAGAGAAGTCACGTCATGAAGAATTAGAAATGACGCAGGCGCCCGGTCTTGTTTTGCAGGGAACACGGGACCCGTTCAGTAAACCGCTTTTAAAAAGAGCGGAGCAGGGGCAAAGCGTGGAGTTGCCGCATAACTGGCAGTTGCAGTGGCTAGAGGGGGCCGATCACGGTTTTGCCGCCACAAAAGCTAAAGCGGAGAATACGCCTAAGCTTTGGCAACAGGCCGCAGATGCCATTAAGGAGTTTATTCAATGAGTCAAATATTTTTAATTGTGGCCGCCATTTTAGGCGGTACCGGCGTTATGTTGGGCGCTTTTGCTTCGCACGGTTTAAAATCGAAATTAAGCGAGAGTTTGCTGAGCGCTTTTGAGACCGGAGTCACTTATCAATTTTATCACGCGTTGGCACTGTTTGCTTTAGCGCTTTGGTTAAAGCAGTCACAGTCGGTCTGGTTTGTTGCCAGTGGTTATTTGTGGCTGGCTGGCGTGGTTTTATTTTCCGGCAGTTTGTATGCCTTAGCACTTACCGGTGTTAAATGGTTTGGGCCTATAACGCCTATTGGCGGGTTATTATTTATTGCTGGCTGGGTCAGTTTATTAGTTGGCGCAATAAAGTTAGGAGCAGGTAGTTAATGAGTGAGATTGTTAACGGCAGAGGTAGTGGCATTGTATTGCTGTGTCGTGCTGGGTTCGAAGGTGATTGCGCGGCCGAAATTCAGGATAAAACCGCGGAACTGGGTGTTTATGGTTATTGCCAGACACAACCCGAGCAAGCTTACGTTACCTATCATTGTCAGCACGAAGAAGCAGAGCATATTGCCCGTAAACTGACGCTGAAAGACCTGGTCTTTGCGCGCGAAATGTTTGCCTTACTGGGGCCTGTTAAAGTGGCTGGTATTGAAGACCGTGCCAGCGAAGTCATAAAGGTATTAAAACCTCACCAGGAAACCTTCGGTTTAGCCGGTGAGTTACGGGTGGGAACTCCAGATACTAATGAAGCTAATCAGCTATCCAAATTCTGCCGTAAGTTTAGCGTGCCGCTGCGTCAGGCGTTGCGTAAAGAAGAGCTTTTAAGTAATAAACCGCTAGCTAAACGACCGATGCTGCATGTGTTATTCGTCAACCCGGCGCATGCCTTGGTGGGCTATTCATACAGCTATAACCAAACCTTACACAACGGTGGTATTGTGCGTTTGCGTATGCCAAAAGAGGCACCAAGCCGTTCAACGTTAAAACTGGATGAAGCCTTTCAGGTATTTGTACCTGAAAACGAACATGAAAAACGTGTTCACTCGGGCATGAAGGCGGTAGATCTTGGTGCAGCGCCGGGAGGCTGGACTTATCAGCTGGTTCGCCGCGGTATGATGGTGCAAGCGGTTGATAACGGCCCGATGGCTGAGTCCTTAATGGAAACCGGGCAGGTTAAGCACATTCAGGAAGACGGCTTTAAATTTCGTCCGAAACGCAAAAATGTTACCTGGCTGGTGTGCGATATGGTTGAAAAACCCGCACGTGTCGGCGAGCTGATGACCAGTTGGTTACTCGAAGGTGACTGTGAAGAAGCCATCTTTAACCTTAAGTTACCAATGCGTCAGCGCTATGCCGCAGTTAAAGGCTACCTGGATCAGATTAAAGAACAACTACAAACCGAGGGGACTAAGCCGTTTGAAATTCAGGCCAAGCACCTTTACCACGACCGTGAAGAAATTACCGTACACTTGCGCTGGCTGCCCCGCAGCTAGCTTTAATGGCATAGCCTGAGTTCATTCATGGCTATGCCTTTCGCCTTAAAGACGCTCAATAACTGCCTGAGTAAAATCAGTGGTACCGTGCGAACCGCCTAAATCACGAGTGGTACGGTCACCACTGGAAATCACGTCTTCTAGTGCTTTGGTGATTTTTTCGGCTTGCTCTTGCATGCCCAAGTATTCCAGCATCTGAATTGACGCTAAGATAACTGAGGTTGGGTTTGCCAGGTTTTTACCGGCAATATCCGGGGCTGAGCCGTGTACAGCTTCGAAAATGGCGCAGTCTTTACCAATGTTAGCGCCGGGTGCCATACCTAAGCCGCCGACCAAACCTGCGCACAGGTCTGACAGAATATCGCCAAACAGGTTGGTGGTAACAATAACGTCAAACTCTTCAGGGTTCATAACTAAGCGCATGCAGGCCGCATCAACAATCATTTCTGTTGATTCAATGTCCGGATACTCTTCCGCAATTTCACGCGCTACTTTTAAGAATAGACCAGAAGTGGACTTCAGAATATTGGCTTTATGCACTGCGGTGACTTTCTTACGGCCTTCGCGACGTGCGGTTTCATAGGCGAAACGGACAATCCGCTCAGCGCCTTCACGGGTAATTTTGCTGACTGCTTCTGCTTCATTACCATCTTCAGACACTTTTTGGCCTAAGCCGGAATACATACCTTCGGTATTTTCACGAATGGTAATAATATCAATGTTTTCGTAGCGCGCTTGGGTGCCGGTAAAAGACAAAACAGGGCGTACGTTAGCATATAGCGAAAAGTGTTTACGCAGGCTGACATTAATAGAGGTGAAGCCTTCGCCAACCGGAGTAGTCAGTGGACCTTTTAATGTAACACCGTTACGTTCAATCGCATCAAGAGTATTTTGAGGTAATAACTCTCCGGTTTTTTCCAAAGCAGTCAGACCAGCGTCGACGTATTCATATTCAAAGTCACAACCTGCTTTATCAAGAATGGCTGTTGCAGACTCGACAATATCCGGGCCGATGCCGTCACCTGGAATAACTGTGATAGTTCTACTCATGAATTGATTCCTTTAAACCGTGTTACAACAAAAACAGGAACGGTAATTCTACCATTGCCGCGCTAATACTGACTAGCAAAGCATTATTCAGCCAGTGAATGTAGGTTATAACGGTGAGTAACAGTGACTTTCAAAAGCCGATTTAGCTTTAATTCGGGTCAGTTGCTCACTGTTTATTTGCAGTTGCTGACAATAAGACTTTAGCATCGATTTTACTGAACTGCTTAACGACACTTCTGGATAATAAGTGCTTAGCGTTAAATAGTGGGCTAAGAAAAATAGTGCACTTAATTTGCTGGTCTCGGCTTTATCAGGGTTTAATAAATTTTCGGTAGCCGGAGGCAATTGCCAGCGCTTAACTAATTGTCGACTGCGGCGAAAGTCACTGATATCCAGTGCAGAGCCAACCCAACTTGTGCTATAGCAGTGTTCTATTTCTCGCGGACGGGGCCACTTCGCTGATTTAATCAGCTCTGGGTGACGAAAAAGATCAGAGCCTGAGAGTAGGGCAAGTAGCGGAGCCGGGGTTGGCAGGCTAACGCCGGTTTCCGCCGATAAGTGCTGTAGCGTTGTGGTCAGTAAGCCGAGCTTTTGCATCAATGCGTTATGCAGAGGAATTGTATTTAATGAAAATTGGTGTTGTAAAAAAGCGGTCGCAAGAATAACTGAAGCTCGTTTAGAGCCTAGCCATAAATAAGACTGTTTCAAGTCCATACGGCTGGCTTCGCTGTAGCCAATGCGTTCGCTCTGATGCACGGCGGCATGAAGACTGCTGGCTAAAAAAGGCAATTGGTTAATTTGCTGAATTACTGCGTTTAAGGCGCCACTGGCATTGGCGTAACGGTTTATTGCCCGTAACAGTTGTCTGGGCGTTTGTTGTGTTGTGCTTGTTTGCTCTTGTTTTAGCAACCGATGCTGAGCCAGTGCGCTCATTTGTTCCTGTGTCAGAGGCTTGTCGTTAACTTGCCAATTTTGTGTTTCGTCCGGGCTGACATAAAACGGGCTATCCAGTTTATGTAATAGAGCCAGAACTTGGTGCTTTCCTTCATAACCTAAAAGTACCGCGGTCTGCTGGTTTTTGTGATGTGAAAACTTTTGACCCGTGAGTCTTACAGGAAGCGTATCCTGCTTATTTAACAGCGCCCAGAAGCGGTAGCGGAATTCGCCATTCAATAAGGGAAAAAATGTCTGTGTGGGCTTACTACGTTGGAGCTGAACCTGAGTTAAGGCGTTAACCCAGTAGCGAAAAAAGAGAATATCAGCGGATTTTAGTGTTAAAGACTCTAAAGCAGACAGCCACAGCGGCTGTCTTAAATGAAGTTGCTTCCAGTAGTTGGGGTCTGGGTTGAGTTTCTCACTGACGCAAGCGGCGGCCAGAATTCGGCGATAATGTGAGTGCAAAGACCATTGGTAACCGCAATGCAGCGCGTTTACACAAACCGCGAGTAACTCACTTATTAGCTGATTATTGTCCTGAGCATGTTGCTGAGCGTAAAGGGGAAGCAGTTCAGGCCAGCGGTTTTGTTGATACTCTTCATCAATAAACTGAACCAGACGATAAAGCTGACGAACGTCGTGTTGTTTCAGTAAACTTGCCGCTTTTTCACAACACTCGGTCAGTTCTCTCATTCTCGCCTCTGATAATTCTGATAGTCACGATAAGAGTCGTTACCCCAGGCGATAAGCTTATTATCGCGAAAAACCAAAGGGGTACATTCATCTTTAGTCGTGATTCCGTCAGAAGTCACGTGATGAGTTCGATAAAACAGAACTTGCATGTCACCTTCAGATGACGCTTTCGCTTCAGTTATGTCTGGTGAGCCTAAAACTCGAATAACACTGTCTTTTGACATACCCAGATCAAATTGACCAATTTGTCTGGCGTTGTAGGTCTCTCGTTCCTGCCACTGTAAATCAGCAGGATCAGCCTGATAAAGCATCAGCACTGCTCCTACTATAGCTAGATAAGAAACAGCGCCAATGGCGAGTATGACAAAGACTTTATTTTTCATAAATCCTTCAGTCAGTAACAACCTTATAACAAGGATGATACACCGAACCTGGTAATTTCATACGCCCTTGTTCGACGAATGCTCTTAACAATACGTCCAGTCGTTTCATTAACTCTTTTTCACCGTGAATGGTAAATACGCCTTTTTCTCTAATTTGGCGAATGCCACCATCTTTCACATTGCCGGCAACAATAGCTGAGAATGCGCGGCGTAAGTCCGCTGCTAACTCTTCTTTAGGCTGTTCCGGGTGCAGGTTCAGTGACGCCACATTTTCGTGAGTCGGGTAGAACGGGCGTTGGAAGTTTTCATCAATAAACAAGGTCCAGTTAAAGTAGTAAGCGTCACCAGAATCACGGCGGTATTGTTTTACGGCTGCCATGCCTGCGTGCATGTGCTGCGCAACACCTGATGGATCAGCAATAATAATACGGTAAAAGCCGCGAGCCTCTTCACCCAGAGTTTCGACAATAAAGGTATCCAGCGCATCAAAGTAATCTTTAGACGCTTCAGGGCCCGTCAATATAACTGGTAAGCTTTGTTGTTGGTTTTTCGGGTGCATCAGTATGCCAAGAAGATACAGCAGTTCTTCAGCCGTACCCGCGCCACCTGGGAAAATAACGATGCCGTGCGCACAGCGAACAAAAGCTTCCAGACGTTTTTCAATATCGGGCAAAATAACCAGTTCGTTAACGATAGGATTAGGTGGCTCGGCAGCGATAATGCCAGGCTCAGTAAGGCCCAGGTAACGACCACCACTAATACGCTGTTTAGCATGACCAATGGTCGCGCCTTTCATAGGGCCTTTCATGGCTCCCGGACCACACCCGGTACAGATATTTAAGCCACGCAAACCCAACTGATAACCCACTTCTTTAGTGTATTTATACTCAGCTTCGTTAATCGAGTGACCACCCCAGCAAACAACCATATCGGGCTCTTGCATGGCCTGAATAGTACGGGCGTTGCGTAAAATATCGAACACCACGTGGGTTAGGGTAGCGCTGTCGGCGTCTTTCAGTTCCTCTTCTGAGTAGCGCTCTCCGGTAAAGAGAATATCGCGCAATACAGATTCCAGTAACTCACGAATACCGACAATGAGTTCGCCATCAACAAAAGCTTCCGCCGGCGGTTCAATCAACTCAATTTTAATACCGCGCTCTTTGCGGATAATATTAACGGCGAAATCTTTATACTTATCGTAAATTTCAGCGCTGCTGTCGGTATTACTTCCGGCATTTAGAACCGCGAGACAGCAGTTGCGAAATAATTTATAAAGTTGGCTGTTTGAGGATTGCTTTAAACGTTCTATTTCCAGTTGTGACAAAAGAGACATAGTGCCTCTTGGAGAAATGCTTGCTCTCATTATTTTTCCATACTCCTGTAATAACGATGACTCGGCGTCATCCTTGTGCCGGCGGTGATCCTCAGCGTTGGTTTCTATTTTGCTGTGATGACTTTGTTGCGCCCGCTATTTTTTGCTTCATAGAGCGCCTTATCGGCTCTTTCAAAAACCGCCAGCGGTGTATCTTCATTGTATTTAAATTCGGCTATTCCCGCGGAAATAGTAATGCGTATATCGTCGGTTTTAAATTTAAACGGGATATTAGCCACTTTCTCCCGCGTATTCTCGATATGTTGATAGGCATTTTGTCCATCAGAACAGAATATGATAGCAAACTCTTCGCCACCATAGCGACAAACAAAAGCTGATTCTCGTAACGATTTGCTAAGAGTACCTGCGATAACTTGTAAGGTCTTGTCGCCGGCAATGTGGCCGAAGCTATCATTAATATTCTTAAAATGATCAACATCGATAATGGCTATACTCAGCGGGGTTTCATCGTTGACCCAACGCTGGAATTCCAGGTTTAAGCGCTCATCAAAAGCAGAGCGGTTAGGCAGCTTGGTCAGGTTGTCCTGTAAGCTGCGGAACTTTTGTTTAGCCAGCTCCTGCTTGTAATGTAAAACCTGCTCTTCGGTTTCACGGAGTTTCTGCTCCATGGCCTGTGTGTTGCTATGGAAACTTTGACGTTCTTCGTCATGCAACTTTAGGTGCTGATTTAAAGTTTCACCTAAACGGTGTAGCTGCAAACCTACCGATTCTTTTAAATCGTTCAGTTCATACGCGTCAGTGACACAAGCTTTTATCTCGGAGACGCCACTTTTTAGTTGTTGGTTCAGGTGCAGTCGCTGGTCGGCAAAGTCCGCAGAATGACTTATGGTTTTACCTAATACACTCTGAACAGACTCTAAAGAAGCATTTAATTGTTGCAGAAATAGTTGTGCTGAGCGGCGTTCATCGTTGATGTTGTTAAACACCAGCCGCATAACCTTCAAGGTTATAGCTAACAAGGTTTCGTTAGTTTGCGGCTTTTGTAAAGCTACTTTTACTTGCTGCAAGGTGTCAGCAGCATTTCCCAGAAACTCGACTTCGCTGAGTAAATCAAGCAATTGACTTTGATATTGAGCTACTTGGGTTTCTGTCTGAGTACCTTGCTGCTGGTAGGAAAGTGCCAGTAATTGGTTTACTAATGGCAAATAATGAGAAACCGCCATTGTTGGTTGCTCGAATTCATTTGCTATTTTTTGCAGCTGGCTTCTGCCACTGCTATCACGTGGCTTAATAGACTGTAATGCCAGTTGGATACTTTCGTTGGTTTCTTTCAGCAGAGTTTGCATGCGAACAGTATGCTGAGAAATCACCTCACCCACCTGTTGCATCATGGGCTCTAGAACCGCAGCGGACGCATTTTGCTGCAGGTGACCGCGTAATTTATGCAGTAAACCGTCTAACTCACTATCAACACCATTTAATGCCAGACAAAGGTCGTTCACAAAGTTAGAGTAACGTTGTGAATCGCGCAGATAATCGTCTTCTATCTGCTTACGCGACTGGATGCTTTGTCGCAGCTTCTTGCTAAGGTGCTGAACCTGCTCTTGCGGTGTTTCCGGTATTGCCAATGCTCACCTACCAAATGTTGAAGTCAATACGCATAATACGAAAAATAATCCCATAAAGTCTAACCTATCTGAATTTATTTTCTATTGGTGAATTGTGGTAGTCTTTGAACAAGTTAACTAACAAATAAAGCGAAACTAACGGAGATAAACTGTGCGCAAGAGCTTATTAGCTGTTGGTGTTATGTTGGCACCTTCCATTGTATTGGCAAATACCGATTATAAAATTGATTTAACGCAACCTGAGCACCACAAAGGCGAAGTATCTATAACCTTCCCGGCCAGTGACGCTAAGTTTCTGGATGTAAAAATGCCAGCCTGGAGAACAGGTTATTATCGCATTTTGAATCTCGCTAATGGCGTTCGTGACTTTGATGCTCAGAGCAACGGGGAAGAACTTCGCTGGGAAAAGGTCGATAAAAGCACCTGGCGCGTATACTTACCTGAAGACAGCGGTGAAGTAACCGTTGACTACGAAATTTACGCCAATCAACTTGGGCGTCGCAGTCGTCATATCGATGATACTCATGCCTACTTAGATGCCTCTGCTGTATTTATGTATGCAGACGCCTGGCGTGATGAGCCGGTGTCCGTTTCTCTGGATGTTCCGGGCGAGTGGAAGAGTTACTCCGGTATGGAGAGAGAAGGCGAGCACCAGTTCTCGGCCGCAAACTGGGATGTCTTAGTTGACTCGCCGATAGAAACGGGCATTAACAAACACTATGAATTCACTCAGGATAATCGCGATTATGAAGTCGTATTCTGGGGAGAGGGTAACTACGACGCTGAAAAAACGGTCGAAGACTTACACAAGCTGGTGGCTACCGGTGATTCGATTTGGAGCAGTTACCCATTTGAGCGTTATGTTTTCATGATCCACGCGACAACCGGCGCGGGTGGTGCGACTGAGCACAAAAACTCGACGATTATCCAGCGCCCCAGATACAGCTTTGCCAGTCGCGATGATTACCTGTCGTTTATGTCCACAGCGTCACACGAGTTTGTGCATACCTGGAACGTGAAAGCTTATCGTCCCGACGGGCTGGTTCCATACGATTATCAAGAGGAAAACTACACTGATTTATTCTGGATTGCGGAAGGTTCAACCAGCTACTTCCAGAACCATTTGTTATTACAGGCGGGCATTATGGAACCGTCTGAATATTTTGAACGAGTAGCAACTAGTATTGACCGTTATCGATCAAAACCAGGCCGGGAGGTTATGTCAGTGGCTGAGGCCTCTTTTGAGGCGTGGATTGATCAATATGGAGACCGTGCGCACAACGATTCTGTGAATATTTATTCGGAAGGTGCTTTGGTTTCCTGGCTGCTGGACAGCGAATTGTTGAAAACAACTGATGGGGAAGTTAGCTATCGCGACGTGCATAATGAATTGTATCAGCGCTTCGATGCCGAAGAGCAGGGCTTCACCTCAGCCGACGTGCTAACTATTTTGAAAGATTTAACGGGTGAGTCCTGGCAGGACTGGTGGCAAGAAAATGTTGAGAGTCCGGCCGCAGATATTCCGTTTGAGAGTATGCTCGAGCAGGTGGGTTTAGAGCTGGTTTATGATCAGGACAAGGATGAAGACGAGGGCGAACCCGAAGCTGAGAAAGTCTGGGCTGGCTGGAGTGCCAGTGAAGCCAGCGGAGGAATGGAATTGACCCGGGTTAGTAAGGGCAGCCCCGCCTGGGAAGCGGGCTTTACGCCGGGCGACGTCATTGTTGCTTACGACGGACACACCGTAGTTGATGGTCGCTTTAAAGAAGCTTTTGCTGAATATAAAGCGGGTGATTCAATTGAAGTGACATTCTTCCGTCGCGACCAGTTGCACAAGAAAACCTTAACGGTGCAACCAATCCCTGCAACCGATGCGAAAATTGAACCATTAGACGAGCCTACGGCTGAACAGAAAGCTCGTTTTCTGCAATGGTTACAAATTCCGCACCCTAACGCTTAAAACCCGTTATTGTCGGGCCATGCGTTGCATTTGCAGCGCTGGCTCGAAGTCGGAACGAAATGGGTTTATGTCCAGACCGCCACGACGTGTGTAACGGGCATAAACCGTCAACTTCTTTATTCCTAGTGCTTTCAAGTCCTGATAAATGCGCTCGACGCATTGCTCGTGGAATTCGTTATGACGTCTGAATGAGACCAGATAAGCCAGCAGCGCAGCGCGATCCAACTTCGGCCCCTGATAATGAATGTAAACCGAACCCCAATCGGGTTGATTGGTTATCAGGCAGTTCGATTTTAACAGATGACTGTGCAGTTCTTCTTCTGTTTCATTTTGTTCTGTAGCAAGCAGTGACGGCTGATAGTCGTAATGCGAAATACTGATATTCTGATCATCTATGCAATGACCCGGGAAAGTCGCCACAGATTCACCTTCCAGCTCAGATACCTGTTTCAGCTTGACTTTAACCGGCGCGCCGGCACAAGCTGAGAGATCGGTTTCCATCAGTTGTTGCACCTGCTCCCAGGTCTCAAAACGCGAGTCATTGAAGCTGTTTAAATAAAGCTTAAACGACTTGGACTCGACCAGGTTAGGGCTTTCTGCTGGCACTGCAAAATACCCCACCGCAACCTGTGGCAGTCCGTTTGAGTTTAGCCAGGAGATTTCATAACCGGTCCATAAATCCACACCCGAAAAAGGTAGCTTATCTTTAAGCCCTATAGGTTCCCGATTCAGTGAGCGGGGGACTGGCTGCAGCTGCTTCGGATCATATTCATTCGGATAGTCGGTGTGCTGACCCAGTGATAAATGGTCTAGTGCGTCCTTCTTTGGCATTTAAGTCGCTCCGTAAGTACAATGGCCGTATTGTAAATTTTCTGAGGTGTAAGTACCAGATGAAGACGTTAGAAGAATCAATAGATGCACTAATGACACGCTATCAGGAAAATGTTCCTGTGCGCTATACCGAGTATGTAGAAGAGTGGAATAGCCCAATTTACGGAACTGTGATTGATGAGAATACGGTTGAGTGGACGCCGTGCCGGCAACCCGAAGCGTTAAACTTTGATGATCTTGAGAGTGCTCTGGAAATGAGTTTCCATCAGAGTATTAAAACTTTGTTTGGCCGCTGGTATGCAGGAGACCTTGCGCTTGATTATCAGGGGCACACAATTAGTTTACTACAGACGCAGAGTGCAGAAGACGGTGAACGTTTATTAGAGAATATTACTGGTCACATTTTAATGAAGCGTCGTTTGAAACAGCCTGAAACGATCTTTATTGGTTTAGGTAGCGAGGATGACGGCTTGTTGGTAACCATAGATAACCAAAGTGGTGCGGTTGGACTCGAATGGGTAGGTAAGGAACAACACGAAGTTCTGTCTGACTCATTGGCTGACTGGCTTTATAATTGTCAGCCTCAAGTTGAGACTGATAAAAACTCTTGATGAGAGTCTTGCCTGAATGGCGGATAAATGACTCTCGACAGAATTCCGAAAAATGGTTAAGTTGGTGTTATGAAAAACTAACAATTGGCTATTCATTATGCAGGGTCTGACAGAAAAAACGGAAAACGAAATTGATGAAGCAGGTGAAAACAGCAATGAGCATGTTCAGGGCGAGCTGGTTTACCTTGTTGCTGAAGATCTGAAATTAGCGGCCTCGCTTTTGTTCCAGACGTATTACGATGATGAATTACTGCAAAAGATTTTCCGGTCAGACAAACCTGATTACGATAAGCGTTTACGGGCGGCTATCCGCGAAGACTTAAACGCTTTCTGGGAAAGCGGACAGCCTATTATTGGTATTAGAGATGGCGGCACACTATTAGGTGTCGCGTGTCTTACCCGTCCTGGTAAAAGCTTTGGTCCCGGACGTTTCTGGCATTGGCGAATAAGCATGTTATTAACGGCTGGTTTTTTGAGTACTAAGCAGGTACTTGAAAAGGAACGCTTAATTCAGGAAGCGATGCCTGATGTGCCTTACCATATGCTGGCATTTATTGCGGTAGCACCACAGTATCAGTCGCAGGGAGTGGGGCATTTACTTGTTGAAGCTGCCAAAGCGGTTTTTGAGGAAGACCCGGAATCACAAGGGATAGCCGTTTACGTGACTCGTTCGGATTATCAGGCTTTCTTTAAAAAGCGCGGCTATCGCATTCAAGCTCAGATAGAAGTGGAAAAGCTGCCAGGTGAAGTTCTGTTCTACCAACGGCAGCCTGATTAAATTATTCCGCGGGAATTCGAAACGGCGGTAACTCAACACCTACCAAACGCTGGTTATGAAGGGTTAAGTCGCCTTCATAACGAGTTTCGCCGTCGCTACTAAAGCCCATTTTAAAAGTACTACGCCAGCCCGGCTGGCTGCCTTTAAAAGACCAACGCGTGTCCTCGCGACGAATATCTAAAAACTGAAGCCCCTGCTGCTTACAGTAAAATACTGCATGTTTTTGTGCGCTTTCTGACTGCTGGCGGTGTTGCCAAAACACCCATATTGCCGTTGCCAGCGCCAGTAAAACAATGACATCGAGTAAATTCATCAGCTTCCCTGAGTCTGTTGTTTTAATCGGTTTAATGCTTCATTAACCGCCGCAGACTGTTTTTGTTGAGCAATAATAGATAACAGTAACGGACGTATGTCCGGCAGGGCAATAATATCCTGGAATAAGGCATCAAACAGTGAATTATCAAGCTCTGCTATGGCGTCTAAGTAGCGCAACAAATTTGGTTCTTCGCAAAGCACCGGCCATAAACGCGCAGCAATAACAACGAGCTGATCGGCATTGGCATTTGGAACCAGCTTGTTTACTGCCTTTTTTACCCGAGGATGAGCTGAAGCGGAGGCCAGCGCGCGCAAACTGTCAGTGCACAGTTGAGCATTACTGCTCTCGAGGTTCTGCAGAAGAACGTCTCGTACCGGTGGCGTCAGGCTTTGTTGCTCAAGCGCAACCGCCAACGGCTGGCGCACCGCACTCGGATAATGAGAGAAATGCGTTGCTATGGCTTTGCTCAGTTCCGGCAATTGCTCTAACCGGGCAGCGCAGTCATGTAACCCCTGCAAGCCCATTTGTTGCCAGTCTATGCCGCTTTCAGGCTGCCTTAAATACGCTTCCGCCGTTTCAAAATGTATAGACGGCGACAACTTTTGCTGGCGCTGAACCCGGGCATGCAAAGCCGCGCGCTGTTGCTCATTCGGCGTTAATAAATACGGGTTTTGTTGCAGCTGTTTTTGCTGCTCTTCGGTCATTTCTCCGGTTATTTCATGGCCCAATGCATTGACCACATACTCCAGGTATTGATTACGTGCGGCTATATTTAAAAGACCGCGCTCGTCCAACGGAAATTGCAAAAACCAAATAAAAGGCTGTTGGTCATGTTGTTTATGCTGGAACAGTATTGCCAATTGAGCTTGCCGCGCAATGGGGTAGGGGTACGGACGTTGTTGTTGCTCAATGGCTGCAAACTCTTCTTGAGACAGCTCCGTCAGGCATCTGCCAATATCAAAAATTTTGTATTCGGCTTGGCCGGCTTGCAAAAACTCACCCAAGGTGGTGATGGTTGGTGCTGACACAGGCGCTCCCTTTTTGCTTGAATTTTAAGGCGTATTAAATCACTATGGCGCCATTATATCGGTTTATACAATGATGTGGTAACGGAGTCTGATATGGAGCAGTATCAGAAAGCCGCTCGATTGCTGGATAGAATAGAGCGTGAACTGAACAGTCTTGGCTTATGGCAGTCTCACCACCCGCCGGTGCAGGCGTTAGAGAGTCAGCAGCCTTTTGCTGTCGACACGCTGGAGTTTCATCAGTGGTTGCAGTTTATTATGCTTCCCCGAATGTGGGCGTTAGTGGATAGCAAGCGACCTCTGCCTGAGGGGATTGCCGTTAGCCCCATGGCTGCGCATATATACCGCAGCGAGCTGGAACAATACGAACAACTTATTGCACTGATACGTGAATTTGATGTGTTGCTCAGTGGCACAGACCCTTTGCAGGAAGATGTCTAACGGTGAGTCAGTTAGAACTTGTTTATCTGGATGAGCACCTTGCCGTTATTAATAAGCCCAGTGGCTTATTGGTTCATCGAAGCCGTATAGCCAGCGGTGCCCGTGAGTTTGCAATGCAAATGCTGCGGAATCAACTGGGTTGCCACGTTTACCCTGTTCATCGTTTAGATCGCCCGACATCCGGTTTGTTGATTTTTGGCTTAAATAGCGATGTTGCCCGTACCATGACAGAGCAACTGACCGCGCGCGAAGTGAGCAAAACATATCACGCTGTGGTCAGAGGTTACGTACCAGAAAAGGGCACTATTGATTACGCACTGAAAGAAGAACTTGATAAGCTTGCTGATAAAGACGCGGATCCGGATAAAGATAAGCAGCCTGCGGTAACGCATTATCAATGTTTAAAGCAGATTGAACTGCCTTATAAAGTCAGTAAAAAACATGACACCACACGTTATTCACTGGTTCAGATGCAACCGGAAACGGGGCGCAAGCATCAATTACGTCGACACATGGCACACATTCGGCATCCCATTGTCGGTGATACTAACCATGGTGATGGACGGCATAATAACTTCTTTCGCGAGCACTTTAATTGTCACCGTTTACTGCTGGCAGCGACTGGACTTAGCTTTAAACATCCGGTCAGTGGCGAGTCCATCAATTTGGAAATACCACTGCCGAATGAGTTTCACCAGCCATTTCTTAAGTAAAAGTTATTCCGCGCTGCGTAGCAGGGCATTGATACCCACTTTGGCACGAGTTTTAGCATCAACCCGTTTAACAATGATAGCCGCGTAAAGGCTGTGCGTCCCGTTTGCGGAAGGCAAGGAACCCGGTACAACAACGGAACCCGAAGGTACGCGACCATAAAGAATGCGGTCATTTTCGCGGTCATAAATACGGGTACTCTGGCCAATGTAAACGCCCATGGAAATCACTGCGCCTTCTTCAACAATAACGCCTTCAACAATTTCTGAGCGCGCACCAATGAAGCAGTTATCTTCAATAATGGTTGGGTTGGCCTGCAGCGGCTCCAGAACACCACCGATGCCTACGCCGCCGGACAAGTGAACATTTTTACCAATTTGCGCACAGGAGCCCACGGTAGCCCAGGTATCCACCATAGTGCCTTCACCAACGTAAGCACCAATATTAACGTACGATGGCATTACGACAACGTTGCGGCCAATAAAGGCACCTTTACGAACCATCGCGGGTGGTACAACACGCATGCCTTCGGCGCGGAAACGAGCACTGTCATAGTCGGCAAATTTGGCTGGCACTTTGTCCCAGAAGCGGGTTTCTCCGCCTTCAATTAGGTCATTGTCGTTTAAACGAAACGACAGCAGAACGGCTTTTTTCAGCCATTGGTGAACAACCCACTCGCCCGAAATTTTTTCAGCGACTCGCAACTCACCGCGGTCAATCTCGTCAATGACGTAGCGAACTGCTTCACGCAAGTCGTCATTTTCAGTATGGGCGTTGAGCTGATCACGTTGTTCAAATGCATCGATGATGCGTTGTTTTATGTTTTCCATGATAAGGATTTAAAACTCCAGGTCTTTGATAATTTGTTTTTTTAACGTTTGTTTCTGCTTGTCGTCCAAAGCGGTTTGTTGCTCCGTGGTGACAATGAATAAATCTTCTGCCTGCTCGCCTATGGTGGTAATTTTTGCGGCAAGTAAGGTGACATTTTGTTGCTGTAAAATAGCCGCAAGTTTAGCAATAAGGCCGGGTCTGTCCAGAGTTACTAGCTCAAAGGTTGTGCGACCGTGATGCTTACTTGGTATAAATGTCACTTCTGTGGCTACTGAAAAGTTTTTCATGCGCCGTGACAAGGGGCGTTTTGTACTGGGGACAGGTATGCGTTTATGCAGAACGTCCAGCAATTGTTGTTTGACTTCTTCAATGCGCTGCGGTTCTGTCAATGGCTTGCCGTCCCGTTGCAGTACAACGAAAGTATCCATGACAAAACCGTCACGGGTGGCAAGGATTTGTGCATCCAGAATATTTAACTGCTGGCTATCCAGAACACCGGCAACAGACGCAAACAAGTGGCTTTCTTCATGATGATAAATAAACAGCTCGGTTGTACCATAGTTGTTTTCATCACCAATTAGAATCAGTGGTAACTGGTCGGTCGGCAAGTTTAATATATGCTGTGAATGCCAGCTGATCTGCTCTGGCGTATGCCGGAAGAAATAATCGGCAGTAAAACGGCCCCACAAAGCGAGAATTTCTGACTTTTCAAACCCGGCACTTAACAGCAAAGCCATTGCATTGGCTTTGTTTTCGTTTATTTTCTGGCGAATATCCAGAGTTGGTTTATTACTGTCTTGTTGCAGCAAATAAGATGTTGCGTTGTATAGCTCTTCCAGCAGGGTTGCCTTCCAGTTATTCCAGAGCGACTGATTGGTTGCGCGAATATCGGCCACCGTAAGACAATAAAGGTAGTCCAGCCGCTCGAGCGTTGAAACCTGATTAGCAAAGTCTTGTATAACCTCAGGATCATGAATGTCACGTTTCTGTGCGGTAACTGACATGGTTAAGTGGTGTCTTACCAGCCAGGCCACTAGCTCTGCGTCTTCTTCACTGTAACCGTGTTGGTGGCAAAAATTTCGCGCATCCATTTCGCCAAGCTCTGAGTGATCACCGCCGCGACCTTTAGCTATGTCATGGAAGATACCCGCCAGATACAGGCAATAACGGCGATCCATTTGCGCCACGAGTTTTTCGCACAGTGGAAATTGATCCTGATAATCTTCGTCACTAAAGCGGTATAAGTTTCTCACTAAACGAAAGGTGTGTTCATCCACTGTGTAGGCGTGAAAAAGGTCAAACTGCATTTGTCCGACAATTTGTTGCCACTGCGATAGGTAGCTCGCCAGCACACTGTGGTGATGCATCAGTGCAAAGGACAAACCACAGCCTCTGGGGTGCTGAATCAACTGATTGAATAAGTCGCGGCATTCTGGGTCATGGCTTAACGGTTCGCTTAATTGGGCTCGGGCATTTCTGAGTAAACGTATGGTATTCGAGTGTATGCCCTGTATTTGCGGGTGTTCCGCAATGCAGACAAAAGCGCGGATAATATTGCAGTGATTATCAAATACTTTGTCGTGGCGTGCTGTTAACAGTTTATTCGCAACCGCAAAGTCATCGCTAATATGTTCAGCGTGTTGTAAGTCCTGTGTTCCTAATATCGCCTGATGAAAAAACTGCAGAAGCATCTGGTTAAGCTCGCTGACGCGTAAGACCACTTTAAAGTAATCTTTCATCATGGTTTCAACGGATGCCTTACCGTCATTACCGTAGCCCAGGCGAACAGCTACGCCTGGCTGAAAGTCAAAGAGTAAGCGGTCTTCGCGTTTACCTGCTTCCAGATGAAGGGCAAAGCGTATGCGCCATAGCCAGTTCATGCAGTCACGCAGTTCAACGAATTCATCGGCTGTCATATAACCGTACTCAACCAGGTTTTCATCTGAGTGAGTACGGAAATGACGTTTAGCAATCCAGCCTACGGTCTGAATATCACGTAGCCCTCCGGGGCTCGATTTAATATTCGGTTCCAGGTTATAAGATGTACTGTGGTATTGCTGGTGGCGCTGCTTTTGTTCATCCAGCTTGGCCTGATAGAAATCGCGGCTTGACCAGGGGAAGTCATTTAACAACTGTTGATGAAATTCATTGTAAAGCGATTCAGCTCCTGAGAGGTATCGGCTTTCAATAAGGTTTGTGGCTATCGTGATATCGTTTTCTGACTGAGCGAAGCAGTCTTCGATAGTACGTACCGAATGGCCGATATCCAGGTGCAGGTCCCATAAAAAGGTAACAAACTGTCCGAGTTTTTCAGACAACTTAGCTTCGGCTTCAGCATTTTCAGGGCCCACTAAAATGAGCAGGTCGATATCTGAACCCGGGTGCAGAGTCTCACGACCATAGCCACCCACAGCTAAAATACTTGCCGGCTCGTCTTCAAGCTGAAATTGCTGCCACAACTGGCTAATTAGCTGGTCAAAGAAGGTCGCACGGTGATGAACCAGCTCATCGATATCGGCGGTAACAAAACGTGCTGCAGACCAGTTTTGGTAACTTTCTAAAAGCGCTTTGTAGTCTTTTAGGCAAGGTTGCAGGGTTCGGTCAGGCCAGCGCCCGTGAAAGTCTTTATCTTCTTGAACGTTAGCCATAGGCTCCCCCTGCAAATGCGTTAGCTGTGCTCGATAACTCGCGCTAAGTCAGGCTCATCACTGCGCAGTGTCAGTACTTCAACACCGTTATCGGTAACTAATAATGTATGTTCCCACTGTGCACTTAAGCTGCGATCTTTAGTCAGTACGGTCCAGCCGTCTTTCATCAGTTTAGTATGGCGCTTACCCACATTTACCATAGGTTCAATAGTGAAACACATACCGGCTTTTAGCTCTTCGCCAGTACCTGCCTCACCGTAATGCAGAATTTGTGGGTCTTCATGGAATACAGAGCCAATACCGTGACCGCAGTACTCTCTAACAATAGAATAGCCATGGCCTTCGGCGTGTTTCTGAATAACTTCAGCAAAGTCACCCAGCTTGATACCTGGCTTAACCATTTCTATGGCTTTATAAAGCGACTCCTGAGTTACCTTAATTAACCGCTCGGCCATTATTGAAGGTTTACCCACAACAAACATTTTCGAAGTGTCGCCATGGTAACCATCCAGTTTAACGGTAACGTCAATATTCATGATATCGCCGTCTTTCAGTTTTTTCGGGCCAGGAATACCATGACAGACACAATGGTTAACCGACGTACATATCGATTTAGGGAAACCGTGATAGTTTAATGGTGCTGGATAGGCGTTATGATCCGTGATGTATTTATGGCAGATATCATCCAGTTCTTCCGTGGTTACGCCTGGTTTGACGTATTCACCAATCATTTCAAGCACACTGGCGGCGAGTTTGCCTGCGGCGCGCATTTTTTCGATTTCTTCGGGTGTCTTAATTGAGATGGTCATTCTCTTCCTGTCCATGACTGCTGGAAAAGCCGACAGTTTAACAGTGACTGATAAAATTCGCTATCTTTGAGGTGGGTCAAAGCAGAAGTTAGCGAAGGTTTTTTGTTGTGCAGGGCTCGGCTTTATGGTATAAAACGCACGCTTTTTTGGCCTTATGCCAACAAAGTACACTTGTATGTAAATTATAATCCACACATACATCGACACATAAGGCGGGGTGCTTGTCTAAGAACAGGTCGGCTTATGGGATGTATGGAGGCTTAACCCCCTAAAAAGGAAAATATTATGGCTAACGTGTCAATGCGTGACATGCTGAAAGCGGGTGTCCACTTCGGTCACCAAACTCGTTTCTGGAACCCAAAAATGAAACCTTACATTTTTGGTGCTCGTAACAAAATTCATATCATTAACCTCGAAAAAACTGTGCCTATGTTCAACGACGCGTTGAGCTATATGCAGCACGTTGCTTCTAACAAAGGTAAAATCCTGTTTGTTGGTACTAAGCGCGCAGCAGCTGAAGCGGTTAAAGAAGCAGCCATTAACTGTGGTCAGTACTATGTAAACCACCGTTGGTTAGGCGGCATGTTGACTAACTGGAAAACAGTTCGTCAATCAATCAAGCGTCTAAAAGACCTTGAAACAATGAGCCAGGACGGTACTTTCGAGAAACTGACCAAGAAAGAAGCTTTGGTTAATACTCGTGAAATGGAAAAGCTGGAAAAAGGCTTAGGCGGTATCAAAAACATGGGCGGCTTACCAGACGTTCTGTTTGTTATCGACGCAGATCACGAACACATCTCTATTAAAGAAGCAAATAACCTGGGCATTCCAGTTGTTTCTGTTGTGGATACAAACTCTAACCCTGACGGTGTGGACTACATTGTTCCAGGTAACGATGACGCAATCCGTGCGGTTCAATTATACTTGAACACTGCTGCTGAAGCGGTAAAAGAAGCACGTACAGCGCAAGTTGAAGCGAAAGACTCAGACGATTTCGTCGAAGCAACTGAATAATCGAGGAATAGAATCATGGCTATTACAGCAGCTCTAGTTAAAGAACTGCGCGAGCGCACAGGCGCTGGCATGATGGACTGCAAGAAAGCATTGCAGGAAGTCGACGGTGATATGGAAGCGGCAATTGAACTGATGCGTAAGAGCGGTCAGGCAAAAGCAGCTAAAAAAGCAGGCCGTGTTGCGGCTGAAGGCGTTATCTTAGTTAAATCTGAAGGTAATCAGGCAACTTTGGTTGAACTGAACTGTGAAACCGACTTTGTTGCTCGCGATGACAGCTTCCTGGAATTCGGTGATAAAGTTATCAACGCAGCATTTGCTAATAAAGAAAATGACGTTGAAGCATTAAAAACAACTGACATTGATGGTCAGACTGTTGAGAAAACTCGTGAAGACTTAGTGGCTAAAATTGGCGAGAACATGAACGTTCGTCGTGTTCAAACTCTTGAAGCTGGCGACGTTGTTGCGACTTATACTCACGGTGCCCGCATTGGTGTTGCTGTTGCTTTAACTGGCGGTGACGAAGATCTGGCTCGTGACCTGTGCATGCATGTTGCAGCAAGCAGCCCGCAATTCGTTAAGCCTGAAGACGTTGCAGCTGAAGTTGTAGAAAAAGAGCGTTCTATTCAGGTTGATATCGCAATGCAAAGCGGTAAGCCGAAAGAAATTGCTGAAAAAATGGTTGAAGGCCGTATGCGTAAGTTTACCGGCGAAATCAGCCTGACAGGTCAGCCTTTCGTTAAAGATCCATCAATGACTGTTGGTGAGTTACTGAAGAAAGCTGGTGCTGATGTTGTGACTTTCGTTCGCTTTGAAGTGGGTGAAGGTATTGAACGTAAAGAAGAAGATTTCGCTTCTGAAGTTCAGGCACAAGTGGCGGCAGCGAGTAAAGGCTAATAGCGTGGTCTCGACCAGCCCCATGAAATAGAAAATTATAAACCGCGTCTTGAGCGTTCAGGACGCGGTTTTTTTTAAACTAAAGGAAAGAGTAGAGGCAATGATGAGCACCCATCCGAAACCCAGTTATCGACGCATATTGTTAAAACTCAGTGGTGAAGCCCTTATGGGAGATGAGCCATTTGGTATTGACGCCAAAGTACTTGATCGTATGGCGCAGGAAATTAAAGAATTGGTTGAACTTGGGGTTCAGGTTGGTTTAGTCATTGGGGGCGGTAACTTATTCCGTGGAGAAGGCTTAGCAAAAGCTGGTATGAATCGGGTTGTGGGCGACCACATGGGCATGTTGGCCACAGTAATGAATGGCCTGGCTATGCGCGACGCTTTACACCGAGCCTTTGTTAACGCACGTTTAATGTCAGCTATTGAATTGACCGGTGTTTGTGACAGTTACAACTGGGCAGAAGCCATCAGTTTGCTAAAATCAGGACGTGTAGTGATATTTTCTGCGGGAACCGGTAATCCGTTCTTTACTACAGATTCTGCCGCTTGTTTGCGCGGTATCGAAATTGAAGCTGAAGTCGTACTTAAGGGAACCAAGGTTGACGGAGTATATTCTGATGACCCGGTGAGTAACCCGGATGCGACTTTGTATAAGCATATTAATTACGATGATATACTGGAAAAACAGTTAAAAGTAATGGATTTAGCGGCTTTTACTCTGGCGCGTGATCACGCTTTGCCTATCCGGGTGTTTAATATGAATAAGCCGGGTGCCTTACGAGCCGTGATAATGGGTGAAGAAGAAGGTACACTGATTAGCAAGAACGCAGAGTAAACGCAGTTATTGAATAAAAGGGTATAAGACAGTGATAAAAGAAACTATAGAAGACGCTAAAGATCGCATGGAAAAAAGTGTTGAGTCGCTGCGCAGTCAAATGTCAAAAGTGCGTACGGGTCGTGCTCATCCAAGCATACTGGACAGTGTCATGGTGAACTATTACGGTACTGACACGCCTCTTAAGCAGTTAGCTAATATCACCACGGAAGACTCCAGAACTCTGGCTCTGACAGTGTTTGATAAGTCAGCTTCAGCGGCAGTTGAAAAAGCCATTATTAATTCTGATTTGGGTCTGAATCCGGCCTCAGCAGGCGCAGTTATTCGTATTCCATTACCTCCGTTGACAGAAGAGCGTCGTCGCGACTTAGTTAAAATTGTTCGTGCCGAAGCTGAGAATGGACGTATTGCGGTACGTAATATTCGTCGCGATGCTAATGGCGATATTAAAGATCTGCTGAAAGAGAAAGAAATTACTGAAGACGAAGAACGTAATGCTGAAGAAGAGATTCAAAAACTGACCGATAAATTCGTGAAGCAAATTGATGAAGCTCTGAAAGCAAAAGAAGCGGATTTGATGGAAATTTAACCATCAAACCGTCCCTACGTTGGTCTATGACGCCGTGTCAGGTATACTCGCACGGCGTTTTTTAATGTTTACGGCAGATTGAATGAAAGAATTACCGTCAATTGAGCAGTTAGTCCCCAAGCATGTTGCCATTATAATGGATGGTAACGGGCGCTGGGCGAAACAACGCGGTAAAATAAGAACCTTCGGGCATAAAGCCGGCGCGGAAGCAGTGCGCAAGGCTGTTGCTTTTGCTCGCCGTAACGGTATTGAGTCACTGACTTTGTTCGCATTCAGTAGTGAAAACTGGAAGCGTCCGGCAACTGAAGTCTCGGTATTGATGGAATTGTTTATGTCAGTACTGAAAAGCGAAATTAAAAAATTAGATGACAACGATATTCGCTTGCGCATAGTTGGTGACAAAGAGGCTTTTTCAAAGCGTTTGCAAAAGCGCATGAGTGAAGCAGAAGAGCAAACGCGCAGTAACAGCGGACTCAATCTAAACATAGCGGCGAACTACGGCGGTCAGTGGGATATTACACAAGCCAGTCGTAGATTAGCTGAGAGAGTGAAAGCGGGTGAAATAGAACCGGCGGAAATTACTGAACAGACAATAGCAGGCGAATTGATGATGGCAGACCAGCCTTTGCCGGATTTACTTATTCGTACAGGCGGTGAACATCGTATCAGTAACTTTCTTTTATGGCAGCTGGCTTATGCCGAACTGTATTTCACCTCAGTATTATGGCCTGATTTTGACGATACGGCCTTTGCTCAGGCAATTACAGATTTTGCGCAACGGGAACGCCGTTTTGGTTTAACGAGCGAACAATTAACCGTGCTAATGCAAGGCATAGAAACTCGGATAGAGGAATAACACTTGCTAAAACAACGTATTATTACAGCACTATTGCTGGTTCCGGTGGCACTGTACGGTGTTTTTATGCTGCCGTTGTGGGGCTTTGCTCTTTTCATTCAGGGGGTCCTTATGCTGGGCGCCTGGGAATGGTCTCCGCTAATGGGCGTGCGTCGCATTTCAGCGCGCATCGCTTACACCTTATTTGTCGGCGCCATAATTGGCGTGTTGTCCTGGCTGGCTCCCTACGAGCATTTGTGGGAGGGCGGTGAGCTCTCTAAACTCATCTACTACACTATTTTAGCTGGCGGTGTCTGGTGGGTCGTTGCGTTGGCAATGATCGTAAATTATCCCTCCAGCCGACGTATGTGGTCACGAACCCGAGCCATTGTCGGTGTATTTGGTTTGTTAATTTTTATTCCTACCTGGGCGGCATTAGTCACGGTTCGCTCAATTGATATTGATGAGTCGCGCTTCTTTGGTGGCTGGGTGGTTCTCTTTATTTTACTGCTGGTTTGGGCTGCTGATGTTGGTGCGTATTTTGCCGGCGTGCGTTATGGCCGTAATAAGATGATGCCAGCGGTAAGCCCGGGTAAAACAATGGAAGGCCTTTGTGGTGGTGTGACCTTAGCTTTTGTGGTGATGATGGTTGTGGCGCACTGGACTAAAGTGCCTGCCGATCAGTTTACCGGTTATTACTTAACCGGATTGTTTACTGTGGTTGCTTCAGTATTTGGTGATTTAAACGAAAGCATGTTTAAGCGTAGTGCAGGGGTTAAGGACAGCGGTTCAATTTTACCCGGGCACGGGGGAATTCTTGACCGTATTGACAGTCTTACCGCTGCAGTGCCTATTTTCACCTTAGCTTATCTGGAGTTTTTGCATTAAACCTATGCGTCGAATAACAGTTTTGGGAGCAACCGGCTCTATTGGTCAAAACACATTGAACGTTGTCTCACGGCATCCGGATGACTTTCAGGTTTTTGCCTTAACAGCCCATAGCCAGATTAGTGCTATGGCTGAGCTTTGTGTAAAGCATAATCCGCAATACGCGGTTATGGGCTCACAAAATGCTGCTGCGGAGCTTAAAGCGCTTCTCGGTCAACAGACTTCAACTCAGGTTATGTATGGAGATCAGGCTTTAGCTGAGGTCAGTTCGGACGGTGAGGTGGATGTGGTTATGGCGGCTATAGTCGGTGCGGCCGGACTATCACCGACACTAGCTGCGATTGACGCAGGTAAAGATGTACTGTTAGCCAATAAAGAAGCTCTGGTTATGAGCGGTCAGTTGTTTATTGATCATGCTCAACGTTCCGGCGCTAGAATTATTCCGGTCGACAGCGAACACAACGCTATTTTTCAGTGTTTACCCCAGGCTGCGCAGCAACAGGTTGGTACTATGGCGTTAGCGGAGCATGGCATTCAGTATTTACTGTTAACCGGCTCCGGCGGTCCGTTTCGCGATATACCTCTTGAGGAGTTGCCGCAACAAACCCCTGGTGCGGCATGCAATCACCCAAATTGGTCCATGGGTCGGAAAATTTCAGTGGATTCTGCCACCATGCTGAACAAGGGGCTGGAATACATTGAAGCCCGCTGGTTATTCAATTGTTCGCGTGACCAACTGAAAGTTGTTATTCACCCGCAGAGCGTTATTCATTCTATGGTGCAATACACCGACGGTTCCGTACTTGCTCAAATGGGTGAACCGGACATGCGCACGCCTATAGCCCATTCGTTGGGTTATCCAGAGCGTTTAGAAAGCGGTGTTGCGGGCTTAGATTTTACTCAATTAGCCGAACTGACCTTTAAGCAGCCCGAAGCGCAACGTTATCCGTGTTTACAGTTGGCGATAGAAGCATGTTGGGAAGGGCAGTGGGCCACTACGGCTTTAAACGCGGCGAACGAAGTTGCCGTTGCTGCATTTTTACAAGAACAGGTTGGTTTTACTGATATTGCAAAAGTTTGTGATTCGGTATTGCAGTCAATACAAGCTGATGAGGCCGACAGCTTAGAGACGCTGTTAGCCATAGATAAACAAGCGCGTTTAGCAGCCAATAAATGGTTGCAGGAGTACGCACAGTGATAGACGCAATTTGGTATTTCTTTTCCTTCGTTGTAACTCTCGGTATTTTAGTTGCTTTTCACGAGTTTGGGCACTTTTGGGTTGCGCGCCGCTGCGGTGTAAAAGTGTTAACTTTCTCGGTAGGTTTTGGCAGGGCTATATGGAAACGTGAAGGCAAAGACGGCACGGTTTATCAACTGGGGATTATTCCCCTTGGTGGTTACGTTCGCATGCTGGACGAACGTATTGATGATGTCAGCGAGGAAGAGCGAGATGTTAGCTTTAACGCGCAATCAGTATATAAACGTTTTGCGATAGTTGCTGCCGGTCCAATCGCGAACTTTGTTTTAGCGGTCGCTGTTTTATGGTTGATGTTTGGCATTGGTGTTCCCACGGTGAAACCGGTTATCGGCTATGTAAAAGCCGACTCTGTTGCAGCCGAAGCTCAGCTTGAAAGAGGTAGCGAAATTCTTTCAGTTGATAATGTTGAAGCCTATGACTGGCAACAGGTTCAGCTGGGGCTTATGTCGGCAATTGGCGACGATGAAACAGTACTCACATTAAGAACGCCGGACGGTGACGAAGTAAAACGCACACTGAATTTAAGTGGCTGGCAGTTTGATCCGGAAACGGAATCGACCTTTGGCAGTTTGGGAATTGAGGTTTATCAACCTGCTGTTTATACCGAACTTAGCCAGGTAGAAAGTGGCTCCCCAGCCGAGGCCGGCGGATTAAAAGAAGGTGACACAATCACCCGAATTGGTGATGAAAGTGTCGAAAGTTGGACTGAAATACGTAAAATAATCGCTAAATCGGCGGGACAGGATGTTTTATTTACGGTTCAGAGGAATCAGGTTGAGCAGCAAATTTCTGTTCAAATAGGGGAACGGGAAAGCCAAAATGGTGTCATAGGCTACCTTGGCGTAGTTCCGGTAACAGAGCCTTTGCCAGATGATTACGTTTTCACGCATCAATATGGTTTTTTTAGCGGCTTAGCGAAAGGCGCAGAAAAAACTTGGGAATTGATGGTTGTTAGCGTGAAAATGATAGGTAAACTGCTGACCGGAGATGTTTCTGTAAAGAACCTGGCAGGGCCTTTAAGTATTGCCGAAGGTGCTGGAGTTAGTGCCAGCAATGGGTTCGTTTATTTTTTAAGTTTTTTGGCGCTGTTAAGTGTCAATTTAGGGATAATTAATTTATTACCTTTACCGGTATTAGACGGCGGTCATTTGATGTTTTACAGCATTGAATGGGTGCGCGGTAAGCCGGTATCCGAAAGAGTGCAAGACGTTTGCTATAGGATTGGTGGGGTGCTGGTATTCGCGTTGATGGCGTTAGCAATATCAAATGACATCGCCCGTTTCGCATTCTGAGTCACGAATTAACAATAAGTAGCTAGTGATAATGACGTTTAAAAAGCTGTTAGTGAGTGCCATGATTGCAGGTGCAGTAGCACCAGCCTACGCACAAGATGAATTTGTTGTCGAAGATATTGAAGTAAAAGGATTACAACGTGTCGCTTTAGGTGCTGCGTTAACCTACATACCTGTGAGAGTCGGTGACGAAGTTAGCGAGTTGCAAATTCGCAGCGCTATTCGCTCACTTTATTCTTCTACTCATTTCGACTATATCGATGCGCGCAGAAGTGAAGACACTTTGATCTTCACTGTTAGTGAACGGCCAACCATTGCCGAAATCACCTTTGAAGGTAACAGCGATATTAAAGACGAGCAGCTTCAGGAAAGCTTAGTTGATAATAATATTGTTACTGGTGAACCTTTAGACAGAACCACTATTTCTGGCATTGAAAAAGGTCTGGAAGACTTTTATCACAGTGTGGGTAAATATAATGCGTCGGTGGAAGTTCAGGTTGTGGACTTGCCACGTAACCGTGTTGAGTTACGCATGAACTTTGAAGAAGGTGATGCGGCGGAAATTGCGCAAATTAATATTGTGGGCAATAAAGCTTTCGCTGATGAGCTATTACTGGATACCTTTGAACTTCGGGATAGCCTTCCATGGTGGAACTTTATAGGCGAAAAGCGTTACCAGAAACAACAATTAAGCGGTGACCTGGAAACCTTAGAGTCATTTTATCGTGACCGCGGCTATTTGCGCTTCCGGGTAGAGTCTGTACAGGTCTCTATGACGCCGGATCGCGAAGGCATTTATATCACTATAAATGTCAGTGAAGGTGATAAATATAAAATTAGCGAGACCGATGTCATTGGTGATTTAAAAGGCCATGACGAGTTGGTTGGAAAAATTGCTAAAATTGAGAAAGGCACGCTCTATAACGCGGCACAGGTTACTTATATTGAAGACATGATCAGCCGCTTTTATGGTCGCTATGGTTATGCGTATCCAGAAGTTAGAGCTATCCCTGAGCACGATGATGAAGATAAAACGGTTAAAATTACCTTTTCGATAAACCCAGGAAAACGCGTCTACGTTCGTCATATTAATTTTGAAGGCAATGGCGCGACCAAAGACCGGGTGTTACGCCGTGAAATGCGTCAACTTGAAGGCGCATGGTTGTCTGACAGCAACATTGAGCAAGGTAAAGTTCGTCTTGAGCGTCTGGGCTATTTCGAGACCGTAGAAACGTCCACTGAACGGGTTGAAGGCAGGGATGATCAGGTAGATGTGACTTATAAGGTTAAGGAAGCACAGTCAGGATCTTTCAATGCTGGTATCGGTTACGGAGACTACTCAGGTCTGCAACTTAACGCAGGTGTTCAGCAAAACAACTTTTTAGGTACGGGTACCCGAGTCGGGTTCAATATCAGTACCAGTCGTTTTAACAAAAACGTCAGTGTGTCGTATTCCGACCCTTATTTTACTATGAATGGTGTTGGACTCTCCGGTCAGATTTATATGAGCGAGTTTGACGCAGGTAATGCGCAAAACCTCGTTAACTATAATCAGAAAACCTATGGGTTATCCACGGGACTTAGCTTTCCAATAGATGAAATTAACCGCTTAAACTTTGGCGTGGGTTATAAAAATCAGGAAGTGAGTGTTAATTCGCAGAACCAAAGTATCGAGCAAATCCAGCAGTTTTACCGCTCTTATCTGGATGACCAGAATCCGGAGCGACCAATCAGTTTCGATATTTATGAATTAAATGCCGGTTGGTCTCGGGTGACGCTTAATCGTGGAACATTCCCGACTAGTGGATCCTCGCAGCGTGCTAGTGCCGAAATTTCGGCGCCATTTAGTGACGTAAAGTATTTTCGTTTAAACTATGAGTACAAGCACTATTATCCGTTAAGTCGTGACCAGCAGTGGTCATTTCTCACCAGACTGAATTTAGGTTATGGTAACGGTTACGGTGAAGACGATGCTGGAAATGATTACCTCTTACCGTTCTGGGAATACTTCCGTATTGGTGGCCAGGGCGATTTACGCGGTTTTGAACCGAATACTGTCGGTCCGAGAGCTGTTTATGTTGTACCTGAGTCGGTCAACTCTGAGGGTATTCCGGATTTCACCGGGTTGCCAACACCGAACTACAGTTCGGAAACGGGTAACCAGCAGTTGTTTGTACAAAATAACTATTCTTTAGGCGGTAACGCTAAAGTCTCTGGTGGACTGGAACTGATTGTACCGACACCTTTTGTTGACGAAGGTATGCGTAATAGCATACGAACTAGTGTCTTTGTTGATTTTGGTATGGTTTGGGATACTGAATTCGACTACGATAGATACAAGGACTTGGAAAATACTAGTCCACAACCGTTAACTGACTATAGCTCACCGGGA
Organism: Idiomarina sp. H2; assembly: GCF_004364275.1. NCBI lineage: Bacteria > Pseudomonadati > Pseudomonadota > Gammaproteobacteria > Alteromonadales > Idiomarinaceae > Idiomarina > Idiomarina sp. H2. The sequence goes on from NZ_SNZY01000001.1 coordinate 399,383, forward strand.
GATTTCCGCGCATCGGCTGGTGTGTCTGTGCAATGGATATCTCCAATGGGTCCATTAACTTTCTCGTTAGGTCGGGCTTTAAAAGAAGTTGAGGGTGATGAAACCCAAGTGTTCTCATTTAATATCGGAACTACATTCTGATAATAATAATTACATAATAGTTACAAAAAATTTGAAGGAGTTTTACCTTGAAAAAGTTAATTAAATCTACAGCTGCAGCAGTTGCTGTTTCAACAGCGCTTTTTGCTGGTGCTGCACAGGCACAGCAAAAAATTGGTGTTGTCGATATGATGGAAGTATTCCAGCAGTTACCACAACGTGAGCAAATTTCCGAACAGCTGCAAACAGAGTTTCAGGATCGCTTTGAGGAAATGCGTCAGCTTGAACAGAAAGTTCAGGAACTGCGTCAAAAGCAAGAACGCGATGCATCAATCATGTCAGCTTCTGAGAAAACTCAGCTAGAGCGAGATCTTGAGCAGACTATCTCTGAAGCGCAGCTGAAAAGCAAAGCATTGCAAGAGGACACTCGTCGTCGTCAAAATGAAGAACGTAACAAGTTGCTTGGAAAAGTTCAGGACGCGATTACTGCTGTTGCAGAAGCTAAAGACTATGACATGGTTCTTGAAAGTAACGCGGTTACTTACATGAAAGCCGATAATGACTTGTCTGGTGCTGTTGTCGAGAAAATGACTTCAGGTAACTAATTTATGTCTGAGTACACATTGCAGCAGTTGGCTGACCATGTGGGTGGGGAGGTGCGAGGCAATTCGCAGCTCCCCATTTTGCGCGTGGCGACCTTGCAGTCTGCTACTGGTGACGCTATCGCTTTTTTGGCGAATAGCCGTTACAAAAGTCAGTTAGAAACAACCTCCGCCGGCGCTGTTATTGTCTCTGAAAAAGACGATAGCGATGCGATAGATAATGCAATCCGGGTAGTTAACCCTTATGCGGCTTTTGCGCGAATTGCTCAACTATTAGACACCACTCCAAAGCCAGCTCATGGTATCGCAGAGTCTGCGAAAATTGCACCGTCAGCTACTATCGGTAAGAACGTTAGCATTGGTGAATATACGGTGATTGACGAAGGCGCTATAATTGGTGATAACACCAGTATTGGCCCGCATTGCTATATTGGCCCGGAAACGCAAATTGGCGCTGGGTGCACACTTTGGTCAGGCGTTAAAATCTATCACCGTTGTGTTATTGGCGATGATTGCCTGTTTCATTCTGGCTCAATTATTGGTGCTGATGGTTTTGGTTGGGCTCCTGATAATGGCAAGTGGCTAAAAATTCCTCAGCTAGGCCGCGTTGTTATTAAAGACAATGTTGAAATTGGTGCCAGCACAACGGTCGATCGCGGAGCTCTGGACGACACGGTTATTTCGTCGGGCTGTATTATTGATAATCAATGTCAAATTGCGCATAACGTATTCATTGATGAAGATACGGCTATCGCAGGCTGTACTGTACTAGCAGGCAGTTGCCGCATTGGTAAGCGTTGTATGATTGGTGGGGCTTCGGCTATTAACGGTCATATCAGTGTGTGTGACGACGTGCAAATTATGGGATTTGCTATGGTGATAAAAGAAATCACCGAGCCAGGTGTTTATGCGTCAGGTATTCCTGCCAGTGGGCATCGTGAATGGCGACGTAATGGAGCGAGATTCCGTCAGCTGGATGATCTTTTTAAGCGTGTCAAAGAGTTAGAAAAACAAGCTGACGATAATAACTGAGTAAGGTGGAAGATTTGAAAATTACGGAATCAGGTTTTGATATTCAGGGCGTACTAGATTTACTGCCTCATCGTTATCCGTTTTTATTAATAGACAGAGTTATAGAAACAAACTCTAAAGACTCGTTACACGCGATAAAAAACGTGACTTTTAACGAGCCCATGTTCAATGGACATTTTCCGGCAAAGCCTATTTTCCCGGGAGTGTTGTTGCTTGAAGCTATAGCTCAGGCCTGTGGCTTATTAGGTTTTAAAATTACAGAAAGCAAAAAGAATGCAAACGATTTGTACCTTTTTGCCGGTATTGATAATGCCCGCTTTAAACGTCAGGTTATCCCGGGGGACACCGTTGATTTCTTTGTTACCTTCGAAAAAGAACGCCGTGGTATCTGGAAATTTACTGGTCGCGCGGAAGTTGACGGTGACGTTGCCTGTACTGCTGAAATTATTTGTGCAAGAAGAGAAGTTTAAGTGATTCACGAAACCGCAATTATCGACCCCAGCGCCAAACTCGGTACGAACGTTAGTGTCGGTCCTTGGACGGTTATTGGCCCCGATGTTGTTATCGGCGACAACTGCGATATCCGTTCACACGTTGTTTTAAAAGGCCCAACAACCATTGGTAAGAACAATACCATTTATCAATTTGCGTCGGTTGGTGAAGACTGCCAGGATAAAAAATACGACGGCGAACCGACTGAGCTTGAGATTGGCGACAACAACGTTATCCGCGAGTCGGTAACGATTCACCGTGGCACGGTGCAGGATAACTCGTTAACTAAAATTGGCGATAATAACCTGTTTATGGCCTACGTACATGTTGCGCATGATTGTGTCATAGGTAATGATAATATCTTTGCTAATCAGGTTACTCTGGCTGGCCATGTTCACGTAGGCGACTGGGTTATTCTGGGTGGCATGAGTGGTGTGCATCAATTTTGTCATATTGGTTCTCACTCTTTTGCCGCGGTTAACTCTATTATCGTTCAGGATATTCCTCCTTTTGTGATGGCGCAGGGTCATAACGCCAAACCCCGAACAATCAATTCCGAGGGTTTAAAGCGTCGCGGCTATACGCCCGAACAAATTCAAAATGTCCGTCGTGCCTATAAAATTTTGTATCGCTCCAGCTTGACTGTAGACGAAGCCCTGGAAGGTATTTCAGCATTAAATGAACCGGTATTGGATGGTTTTAAAGCTTTTGTTGAAAACAGTTCACGAGGCATTATTCGTCCGTAATGAGCCGCAATCAGCCGCCTAAAATAGCTATTGTTGCCGGTGAGCACTCGGGTGATCTTCTAGGCGCCGGGCTAATGCAGGCCATTGCCAAACGTCACCCCAATGCAACTTTTATTGGGGTCGGTGGCCCTTTAATGGCAGAACGGGGAATGGACTCGTTCTTTGCCATGGACGATTTGGCCGTTATGGGCATCGCCGAGGTTTTTCAGCAACTTCCTAAGCTGTTAAAACACAGAAAGAACCTGGTCAACTATCTCATTTCTGAGCAACCGGATGTGATGATAGGCATTGATGCTCCTGATTTTAACCTAACGGTTGAAGCTCGCCTTAAAAAAGCCGGTATCTCTACCATTCATTACGTCAGTCCATCTGTCTGGGCATGGCGAGAAGGGCGCATTAAAGGCATAAAAAAAGCAGTTGATCACGTACTGTGCTTATTGCCTTTTGAAAAAGATTTCTACGATAAACATCAATTGCCTGCAACTTTTGTTGGTCATCCGTTGGCAGATGATATTCCTATGCAATGGCAGCAAACAGAAGCACGTAATGAGCTGGAACTTGAACCTGCTGTTATGTATCTGGCTATTTTACCTGGAAGTCGTAAAGGTGAGATTGCCCGTATGGCGCCGGTATTTTTGAAAGTAGCGAACAAACTAGCAGAAAGATACCCAGAACTTCGCTTTGTTGCGCCTATGATAAGCGAAGCTCGCGCCGCACAATTTCGGGAACTAGTTGACCAATACAGTCCCGAACTGAATATTGTGTTACCTGTTGGTGAAAGTCGAAAAGTTATGGCCGCAGCCAATTATTTACTGCTAACGTCAGGAACCGTTGCGCTTGAAGCCTTGCTGATAAAACGCCCTATGGTAGTAGCTTATCGTTTTCATTGGTTATCTTATCAAATCATTAAACGTTTATTTCACGCGCCTTTTTTCTCCTTACCTAACCTCTTAGCGGGTAAAGAAATTGTGCCGGAACTGGCTCAATCTGATGCTTCGGAAGAGGCAATCGAACAAGCGCTAGTTCAGTTAATTGAGCAAGACAGCCAGCCCTTATTGGAGCAATTCACGAATATTCACCAGCAATTACAGGTATCGGCGAGCGAAAAAGCTGCTGACGTGGTTGAATCCTTTCTATAGTTCTATTTTTTAGAAAAATAAATAGAAAATAATGCGCTAATAATTCCAAAAAATAGACTCTATTATAAAGCTATACCAACTTAAGGAGTTTATTATGGGTTTATTAGTTGATGGTCAATGGCACGACAAATGGTATGACACCAAAAAACACGGTGGGCGCTTTGTTCGCAGCGAATCACAGTTTCGTAATACCGTAGCGCAGGGTACTGAGTTTGAGCCTGAATCGGGGCGTTACCATCTTTACGTTTCTTACGCCTGTCCGTGGGCTCATCGGGCGCTTATCTTCCGTAAATTAAAAGGTCTGGAAAGTCATATCGACGTTTCCGTTGTGCACCCGCTGATGCTGGAGAATGGCTGGGAGTTTGCTGACGCGCCACTTAACGAACCACTGTACGACGCAGACTTTCTTTATCAGCTGTATTTAAAAGCCGACCCCGAATACACCGGAAGAGTAACCGTTCCAGTACTGTGGGATAAGAAAAATCAAACCATAGTGAACAATGAGTCGGCCGAAATTATTCGTATTTTCAATTCAGCGTTTAATGAACTGACCGGGAATACATTGGACTTCTTTCCCGCAGGTAAGCAAAAGCAGATAGAAGAAGTTAATGAGTGGGTTTACAACGACATTAACAACGGTGTTTACCGTAGTGGCTTCGCGACCACGCAGCAGGCGTATGAAGAAGCGTACGAATCGCTATTTGCTGCCTTAGACAAAGTAGAGAACATTCTTAGTCAGAGCCGTTATTTAGCTGGTGACGTATTAACCGAGGCTGACTGGCGTTTATTTACTACTCTGGTACGTTTCGATGCGGTTTATTTCGGGCACTTTAAAACCAACAAGAAGCGCATTGTCGATTACCCTAATATGTGGAATTACCTATTGGAGCTATATCAGCATCCCGGGGTAGAAGAGACCGTCGTGATGGACCACATTAAGACGCATTACTATGCCAGCCATAAAACCATTAATCCGACACAAGTAGTGCCTAAGGGGCCGGAAATCGATTTTCACCAGGCACATAATCGGGGTAGCAAGGGGAGTAGCCAGTCATGAGTGTTATTTTAGCCAAACACCGTGGAATGCCGGCGCAGGATGGCGCGGGAGTTAAACTCACTCGTATTATTAATCAGCCGGGGCTAAAACATCAGGACCCGTTTTTAATGCTGGATGAGTTTCGCTCCGATAACCCGGACGATTATATTGCGGGTTTTCCGCCCCATCCACACCGCGGTTTTTGTACGCTGACCTATATGTTAGCGGGCACTATGGAACATAAAGACTCTGTTGGTAATAGCGGTGAAGTTGATGCTGGCGGTGTGCAGTGGATGAAGGCGGCGAAAGGTATTATTCACGCCGAAATGCCGAAGCAAGTTGAAGGCCTTATGTGGGGTTTTCAGCTCTGGGTAAACTTGCCGGGCGATGAAAAAATGAGTGAACCTGAGTGGCACGACTATCCGGCAGCCAGCATTCCTGAAGTGAAAAATGGTGATGCCCTGATCCGAATTATTTCAGGGAAATACCAGCAGCAGGAGGGTCCAGTAAATGCGCCGGGACGAGACTTTCTAATGCTCGATGTTCACTTAGAAAGTGACAGCTTCAGTTTGCCGTCACAAGGGCAAAAACGACGCTTGGCTTATGTTTATCAGGGTGAGCTGACAGTGAATGGGGAGGCGGCGAAAGAGGGCGAGTTGATCTTGCTTGATCCTGCTGAAACCTTAGATTTTTCCGCTACTGAACATGCGCGCTTTATCTTGTTGGCCGCTAAACCTATTGAAGAACCCATTGCCCAATACGGTCCTTTTGTCATGAATTCGTCGGATCAGATTGAGCAGGCTATTAAGGATTATCAATCAGGTCAGTTAGCCGCTAACCAAAAGCTGAGCTAGCGCAGTTCCAACCCTTCAGTTTGCTCCAGTAACCGCTCATAGCGGTTACTGTGGCTACTGGATAATTGCAGCCCCTCTAAGACTTTAAAGCAATTATCGCATTCTTTCTTAAGCCGAACTCGCTCTCCACCTGGAGTTTCTTCAACATAACGGACGGCCGCCTGAATAAAGTTAAGTGCCGCACCACTGTTCATTGGCGCAGCTTCCATGGCTTTACGAAACAGCTCCAGTGCTCGAATATAATTGCCTTGCTGATAAGCATCTAAGCCTGCCTTATGAACTTCAAAGAAGTTATCCTGCTGTTTTTGAGCTGCAGTCAAGCGTGCCTGTAAAATTTTAGTGGTATAACTGTCAAGAGTCGGATTTTCGTCCTGATTCGCTGCTAGCGCATTCGCTTTTTCATACTCCCCGACATCCAGTAAAATGGCGATAACGTCAGGTAGTAAGTCTTTATTGATAGGCTGGTTGTGCGCCAGTTTTTCGCCAACAACCTCGTTTAAGCGTTGCTGAGCTTCGCGTAAACGACCATTAAATGAATCAATACGCGATAATAAAATGGATTCCAAATCCTCAAACGAAATATCGGCATGCAACAGATGCTCGTCATAGCGGGCTCGTTGCAGCTCCATTGTTGCTTCCGTCTGATACTTACTGATTTGCTGCGGTGTATCGCTATTTTCGGCCGCATCTAAAATGCTGCGTAAATAGTTGCATAAGTGATGTGCGTTACGAAAAACCGATTTACGAGCTATTTGCAAAACGTTGTTCATGGCTTGCTTGGCAATGTCAAAGTCGCCGTTGTCGCGGGCAATATGGGCCAGTTTGGTTTGCCTTTCAATTGAAAATGGCGCCATGGTGATGGCATCACGGGCGCTTTCCAAAGCGTCTTCCAGCTGCTGTTGTTGAAGGTAACATTCGGTTTTCAGGTCATAAGCTTCAACAGCATTAGGCATGCGCTTAATTAAATGATTAAGAATATTCAGGGCTTCTTCGGGAGAGTTTTGTAATAACCGCGTTTCAGCCAGTTTTAGAAAGACCCAACTGTGAGAGTTTTCCTCAAGTAGTTCTTTAATTGCCGTTTCCGCTTTATCTAATTGACCGGTTTTGTTGTACAACTCAATTTGCAGTTTGCGGCAGTAATTACTGTAGCGGCTGTTAGATTGAATATGTTTCTGGCAGGCACCAATACAGGCTTCATAATCATGATTTGTCAGCGCCTTGAATACGTCTTTTAACCACATGCGGCGTTTATAGGCTCGCACCAGGCGGGAGCGCAACACTCTATGTGAAAACGGTTTCATCAAATAATCATCGGGTTGAAGTTCCAGTGCGCTGAGAACCATAGGACGGGTGTTGTCGCCGGTAATAATAAAGAACAGAGTATGCTCTTTCATTAACCCTCGAACTTGCAGTTCCTCTAAAACCTGACGACCATTGCGGCCACGTCCCAGGTTATAGTCTACCAGCAGAATATCGTGCGGATTTTTGATGTAAGCGGCAATGCCGGCTTCGCCAGTGGTCTTGACTTGTACGTCCTGCGCCCCCAAGTTTAACAGCAAGCCTTTGAGCATGACCTGAAAGGGCTTCTGGTCATCTATTAATAATACGCGTTTATTATTGAGCTCTAAGGTTTTGTCCATTTGCGTCAAACAGTATCCTGATCTTATTCATACCGACAGCATACTGGCTAATTTCAATAATGTTAAGCGGCAACAGAGGCTGATATGAAAGCAATTGCTATTTCCGAACAAAAAGTACACTGGAAGAACCATCCTGAGCTGGACGAGCCACAGGCTAATGAAGTTCAGCTGCGGGTACTGAGCGCCGGGCTTAATCGTGCCGACTTAATGCAAATAGCAGGGAAATACCCACCACCTAAAGGTGCCTCAACTATTCCTGGACTAGAAGTCTGTGGGGTTATAGAAAAAGTAGGTAGCGAAGTCAATGGCTGGCAAACCGGGCAACGTGTCAGCGCGTTATTGGCTGGCGGCGGTTTTGCTGAACAAGTGAATGTTTCCGCTGAACAAATACTGGAGGTGCCTGAAAACTGGAGTAATGCAGAAGCTGCGGGTTGGCTGGAAACTTTTGCTACGGCCTATCTTAATGTCTATCAATTAGCTGACTTAAAACCCGGAGAGAGAGTATTAGCTCATGCGGGTGCCAGCGGTGTGGGTTCGTCACTGATCCAGTTGTGCCGGGAAAGTGGTAATGAGCTTACCGCCATAGTGGGTAGTGGAGAGAAATCAGAGTTTTGCCTGAAACTGGGGGCGAAAAATGCGATAAACCGGCACAAACAGAACATTGTTGAAGAAGTTAAAGCTCTGGGCGAAGTCGACGTCATTCTGAATCCTGTCGCTGGTGAGTCCATAGCAAAAGACCAGCAGTATTTGGCTCAGGATGGCCGTATTATTTTAATTGGCTTAATGGCTGGCGTGACTGGCGAAGTTGATTTCGGACGTATGCTGATGAAGCGCCAAAAGCTGATTGGCTCAACTCTGCGAGCATTATCACCGGAACGCAAAGGAAAAATTTTACAGGGTTTGTGGCGTGATTTTGGCGATAAGTTTAAAAGCAGCACCATAAAACCTATCATCGATGAGGTTTTTGCCGCTGACGATATTCAGCAAGCACTGGATTATGTTGCAGATAATAAAACTCAGGGTAAGGTGGTTATAACGCTTTCGGAAGAGTAATTCAGGCTGATAGCCAACTGCCGGTGCAGTAAAGAAATGGTGGAGGGGGCAGGATTCGAACCTGCGAAGGCTGAGCCGTCAGATTTACAGTCTGATCCCTTTGGCCACTCGGGAACCCCTCCACTCAAGAGGCGCGTATAATAACAGTCTTAGCTTAGCTGTAAAGAGAAAACTTAAACTTTTAGGACTTTGGCCGATACAGAAGTATCTGTAACCGATTATCCAGAGTCTTAATGAGTCAAGTTTCAGCTGTACAGAATAGTGCTGTCGAAAACCAGGCCGCTCATTTCTTTGAGCAACACGCGAGCGAAGCAGTTAATCACGGCTTCGCGGGCGAGTTTGCTTATTGGGTGTCTGCCTTGGGTGACGACCCGGTTATTTCTGAGCGCCCTGCGCAAGTTAACTGGCAAAGAACCATTGGTGCCGGCAGAACGCGGCCTTTAGATGTAAAGCCAGGCATGGTGCTGGCTAGTGGTGTCTATGCAACAGTTAGTCAGTTGTCAGACTTTAAACTGCAGGACGCAACTCATCCTCAGCCGCTTATTCCCGATGCAACGCCTGATCGTTTGCCCCTGGAGCTTCTTCATAACCTGGACTGGCGGGTTCGTCAGCGGCTGGAAAAGAAGAAACATCCGCAAACGGAAGAAGAAGACGAATACAAATACAAACACAAAGGGCCAGCCGGTCTTTACGATGTTCTGCAAAAGCTGGGTATTACCCACTAGCGGCTCTTTCTTTTCTTAGCTAGTTATTTTTAGTAAGAGTTCCCGCGGCTCTTACTATACGGCATAATGGCATTATCACTTCGCTAATTTCCAAAACGCATGAAGCAACTCCGCCCAGAGGACGAAGACCGTATTGATGCTTTTACTGAGCACTTGTGGCTGCATCATGGTTCCAGCGATAATACTCAGGCTGCTTATCGCAGTGATCTTCGTCGTTTCTGCGAATATTTAATACCATTGAAAAAGTCCTTAATGGACACCGATGAAGTGGTGCTGCAGGACTACCTGTTGTGGCGGCGTATGCAAGGCTTATCGCCACGAAGTACCTCGCGTTTTTTAAGTTCGACGAAGAAATTCTTCCAGTTTGCTGTAAAACAGCAGTGGATGGCAGTAGATCCGACCACACGCCTGAAACGCCCTAAATTACCGCAAAGCATTCCACATTCGTTAAGCGAAGAGGATGTAATTTCTCTATTGGAACAACCGGATACAGAAACTCCTATTGGTCTGCGTGACAGAACTATGTTGGAAGTGCTCTATGCTACCGGGTTAAGGGTAACCGAACTTATTCGTCTGCAATATGATCAGTTGAGCCGCCAGCAAGGCTTAGTTCGGGTTGTTGGCAAAGGCAACAAAGAACGTTTGGTGCCGTTAGGGGAAGAAGCGCTGGAGTGGCTGGACAATTATTTAAAGCATGGGCGCCCGGCAATAACTGATAAGAGTAGTCCCTGGATATTCGTTACACAGCGAGGCTCGTTATTAACGCGTCAGGCATTTTGGTACAGATTAAAGCACTACGCCGAAGAGGCCGGCATTTACGCCCATTTGTCGCCACACACTTTACGCCATGCCTTTGCCACGCACTTGCTGAACCATGGGGCCGATTTACGTGTCTTACAGCTACTGTTAGGTCACAGTGATTTATCTACCACACAAATTTATACCCAGGTTGCACGTGAACGTCTGCAGGCCTTACATGCTCAGCATCACCCGCGAGGCTAATTGCATTTTGGCTGGTAACAGGGTAGGGTTCGGACAGTTAATTTAAGAGGTATTTATGCGCAATTTAATGTCTGTAGTTGGATTAGTAGGGCTGGTCGGCGCAAGTTTCAGTGCGTCGGCTATTAGTGCGGAACAAAGTGAAGTCGACACCCGGCACCTGAATAAAATTGGTATTGAAGTGTTGTCCACAGAGCCCGGTGAAATTGACGGCTATGTCCGTGCGGTGACTAATCAGGGCATGTTTTATGTGTCAGATGACGGTGAACGGCTTATTAGCGGCAATGTGTTTGATATAACCGGGAGTGAACCGGAAAATTTAAGTGAAGCCGGCATGGCTAAAGTTCGCCTGAAAATGCTAAAAGGCTTTGCTGACGATATGATCGTGTACCCGGCTGAGAATGAGAAATATCAGGTAACGGTTTTTACTGACACTACCTGCGGTTATTGTCAGCGCCTGCACGAAAACATGGACAGCTATCACGCACAAGGCATTACCATAAAATACCTGGCCTTTCCCCGTGGTGGTATGAGTAGCAAAGGCGGGCAGCAGCTACAAACCGTTTGGTGTGCGGATGACAAAAAAGCGGCCATTACCGCCTTTAAAGAAGACGAAAATTACAGTGGCGACTCAAGCTGCTCCAATCCGGTTGCTGAGCACTACCAACTGGGCAAATCTTTTGGGGTAAGCGGTACGCCCGCTATCGTTCTGCCCGACGGTCGCTTAGTACCGGGGGCGTTACCTGCATCACGCTTAATTGCTGAAATTAAAAAAGGTGAGTCACAGTAATTCATGAGTGATTATGAAATACGTCGTTATCAACTGGTTGACGATGACTTTTTGCCGCAACAAATGCCACCTTTGTTGCGGCAAATTTATGCCCGCCGGGGTGTCCGTCGTGCTGACGAATTATCTTTGAAAGCCTCCGGTTTACTGCATTTTTCTTCGTTAAGAGACATCGGAAAAGCCGTTGAACTGCTGCAAAATGCGTTAAAAAATCAAGAAAAAGTTTGTATTTGCGGTGATTTTGATGCCGACGGTGCAACCAGTTCGGCATTAATGGTGTCGGCCTTGCAGGCCTTTGGTCTACAGCAGGTGGGGTATCGCGTACCAAACCGAATGACTGACGGCTACGGACTTTCTGTTGCCATGGTAGAACAACTAGCTGTCGAGAATGTGCAGTTAATTGTGACTGTCGATAACGGCATTGCAGCGAACGAAGCTATTGCACTTGCTCGTGAGAAGGGCATACAAGTGTTGGTTACCGACCACCATTTGCCGCCTGAAGAGCTGCCTCCGGCTAATGCGATAGTGAACCCGAATCAGCATGGCTGTGAGTTTCCCAGCAAAAATTTAGCGGGTGTGGGTGTGGCGTTTTATGTCCTGCTGGCGTTGCGTTCAGCGTTACGTGAACAAGGCGTTGAACCGTTACCTAACCTGGCTGACTGGCTGGATCTTGTTGCTCTTGGCACTGTAGCGGATGTTGTACCGCTGGATTATAACAATCGCGTATTAGTGCAGCAGGGGATAGCCCGTATTCGTAAAGGCATGAGCCGACCCGGAATTAAAGCGTTGCTGGAAGTTGCGAACCGTGATGCCAGTCAGCTGGCCGCCAGTGATTTAGGGTTTGCCCTTGGTCCGCGAATTAATGCTGCTGGCCGCTTAGACGATATTGGGCTGGGAATAGAGTGCTTATTAGCGGGTGAGACCCGGGCGCAGCAGTTAGCGCAGCAACTTAACGATTTAAACCAGCAACGTAAATCGATTGAAACGGAAATGCGCGAGCACGCCGAAAGCGCTGTCGCAAAGCTGCGTTTTGATCAAGGGCAGGTGCCTGATTTAGTCACTTTGTATCAGCCGGACTGGCATGCTGGTGTCATTGGTATTGTCGCGGGCCGGGTAAAAGAGCAGGTGAACCGGCCGGTTATTGCGTTAGCCAACGATGACGATGAATTCCTAAAAGGCTCCGCACGTTCGGTTAGTGGTCTGCATATGCGGGATTTACTGGAACGTGTTCATAGTCTGCAGCCGGGCATTATGGAACGTTTCGGGGGACATGCCATGGCCGCCGGCTTAACCATGAAAAAAGAAAATCTGGCGCGCTTTTCTGAACTGGCGGAGCAAGTTGCGTCGGAGTGGTTGTCAGAAGAACAGAAGCAACGTGTGTTCTGGTCTGATGGCGAACTCACAACACTGCAACTTTCGCAGGACAGTGTGAATATGCTGCAAAGTGCAGGTCCCTGGGGTCAGCAGTTTCCCGAGCCTATGTTTGACGGCCAGTTTGAGCTGGTGGATCAGCGTATTGTCGGAGAGCGACATCTAAAATTGGTTGTGCGTCACCCGCAAGGCGAATTATTAGATGCGATTGCCTTTAACGTTGATACACAACAATGGCCGGCGCAGCAGGCCTCGGTTGTTGAACTTTTATACAAGCCACAACTTAATCACTTTCGCGGACGCACAAACGTTCAGTTGTTGGTGGAGCAAATCCGCGCAATACGTTAAACTACGCCCCTTTTAGAATTAACAGAATTAGGTAGTCGCATGTTCGAGACCAACGCAACCTACAACAACATCAAAGAAATGCGTGAGCGTAGTAATTCGCTTAGGGGGTATCTTTGACTACGATGCTAAGTTAGAGCGTCTGGAAGAAGTTACCCGTGAGATGGAACAGCCCAATGTGTGGGATGATCCACCCAAGGCGCAAGCCTTAGGTAAAGAGCGTGCGGCATTAGAGCAAGTGGTACAAACCTTGGATAAACTTCAGCAAGGGCTGGATGATGTCGAGGGTCTTGTTGATCTTGCAGTGGAAGCAGAAGACGAAGACACCTTTAACGAAGCCCATGAAGAGCTGTCCGGTTTAGTAAAACAGCTGGAAGCTTTAGAGTTTCGTCGTATGTTTTCAAAAGACAACGACTCGGCAGACTGCTACCTGGATATTCAGTCAGGCTCCGGCGGAACCGAAGCTCAGGACTGGGCTAATATGCTGCTACGCATGTATTTGCGCTGGGCAGAAGCGCATGACTTTAAAGCGGAAATTACTGAGCTGTCAGAAGGCGATGTCGCTGGTATAAAATCGGCTACGGTACGTGTGGTCGGAGAATACGCCTACGGCTGGCTGCGTACTGAAACCGGTGTGCACCGTTTAGTACGTAAATCCCCCTTCGACTCAGGTAATCGCCGTCATACATCGTTCGCTTCGGTTTTTGTTTACCCGGAAGTAGACGACGACATTGATATTGAAATTGATCCGTCTGACCTGCGGGTGGATACCTATCGGGCATCGGGTGCCGGTGGTCAGCACGTTAACCGTACCGATTCTGCAGTTCGTTTAACGCACGAACCAACAGGCATTGTGGTGCAATGTCAGAGTGACCGTTCGCAGCACAAGAACCGCGACTCAGCAATGAAACAGCTGAAAGCGAAATTGTACGAATTTGAATTACAGAAACAGAACGAAGAGAAACAGGCATTAGAAGACTCAAAAGCTGATATCGGCTGGGGCAGTCAAATTCGCTCTTATGTTCTGGACGATGCGCGTATCAAAGATTTACGTACGGGTATCGAAAACCGTAATACCCAAGCTGTGCTTGATGGCGCACTTGACCCGTTTATTGAAGCCAGCTTAAAAAGCGGGCTGTAAGTTTAATTTAAGTATCCCGACAGAGGAAAATCGATAATGACTGATAAATCGCAGGCACCTGAAGTAGACGTAAACGAACAGATCGCGCAGCGAAAGGCGAAACTGTCGGCGCTTCGCGATAAGGGTATCGCATTCCCGAACGATTTCCGTCGGGACTCGTTAGCTGGTGACTTACACGCTGAATACGATAATCTGAGTAAAGAAGAGCTGGCAGAAAAAGGCATTCGCGTGAAAGTTGCCGGCCGTATGATGACCCGCCGTATTATGGGGAAAGCCAGTTTCGCAACCATTCAGGATATGAGCGGAAAAATTCAACTGTATGTTGCCCGCGACAACCTGCCTGAAGGTTATTACAACACGGAATTTAAAAAGTGGGATTTAGGCGATATTCTCGGCGCTTCTGGTACCTTGTTTATTACCGGAACCGGAGAGTTAAGTGTGCAAGTTGACGAAGTACGTTTGCTGACTAAAGCACTGCGTCCTTTGCCGGATAAATTCCATGGTTTGTCAGATCAGGAAATGCGTTATCGTCAGCGTTATCTGGACCTGATTACCAACGAAGAGTCTCGCAGTACTTTCATGGCTCGCTCTAAAATCATTGACTATATTCGTCGTTTTTTAAGTGACCGTCAGTTTCTGGAAGTTGAAACTCCTATGATGCAGGCTATTCCGGGTGGCGCCGCAGCTCGTCCTTTCAGCACGCACCATAACGCACTGGATATGGAGCTGTTTTTACGTATTGCACCAGAACTTTACCTGAAACGTTTAGTCGTTGGTGGTTTTGAGAAGGTGTTCGAAATTAACCGTAATTTCCGTAATGAAGGTCTCTCCACACGCCATAACCCAGAGTTTACTATGCTGGAGTTCTACTGGGCGTACGCGGATTATCACGACTTAATGGATTTAACCGAGCAGATGTTACGCGGTGCGGCTGAGTCGGTCTTAGGCTCTGCTCAGTTTACCAGCCAGGGCGTGGATTATGATTTCGGTAAGCCGTTTGAGCGCATGACAGTGCTGGAAGCTATTGTTAAGTACATGCCGGAAGTGAGCCTTGAGCAGCTTAATGACATGAACACAGCAACTGAAATTGCCGAGCAGGTTGGTGTCAGTGTTAAGCCGTCGTGGGGCTTAGGTAAAGTTCAAATCGAAATTTTTGAGACTGTTGCTGAGCATCGTTTAATTCAGCCTACCTTTATTACTGCGTACCCGGCTGAAGTTTCACCGTTGGCTCGTCGTCACGACGACAATCCGTTTGTGACTGATCGTTTTGAATTCTTTGCCGGTGGTCGTGAGTTGGCGAATGGTTTCTCGGAGCTTAACGATGCTGAAGATCAGGCTGAACGTTTTCGCGAGCAAGTTGAACAGAAAGAAGCGGGCGACGACGAAGCCATGTTCTACGACGAAGATTATGTCACCGCACTGGAACACGGTATGCCGCCAACAGCCGGTCAGGGCATCGGTATTGACCGTCTGGTAATGTTGCTAACGGATTCTGCGTCTATTCGCGACGTATTATTGTTCCCGCATATGCGCCCAAAAGCGGATTAATTACCTCTCTGAAACAAAAAAACCCGGCTTATTAGCCGGGTTTCTTTTATCAAAAACAGCGCTTAGTGATCTTCGCCGTCAGTGTGAACGTGACCGTGCTCAAGTTCTTGCTCAGTCGCTTCACGAACTTCAATAACTTCTACGTCAAAGTTCAGGTTAACACCGGCCAGTGGGTGGTTACCGTCAACAGTCACTTCGTCGTCTTTTACTTCAACGATAACAACAGACTGTTCGCCTTGATCCGTGCTGGCACGGAACTGCATGCCAGGCTGTACTTCGTTTTCGCCGAACAGGTTACGTGGTACAGTCTGGATTAAGCCGTCATGACGTTCGCCATAAGCTTCTTCTGGTTTAACTTCTGCAGTGAAGCTATCGCCAACTTTTTTGCCTTCCAGTGCATTTTCCAGACCAGGAATCAGCATGCCACGACCGTGGATGAAGTTCAGTGGGCTGCCATCTTTAGACTGGTCCAGCGTCTGGCCATCTTCCGTTTTAACGGCATAGTTGATAGCCACGACTTTGTTTGGTGCAATGGTTTCGCTCATAAATTTAACCTAATTGATAAGGCAGTGAGTGTATTTCCAGAAGACTTGCGTCGTCATCCCGGACTCGTATAGCCGTGTCAGTGTCTATGTCACTGGGTAAAACAGCTAATAAGTCCACTTGGGTGTCGGTGCGGTTCACTGCCATAATGACCGTACCTGCACGACGCCAGTTCTCGCCAATGGCTTTCTCTAATTGCGTACCAGCAGTAACTTGAGCCGTTACTTTACCGGATAAGCGAAAGAGCGCCCGTTTCTGTTTGCCCAAATATTTCATCCGGGCAATAGTCTCCTGGCCGATATAACATCCTTTGTCAAAACTGATTCCATCCCACACCTGCAAATTCATCATTTGCGGGACAAACGCCTGGATGTTCTCAGACGTAAGTTGTGGACGAACCCGTTCAATTTCCAACGCATCCCAGTAAGGTTGCGGATAATCCGTAGAAATTGGCTGTTGGCTGAGTAACAGATATTGGTCGGGACTGGTCCCAACCTGCATTACCCGGCCATCAAATTCTGCTGCAACGCTGGCTGCTTTGCTACCGAAAACACCGGCTATGCTCCAGTCGTCGCTTACATCTTCAATAGTGACTTTACTAAAGACACCGAATTTCTTTAATTGTGCCAAAGAGCCTTCAATTGCACTGCGATGCATAATTAAAAAAACGGCGTCGTCTTCGCGATAAAGCCAGAAGATGCTAAACGCTTTTCCGGTTTGATCGCAATGTGCGCCATATAAGCAATTATCCTGGTCGAGTTTGCGTAAATCACATGTCAGCTGACCCTGTAAAAAACTGTCAGCATCTTCGCCAGAAACCGAGAGGATACCATAGTCCGTCAGTTGAACGGAAAGGTGATCCTGATTTGCGTCAGTAAAATGCTGCGTTAACTCAACCACAATGACTCCTTATTAAATGGCTTACGTGGTAATATTAGGGCACATTATCGAATTACAAGGGCAATTGCTGCGGAGATTTTATGTTGCCGTTAAAACAGTCAGAAGAAGCACTAAAAGACAAGCGTCGTTTACGTTGGGCGTGCCGCCGGGGCATGCTGGAGCTGGATGTATTATTTGAACCTTTTGTTGATCAGGCTTACGACGAACTAAGTGAAGAACAAAAAGCGGTATTTCGCCGTTTAATTACCTGCGATGACCCGGATCTTTTTGCCTGGTTTATGGGTCACCAAAAGTGTGAAGACGAAGAACTTGCTGAAATGATTCGGTTTATGTTGTCACGCGTTAAGGTATAGACCCGCGCGGTGAACCCTGACAGTTATTTTCGTTTACAGCGACCTATGCGCGTGTTGTCTGTGTCAGCGTGCGGACGTTACTGGTGGTGGCTGGGTGAACGTTGTCAATTATTCAGCAAGGCACTGGTCGTAGGCGGTATGTTGGTTTTACTGCCGCTTGCCTATAAAACAGAAAAAGGTCAGGAAAAGCGGCACTGGCTCCGGGTTTGGTGGTTTCAGTTGTCAAAGGCGCAGCAGATAAAACTGCGGCGCCAGTTACAACAGTTGTCAGAGCCTTAACTTTTCGGTGTCAGCACCGTAGGCTGAGGATCCGGCAATGTGTCAGGGTAGTCGAGAGTATAATGTAAGCCGCGACTTTCTTTACGACTAATAGCGCTTCGCACAATAAGCTCTGATACCTGCACTAAGTTACGTAACTCCAGTAAATTGTTACTCACGCGGAAGTTCGAGTAATACTCGTGAATTTCGCGCTGTAGCAACTGAATTCGGTGAAGGGCCCGTTCCAGACGCTTGGTGGTACGCACAATGCCAACGTAGTCCCACATGAACAGTCGTAGCTCATGCCAGTTATGTTGAATTATAACTTCCTCGTCGGAATTACCTACCTGACTTTCATCCCAACCGGGAATATGATTTAAGGCCTTCTGATGAGGGCGTTTAGATAAAATATCTTTAGCCGCCGCACGGGCGAAAACCAGACATTCCAGCAGCGAGTTGCTAGCCATGCGATTGGCTCCGTGCAGACCTGTGCAGGCAACCTCACCAACAGCATACAAGTTGGGTAAATCGGTCGCTGCGTTCATATCGGTTTTAACACCGCCACAGGTGTAATGGGCCGCAGGAACAACCGGCATCGGCTGTTTGCTGATATCAATACCCAGCGACAAGCATTTTTCCATAATGGTAGGGAAGTGATGCTGAATAAAGTCTTTCGGTTTATGAGAAATATCCAGATACATGCAGTCAGCACCCAGACGCTTCATTTCAAAGTCGATAGCGCGGGCAACCACGTCGCGCGGAGCCAATTCAGCAGACTCATGAAAGTCCGGCATAAAACGAGTTCCGTCGGGCCGTTTCAGCAAAGCGCCTTCGCCACGCAAGGCTTCGCTTAATAGAAAACTCTGCGCGTTGGGGTGAAATAAACAGGTTGGATGGAACTGATTAAATTCCATATTGGCCACACTGCAGCCTGCGCGCCAGGCCATGGCAATACCGTCGCCGCTGGCAATATCCGGGTTACTGGTATACTGATATACCTTACTTGCACCGCCCGTAGCCAATACCACACAGCCTGCCGCAACGGTTTCCACTTGTTCTTTCTGACGGCTCCAGACATAAGCTCCATAGCAACCGTCAGGTTTACCGATACGAGAACCCGTGATCAAATCGACCGCGTTGTATCGTTCCAGCACCTGAATATTTGGATGCTCCATTGCTTTTTTCTGCAATGTTGTCTGTACCGCTTTGCCGGTGGCATCTGCTGCGTGCAGAATTCGTCGATGACTGTGACCGCCTTCACGGTTCAGGTGGTACGCTGGGTTGCTGTCTTTAGACTCGACTTGATCAAAACCCACGCCGGCATCAATCAGCCATTGCAGACTTGCGCGCGCGTTTTCTGTGGTAAACTTAACGGCTTCGGGATCGCAAAGGCCGGCGCCGGCAATTAAGGTATCCTCGATGTGACTCTCAATACTGTCGTTTTCGTCGAATACTGCGGCAATGCCGCCTTGCGCGTAAAAGGTTGAGCCTTCAGTCAGCGGGCCTTTACTTAGTACCGTAACGTTTAAGTTATCGGCCAACTGTAAAGCGGTAGTTAATCCCGCGGCTCCCGAACCAATAATCAGTACATCGCATTGATAATTTGCAACAGGTTCCATAAAGTACTCAATGTGAATTTTGAACGATTTTACGCATTTGACGATATTTTTGCGAACTTTTTACATGCGGCTCTGTCACAGTCAGTAAGAAACAGGACGGGCCGCCAGTTCCAGCAGTTCCTGGGTTAAGGGAGAACAGGCTCGGATGAGCGAACAGGTGAGTGACCAACAGCTGGTCGAAAGAGTACAACAAGGTGATAACCGAGCTTTTGATCTGCTGGTAAAAAAGTATCAGCATAAAGTCATGAGTTTGATATCGCGTTATGTCAAACAACAGGGCGACGTAGCTGATGTTGCACAGGAAGCGTTTATAAAAGCGTATCGGGCGTTACCGAACTTCCGTGGCGACAGTGCCTTTTATACCTGGCTGTACCGAATTGCGGTGAATACGGCGAAAAACTATTTAGTTTCGCAAGGTAGAAAACCGCCCGCATCTGACATTGATGCAGAAGACGCAGAGTTTTATGAAGGAGCCGGTGCGCTAAGAGACAGCGCCTCTCCGGAAAGGCAAATGCTCTCTGATGAGATTCGAGATGTGGTATTAAAAACAATTGATGAATTGCCGGATGATTTACGTCGGGCAATTACTTTAAGGGAAATTGAAGGTC
The DNA here is from genome assembly GCF_004364275.1 of Idiomarina sp. H2. Taxonomy (NCBI): domain Bacteria; kingdom Pseudomonadati; phylum Pseudomonadota; class Gammaproteobacteria; order Alteromonadales; family Idiomarinaceae; genus Idiomarina; species Idiomarina sp. H2. The sequence goes on from NZ_SNZY01000001.1 coordinate 419,273, forward strand.
TCGGTTACGAGGAAATTGCGCTAGAAATGGATTGTCCTATAGGTACTGTCCGCTCTCGCATCTTTCGCGCTCGGGAAGCAATAGATAATCAACTCCGACCGTTGCTGGAACGGTAAACTAACAGAGGGGCATCTATGTCTCGGAATAAATCAGAATCAACATCCGCGCTGTTTGATGAACAACTCATCAATGCCGATGAAATTGAAGCACTGTTGCAAGATGAACAGGCTCAGCAGGAGTGGCACCGTTACAGTGTTATTCGCGCGGCAATAAAAGGTGACTTAAACTCGGATATCAGCCTTGATATTAGCGAGCGTGTTCGTGTTAGCGTAAGCCAGGAGTCCAATGTCGTTAAGCCAGGTTTTGGTCGCTCTAAGAGCCAGAATAAAGCGGCTTCACGTTGGTTCCAGCCTTTCGCCAAAGTTGCCGTTGCAGCAAGTGTGGCCGTGGTTGCGGTGATGACAGTGCAAACTTATCAGCAACCCGCGACACCCGATGGTAGCAGCGCAGAACCTACTCTGCTGACCAGCCCCATTGGTGGTGGCCGTGAGCCGGTGAGCTTGAATCGTGTTGAGCCAATGTCGCAAATCAGCGATCAGCAAAGACGCCGTCAGGTTCAGTCATACCTGATTGATCATCAACAACAATTGATGTTGCAGCAGAAAACAGAGCAAGCAGAAAAAGATGAGCAGTCAGAGCAGGAGCTCAACAAAGGTAATTAAGGCTATGATAACTCGGTTGTATCGGTCTATTTTATGTGGCGCTGTTTTATTCGCCAGCACCTTCTCGGTAAGCGCACAGCAGACTAACGAACCAGCAGAAAGTGGCGCTGACTGGTTCAACCGTATGGCAGAAGCTTTAACTGAACTGAATTTTGAGGCTTCTTTAGTTCATGTACATGGTGATCAAATTGAGCCTTATCAGTGGCTACAGGGCAACGATCCGGAGACAGGAAGTACCGAACTGTTAATTCAAATGAACGGTCCGGACTTTCGCATCTTAAGAGTGGATAACAAGGTTGCCCACTTTAATACCTCATCCAGTAATTACGCGCTAGAGTCTGATACTATTACCGCTATCTTTCCGGCCGCATTTTCTCAACCCTTTGAGGGTCTTAGCCATAGTTATCAAGTTATGGTGGGTGGTGGTGCACGGGTTTTAGGTCGCAATGCCCAGCATATTCGTATTTTAAGCCGAGATAATCAACGTTACAGCTATGCACTATGGATTGACCGCAAGAACGGTATGCCGCTTAAAATGATCATGATGAATCAGTCCGGCGATGTTGTGGAGCAAATGCAACTAACCAGTTTATCGGTTCGTGATACCGCTCCCGAAATAACCAAAGAAATAAGCAATATTGAAATGCCACCGCTGTTAAAAGACCTCCGTGTGCAAAGTGCGATAAACTACAGTGTTGGGCCGCGGTGGGCACCGCGAGGATTCAAATTATTAAGCCAGCAAAGCCACACTCTCGTTGTTGACGCAACGCCGGTTGATCATTATTTGTTTTCCGATGGCCTCGCCGAATATTCTGTTTATGTGGCTGAGCTAACAGAAGGTATGGAAACCGATCTCGCGCTATCTTCTTCACACACTTTGTTCTCAAAGCGTTATAATAACTTTCTTGTGACAGTGGTGGGTCAGGTACCTTTAACCATGGCTCAACGCATAGCGGCGGAAGTTAAATAATGAAAGAAGTAGCAGAAGTAACCGCGGTTGATGGCAACCGCGTAACCGTTACCACCCAGTTAAAAACGGCCTGTTCGGGTTGCGCGCAGGTATCTAACTGTGGCGCTGGCATTTTAAGTAAAGTTTTTGCCGACCGAAATGCGCAGTTTACTGTGGTTACCGAACAAACGTTTAGTCCCGGCGACCAGGTGCAACTAGAAGTACCGGAAACCGCAGTAACACGTTTTGCTCTACTACTCTACGGTTTACCTATACTGACACTGTTGCTATTAGCTGTGCTACTGGAAAACACAGGCACGTTACCCGAAGGTTTTGTTATTTTATTGTCCTTTGCTGGCTTTGCTTTTACCTTCTGGGGACTAAAACGCTGGTTCCGTAAACGTGACATTCAAGTCAATGCAATGGTCAAACTGGAAACCGTCGCGGCTGAAGTTCAGCACTGAAACCCCTGAACTGTCATAAAGTCCTTTGTTCTTGCCGCTAACATGAGTATGATCGGGACTAATTTTTTAAGTTCCAGAATTCAGTTTTACAGAGGTATCATCAATGCCGAATAGGGCGTTCAAGCAAAGTAATATTCGTAACTTCTCGATCATCGCTCACATTGACCACGGTAAATCCACCTTGTCCGACCGCTTGATCCAGCATTGCGGTGGACTGACTGACCGTGAAATGGCTGAGCAAGTACTCGATTCCATGGATTTGGAGCGTGAGCGGGGTATTACGATTAAAGCGCAGAGCGTAACCCTTTATTACACGGCTAAAGATGGTGAAACCTATCAGTTAAACTTCATCGATACGCCAGGGCATGTTGACTTCTCTTATGAAGTCTCGCGTTCGTTGGCGGGTTGTGAAGGCGCACTGCTGGTTGTTGATGCAGCTCAGGGTGTTGAAGCGCAGACTTTGGCAAACTGTTATACCGCTATTGAAATGGACCTGGAAGTTGTTCCGGTATTGAACAAAATTGACTTGCCGCAGGCCGATGCTATGGGCGTTGCACAGGAAATAGAGGACATTGTCGGCATTGAAGCTGTGGATGCGGTTCAGTGTTCGGCTAAAACTGGTTTAGGTATTGGCGACGTGCTTGAGCGCATTGTCCGGCAAATACCGCCGCCTAAGGGCGAACCAGAAGAGCCATTACAGGCACTGATTATTGACTCCTGGTTTGATAATTATCAGGGGGTTGTTTCTTTGGTTCGCGTCCGCAACGGAACGTTGCGTGCCGGCGAGAAAATGACAGTAATGTCTACTGGTCAGTCGTATCAAATTGATAAAGTTGGTTATTTTGACCCGAAACCTCACGAAACCGGTATTTTACACACCGGCGAGGTGGGCTATGTTATTTCAGGCATTAAAGACATTTTGGGCGCCCCCGTCGGTGATACTCTAACCAACACGAAGAGCCCGGCAAAAGAACCGGTACCGGGCTTTAAAAAAGTCAAACCTCAGGTTTACGCAGGTATGTTCCCAATCAGCTCAGAGGACTATGAGTCGTTCCGGGATGCTTTGGGGAAATTGTCGTTAAATGACGCGTCGCTTTTTTATGAGCCGGAGAACTCTGCGGCACTTGGCTTTGGCTTCCGTTGTGGTTTCCTTGGCATGCTGCACATGGAAATTATTCAGGAACGCTTAGAGCGTGAGTACGACATAGACTTGATTACCACGGCACCAACGGTTGTTTACGAAGTTGAAAAGACCGATGGCAGCATAGTCAAAGTGGATAACCCGGTGAACTTGCCAGCGGTTAACGATATTGAAACCATTTACGAACCTATTGTGGAAGCCAACATTTTGGTTCCGCAAGAGTTTCTGGGTAATGTGATTACCTTATGTGTTGATAAACGCGGCGTACAAACGGCTATGGCTTATCATGGTAAACAAGTTGCGGTAACTTACGAGCTGCCCATGGCAGAAGTGGTTATGGATTTCTTCGACCGGTTAAAATCGACCAGTCGTGGTTATGCTTCACTGGATTATCAGTTCAAGAAATTTGAACCTGCGGACATGGTTCGTGTCGATATACTGATTAACGGCGACCGGGTAGATGCGCTGGCAATGATCACTCACCGTGATCACGCTGAAGGGCGCGGCCGCATGTTAGTTGATAAAATGCGTGAGTTAATTCCACGACAAATGTTTGATATTGCCATTCAGGCGACCATTGGCAACCATGTTATTGCGCGCTCGACGGTCAAGCAGTTGCGTAAAAACGTAACAGCGAAGTGTTATGGCGGCGACATTAGTCGTAAGAAGAAGCTTTTACAAAAACAAAAAGAGGGTAAAAAGCGCATGAAGAACCTGGGTAACGTAGAAGTACCTCAGGAAGCCTTTCTTGCGGTTTTAAAAGTAGGCAAATAGGAAATGGCCAATTATTTTTCAATTATTTTAACCGTTATTACCGTTCTGTCCGGGTTGTTATGGCTTTACGATGCGCGAGTACTGAAGCCAAAGCGTAAAGCGGTTATTGCTGAGGTTGAGACCAAAACAACCAAGGCTTTAACCGAACAGCAAATTGACACACTGGCACCTCAGCCTAAACTTATGGAGCTGAGCGAGTCTATTTTTCCAGTGATTGCTTTAGTACTGGTGGTTCGTACATTGTTATACGAGCCATTTCAGATACCGTCAGGCTCAATGATGCCAACCTTACTAAAGGGCGACTTTATTCTGGTAGAAAAGTTTTCCTACGGTATTAAAGATCCGCTTTTTCAAAAGACGTTGGTGGATACCTCGTTGCCTGAACGCGGCGATATCGCCGTATTTAAATATCCGGAAGAACCGAGCATAGATTACATAAAACGCGTTATTGGCTTGCCTGGCGACCGTATTATTTACCGAAACAAGTCACTTTATATTCAGCCTGCGTGTGCCGTTGGCGAGAAAGACTGTGAAGAAATGAAGGTGGTATCCACCTCATTAAAAGCAGATGGTGAGTATTTCTCTGGTTCGTCGCCATTGCGTACCTATGAAGAACAGTTAGGCGATGTAAGCCACGAAATTCTTATCGACCCACGTGTTGCGCCACGGACTATGTCGTATTTTAATCAGCCGGGCACACAGAAAGACGAGTGGGTGGTGCCGGAAGGCCAGTATTTTGCTATGGGTGATAACCGCGATAATTCTCGTGACAGCCGCTATTGGGGCTTTGTTGACGAAGAGCTGCTGGTTGGCAGAGCGGTATTCATCTGGATGAGTTTTGAAATGGATCGCAGTAGCGATAGTTGGTTGCCGTCGTGGGTTCCTACGGGAGTTCGATTTGAAAGGCTAGGGAGTATTGAGTGAGTTTGCCCAAACCACCTTTAACGGAACTGGAAAAAATTGTTGGTCATAGCTTTGAAAAGCAGGATTTATTGCGTCAGGCAATGACCCACCGCAGTGCTTCATCAACGCACAATGAACGCCTGGAGTTTCTGGGCGATTCTATTTTAGGTCTGGTGATAGCTGAAGCTTTGTATCAAAAGTTTCCCAAAGTAGCTGAGGGTGATTTAAGCCGCATGCGCGCCGCCATCGTTTGCGGGCGTTCTTTGGCAAAGCTTGGTAAAAAAATGGGACTGGGCGATTTTTTGTCGTTGGGTCAGGGCGAATTAAAAAGTGGCGGTTATCGTCGCGAGTCCATTCTTGCCGATGCAGTAGAAGCCATTATTGGTGCCATTTACCTCGACAGTGACATGGATACCATTCGGCAGGTCATTCTTAATTGGTTTGAACCCCAGTTAACCTTGATTGAACCTGGTACCAGCCAGAAAGATCCGAAAACACGCTTGCAGGAGTTATTGCAGGCGCGTCAGAAGCCTTTACCTGAGTACGACGTGGTCGCTACGCAAGGGCAGGCGCATAATCAACAATTTACCGTAAACTGTTCTATAGAAGGTATCGAAAGCCCTTTTAAAGGCACAGGTACCAGCCGCCGTAAAGCCGAACAGGCTGCAGCAACGGCCGCATTAGAACATTTGCAGGAGAGCGCATGACGCTGGATATAGAACTGGACGAGAATAAACACAGCGGCTTTGTCGCTATTGTTGGTCGTCCGAATGTGGGTAAATCCACATTGATTAATTATTTGCTGGGTCAGAAAATCAGCATTACCTCAAATAAACCTCAGACCACCCGTCATCGTATTTTAGGTGTGGACACCGACGAGGGTTGTCAGGCTATTTATGTCGACACGCCGGGTATGCATAAAGAAGAACCCCGGGCCATAAACCGGGTGATGAATCAGACCGCTTCTTCCGCGTTAAAAGACGTGGACTTAGTGCTGTTTGTGGTCGAAAACTTAAAGTGGCTAGAAGACGACAAAATGGTGCTGGAAAAAATTCAGCGCAGTAAAACGCCGGTGGTTCTGTTGGTTAATAAAGTCGACCAGCTGAAAGACAAAGAGCGTTTGTTACCGCATTTGCAGTGGCTGAATGAGCAGCATAAGTTTGACGCCATTCTGCCTATATCAGCAACTCATGGTGACAATATTGATGAGCTGCGAAAAATTGTTCGCTCGCATTTGCAGCCGGGCTACCACTATTACCCCGAAGACTATGTAACCGACCGTTCTGTACGTTTTATGGCGGCAGAAATTGTGCGTGAAAAGCTAATGCGCTTTACCGGTGATGAACTGCCTTATGAAACGACCGTGGAAATTGAACAGTTTGGTCAGTCTGAAAAGGGCACCACTCACATTCATGCCTTAATACTGGTTGAACGCGAAGCGCAGAAACGCATGATCATCGGTCAGGGCGGAAGCAAGCTGAAAACTATAGGTACCGAAGCCCGGCGCGATTTAGAAAAACTGCTGGACAACAAAGTCATGATGAAGCTTTGGGTTAAGGTGAAATCCGGTTGGTCGGACGACGAACGGGCACTGAAAAGTCTGGGCTACCGGGAAGATTAACCGGTGGCGCAGCGGGCACTGGTGTTGCATCGTTGGGACTATCAGGAAACCAGTCTCATTCTGGATCTGTTCACTGAAGATAAAGGACGGGTTCGGGTGGTTGCCAAAGGGGCTAAACGCCCGAAAAGCCCCTGGCGTGGTTTAGCCCAACCTTTTATGCCGCTGCTGGCCGAATTCCAGGGCCGAAGCGACTTAAAAACCTTAACCTTGCTGGAGCCGCAACAGACAACTCAGAAGCTGCTGTTGCAGGGCGATAAACTCTACAGTGGCTTTTACCTCAACGAATTAATTCAACGGCTGGTGCCGGCAGAAGCTGAAGCCCCCGAGCTTTTTGAAAGCTATTTGTCAGCCTTGCAAAACATGACCAACAGCGAGCGTGTAGAGCCAGTTTTGCGTCAGTTTGAGTGGCAGTTATTACAGCATCTGGGAGCGGCGTTTGACTGGCATTATGACGCCGACAGCGGTAATGTGCTGTCCGACTCGAAGTGGTGCTATTTTATTCCCGATCATGGCTTTGTGACCCAAGCCAGAGACAATCAACAACGAGCATACTCGGTGGCGGATATTCAAAAACTGGCCGCGTGGGATGTTGACGACGAAAATCGCTTAAGACTGCTAAAATATATTATGCGTGACGCCTTAGCGGTTTACTTAGGTGATAAACCGCTGCGCAGTCGTGAATTGTTCCGGGGCATTAAGCGTCAGTGAATTACGAAGAACTAGCCAAAGCGAAAGGAGCTGAATAATGAAAGGTTTACGCCTGGGCGTTAACATTGACCATGTGGCCACGTTGCGTAACGCACGTGGAGTTCGTTATCCCGACCCGGTAGCTGCGGCAGCTATTGCCGAACAAGCTGGTGCCGACGGCATTACCATTCATTTGCGTGAAGACCGTCGCCACATTACTGACCGCGACGTTGCCATGCTGAAGCAGACACTGAACGTTCCCATGAATCTGGAAATGGCCGTTACCGAGGAAATGATCGATATAGTGATAAAAACGCAGCCTACCTACAGTTGTCTGGTACCGGAGAAACGCCAGGAACTGACTACGGAAGGTGGCCTGAATGTTGCTGGTCAGTTAGAAACCATCACCCATGCGACTCGTCGCTTAAGCGATGCAGGTATCCAGGTTTCTTTATTTATTGATGCTGACCATGAGCAAATAGACGCGGCTAAAAAAGCCGGCGCACCGATTGTGGAGTTGCACACTGGACAATACGCTGAGGCTGAAACTGAAGAGCAGCGTACCGTTGAACTGGCACGCTTAATGGAAGCGTCAGAATACGCGCATTCTATTGGTTTGCAGGTGAATGTGGGACACGGTCTGCACTATCACAACACATTAGAAGTGGCAGAAATTCCACAAGTTTGTGAACTGAACATTGGTCATTCGATTATAGCCCGTGCGGTATTGGTTGGCTTGGATCAGGCTGTGCGCGATATGCGCAATATTTTAGATAAGGCACGCTAATGGCAATTTGGGGCTTAGGTACTGACATTGTTGAAGTAGCCCGTATAGAACAGTCTTTAGCTCGTGGCAACAGTTTAGTGAAACGCGTATTAACGCCAAAAGAGCAGGAAGAAATGACAGCCTCGGTGGATGAAGCGGCTTTTCTGGCCAAGCGTTTTGCCGCTAAAGAAGCCTGTTCTAAAGCCTTCGGCCGTGGCATTTCCGCGGGGTTGTCTTTTCAGCACATGCAGGTAGTGCATGATGAATACGGTAAACCCGAATGGCATTTCACCGAAACCGCGGCACAATGGGTAAAAGAGCAGGGCATCAGGGGTAGTCATTTATCCATTAGTGATGAAAAGCACTACGCGGTAGCAACGGTTATTTTAGAAACAGACTAGAAATAAATCAGGTAAAGCAAAACCAACATGGCGCAATTTTTTAAGCCGCAGAAGCGCAATAAGTCCGTAAGTAAAACCCTAAAAGGTCAGGTGTCAGCACTTGACCATCAGGCGCGTGCGGTTGTACGTGCAGCTGTAAAAGGTCAGTCCACCCGTTTTATCATGGGCGCCTTGCCGGGCGAAGTTATAGAGTACAAAACTGCCGGCAAACACAGTGGTCATTTAGAGCGCATTCTGGAACCCAGTAGCGACCGTCGCGAAGCGCCCTGTGAGTATTATGCTAGCTGTGGAGGTTGCGACTTTCAGCATATAGACGAGCAAAAACAATTGGCTCATAAACGGCAAGTGGTGGAAGAGCTGTTTCAGAAGTTCGGCGTATTTAATCCCCAAACCAGCAGTTTGCCGTGGCAGGAACCTCTTGTCAGCGAACCGATGCGTTACCGTCGCAGAGTGAGGCTGGCAACGCGCTGGTTGGGCAAAGAGCAAAAGCTGCTGATTGGCTTCAGAGAAGCACAAAGCCACCATATTGTCGCCATACAGGACTGCCTGGTAGCCGATGAAGTTCTGCTGCAATGCGTAAATACCCTATACCCGTTATTAAATACATCGACTGTTGCCAGCAAGCTGGGCCATATTGAAGCAATAAACACCAACACGCCCATTATTTTGCTGCGTATCACGGAAGCGCTGCCGGGTGATGCTATGCAGGCGTTGCAGGAGTGGCAAACGGTCAATAAAACCAATATTTGGTTACAGAGCGAGAATGATCTGCAGCCTTTAGCCGGTGCTGCAATGCCTTTTGATACTAGCATCGACGGCGACAAGCTGTATTTTCAGCCGGGTGACTTCCTACAAGTTAACGGCGTTATTAACCAGCGCATGGTGCAACAGGCTATGGACTGGCTGAAGCCAGAAAAAACACAGCGCGTGTATGACTTTTTCGCCGGTATTGGTAACTTCAGTCTGCCGTTGGCGCGCCGGGCAAAGTCGGTACTGGCGGTAGAAGGTGTTTACCGTATGGCCGAGCAGACGCGGATTAACGCCGAAATCAACGGTATGGATAACCTGAGTTCACTTAGCGCTGACTTAAACGAAATAACTGCTTCAGACTTAGGCGAACCCGCCGATTTGTGGTGTTTAGATCCTGCCAGACCGGGAGCTGAAGGTGTGGTGAAGTTGCTGCATAAGCTGAAGCCCGAACACAGACCACAACGCATTTTGTATGTTTCCTGCGCACCGGATACTTTGGCGCGGGATATTGCCGGCATGCTAACCGAAAGCAAGGGCTGTAATTACCGCATAATTGGCCTGAGTACAGTTGACATGTTTCCGCAAACGCATCACATTGAAACTATGGTTTGTCTGGAGAGAGCGTCGTAAATCATGGTCCATGTACGCAGTACCCACGTGGATGACCCCAAATACAAAGACAGTGAACAGCACTGGCTGAACGCTGTGAGTGATCCTGAGCCGTTAGAAAGTACTTTTCAGCAACTGAAGCAGCAGTTTCCTGAGGAAGCTGAAGCTTTGCTGAAAGGCCAGGAAATGGTCGAAATACTGGCACCACTAAAGCTGGATGCAGAATCCTTGCTGGCGGCGTTGTACGTGCCATTGCTGGAAGCAGGCAAGCTCGATTTAGACAAACTCACCGGTAAACAGTCGAAAACCCTGATTGTGCTGCTGCGTAACGTACAGCAAATGCAAAGTATAGGTGACTTACAACACTTCCAACACGGTCAGCCAGACGGCAGCCAGATAGACAATGTGAGACGCATGTTACTGTCTATGGTGGAAGATGTGCGCGCGGTGCTGATAAAGCTAGCCGAACGCATTTGCTACCTGCGCGAAGTGAAGAAAGCCGACGAAGAAACCCGGGTACTGGCCGCTAAAGAGTGCGCTGAAATATACGCGCCGCTGGCTAACCGGTTAGGCATAGGGCAGCTGAAGTGGGAACTGGAGGACATTTCTTTCCGTTACCTGCATCCTAAAACCTACAAAACCATTGCTCAGCGTTTGGATGAGCGCCGTACCGACCGGGAACTCTACATAGATAACTTTGTGTCAGGTTTGCAGGAGTCACTGAAGCAGCAGGGTATTGATGCCGATGTCTATGGTCGCCCCAAACATATTTATTCTATTTGGCGCAAAATGCAGAAAAAGCATCTGCAGTTTGACCAGCTGTTCGACATTCGCGCCGTACGTATTCTGACGCATAACCTGAAAGACTGTTACGCCGCACTAGGCGTTGTGCATTCCAGTTGGCGCCATATTGCGTCCGAGTTTGACGACTACGTGGCAACGCCTAAACCGAACGGCTACCAGTCCATACATACCGTGGTTATTGGTCCTGAACACAAGAACGTTGAAATTCAGATACGCTCGCACGACATGCACGACGACGCCGAGTTGGGCGTGGCCGCTCACTGGATGTACAAAGAGGGCGCAGCCGCCGGTAAACGCCACGGTTTTGAAGACAAAATAGCCTGGCTGCGTAAGCTACTGGCCTGGCACGAAGACATGGCCGGCAGCGAAACGCTGGTAGATGAAATTCGCTCGCAGGTGTTTGAAGACCGTGTGTACGTGTTTACCCCGAAGGGTGAGGTGGTCGATTTGCCCATGGGCTCAACCCCGCTCGATTTTGCTTACTACATTCACAGTCAGGTAGGGCATAAGTGCATTGGCGCTAAAATCGACAGCCGCATTGTGCCTTTTACTTACCAGTTGCAAAACGGTGACCGGGTTGAAATTCTGACTCAGAAAAACGCCCAACCACGGCGCGACTGGTTAAATCCGCAACTGGGTTACCTGCATTCGTCACGGGCACGAGCCAAGGTTCACACCTACTTCAAAAAAGAAGACCGGGAAAAGAACCTGCAGGCCGGTAAAGAGTTACTGGAAAACGAACTGCAGAAGTATCAACTGCATGTGCAGGATGCCAACAAAGCGGTCGAGCGCTTTAACGTGCCGACGTTGGACGATTTGTTAGCCGCTATTGGGGCTGGCGACGTTCGCTTGCACCAGGTGGTGAACTTCCTGAAACCGCAGGAAACCGAAGCCGACAAAGTAGAGCGCTTAACTAAACGTCGTAAAGCCAAGCAGTCACCAAAAACGCCGAAGTCGGACGTAACGGTAGAAGGCATCGGTAACCTGATGATGCACTTTGCTAACTGCTGCGAACCGCTGCCGGGTGAGCCCATTACTGGGTTTATTACTCAGGGGCGTGGCGTATCCGTACACCACAGCGACTGCGATCAATTGAAGCATTTATTGCATCAGCACCCCGAGCGCGGTATTGAAGTGTCCTGGTCGGGGCATTCCAAACAGGAATACCGGGCAAGCCTGCGTGTGTCGGCTTTAGATCGTAACGGTTTGTTACATGACATTACCAGCGTGCTGTCGAATGAAAAGGCGGCAGTGGCTCAAATGGACAGCGAGAGCGATGCGAAGTCACAGTCGGCGACAGTGGTGTTAACTCTGACCGTAAAAGATAGCGACGCGCTCAGCCGTATTACAGACAGACTGCGCCAGGTTCATGGTGTTGAGCAGGTTCAGCGTATTACTTTAAAGCTTTAGTTGAAACAATAGAGGTACCTCAGTGAAAGGAATGCAACAACTGCAACAGGTTATGATTCAGCTACGCAACCCAGAAAGTGGCTGCCCCTGGGATTTAAAGCAGAACATGACCTCGCTCATTCCTTACACCATAGAGGAAACCTACGAAGTGGTAGATGCCATTCAGTCGGGTAACTGGCAGTCGATAAAAGATGAGCTGGGCGATTTACTGTTTCAGGTGGTGTTTTATGCTCAGTTAGCGCGCGAAGAACAGCAGTTTGAGCTGGACGACATAGCTGCACATACCGCTGAAAAATTGATAAGTCGCCACCCGCATGTGTTCGGCACCGATGCGCAGCGCAATCTGTCTGACGCCGAAATTAAAGCCCAGTGGGAACAGATAAAGCAGCAGGAGCGCACAAAGAAAGACGCCAAAGGCTCTGTGTTTGACGACATACCCAGCCAACTGCCCAGTATTCTAAAAGCCGCCAAACTGCAAAAGCGTGCCGCGTCAGTAGGTTTTGACTGGACCGAAGCCGAGCCCGTTTACGCCAAAGTTGACGAAGAAATTCAGGAAGTAAAAGAAGCCACCGACCAGGACCATATTGAAGAAGAAATTGGCGACTTATTGTTTGCCGTAGTTAATTTAGCCCGCCACAAACAAGTAAACCCCGAAGCCGCGCTGCAACGCGCTAACGACAAATTCAAAAGCCGCTTTCAGCACATAGAGCGAAGCCTGAGCGACCAGGGCAAGCACCCAACCGACTGCAACCTCGACGAACTCGAAGCGCTCTGGCTGCAAGCTAAGAAGGCGTAAGGGTAAATTCTCGAACGGAAATTCGGCTGAACGAGCGGTTTGGGTATTTTTATACTGAGTAAAAAAGTTTTACTACCCAGCCGGATAAATATAAGCCGAGCCCAAAAACTGTGTGTGTTATTAAGCTCTGTAGTCGGGCAGAGGCTGGGTTTTGTGTTTTGGACGCTGCAATGCCTGCTCCCATACCTGGCTGCATAACTAGAAAAGGGGCTAAAACGGTAGCTATTCCGACCAGTAGTGCCGGGGTAATTGTCGGATTGTGAAGCCACGACTCTCCCCAAATAGTAATGAGTAACGCAGCAAAAATCGTGCCTATCAGATAGTGTGTGGTCCATCCTATAATATGCTCCCCGGTTACCTGGCGGGATTTGCAATGGCGTTATGCCTGAATTGACCGTGAGTCATGTGTGCAATCCAGCGCCCAACCATTCCATAGTTTGGAAGAGGGATACCAAGCAGCGATTTACGTGCGATACTCCACAAATCCATAACTGCATGTAGTGGTCAACAAAACCCGGACACCTTTTTAGCTAATTTTTCTGTTTTAGCCGGTGGTAGACCATCATTAAATTGATGCGGTCGCTCCCAGTTGTAATAATTCATTAGGAAGTAACTGACATCTCGTTTTGCTTCAATTGCTGAACGGTAACCGGTTGCCGGCACCCACTCAGACTTTAAACTTCTAAATACTCGCTCCATTGGACTATTGTCCCAACAGTTTCCGCGTCGACTCATGCTTTGAGTTATCTGGTAACGCCATAACCTTTGCCTGAATTTTCGTGCCCCATATTGAGTACCTTGATCACTATGGAACATCACCCCCTCGGGTTTACCGCGCATTTCATAAGCCATATCCAGTGCACGTGCAGCAAGCTCTGCGTCAGGGCGAGGCGACATCGACCAGCCGATAACCCGACGCGCAAACAGGTCAATAACGACGGCGGCATAATGCCAGCCCGAGCCAGTCCAGAGTAGAGTAAGAAGCAGGGCGTAGTCTCACTATCTCCCTGCTTCTCCTCACCGAACCGTACGTGCACCTTTCAGCGCATACGGCTCTCCACTTAA